>CAZFJM010000006.1:0-35279 GCA_964519415.1 Candidatus Woesearchaeota archaeon | reverse complement strand
TTCAATCCTCTCCTGTGGCTTAATTGATTGAACGATAAGAGTTCAATTCTCTAAACTGAGACGAAGTCGAGGTTTTCACGAAGTTATCCTGTGGCTTTTCCAATTTCCTTCTTAACAATTTCCATATCGGCTTCCCATAAAGGTTTCAACTTTTGGTTGTAAATGATCGCTGCAGGATGAAATAAAGGAATCAGTCTTATTTTTACTCCGTGAAATTCTATTTCTTTTACTTTACCATGAACAGAGGTAATCCCTATTTGGTTAGTCATATCTTCAACAACACCATCAGCTAAAAAGAATTTAGTAGCATAATTACCTAATGAACACACAACCGCAGGTTTCATTTCTTTAATTTGTTTAATAAGCCAAGGAGTATGAGCTCGAATCTCATCTGGAAGAGGATTCCGATTCTCAGGAGGCCTACATTTTAGTATATTTACAATATAGACGTCTTTTAAACTTAAACCTACATTATTCAACAGCTTATCTAAATTCTTCCCTGCAGCGCCTACAAATGGGAATCCTTGCTCATCCTCCTTTCTACCAGGAGCTTCTCCAACAAAAAGTATTTTAGAATTCAAATCACCTTTACCGACAACAATGTTCTTACAGTTTTTACAAATCTCTGTCTGTTTGACTAGTTCAGCTTCAGAAAAATTAAATTCAGATTCATTAATTGCCATTTTGTTAATACGCCCTCACGAGGATTTGAACCTCGGTCACAGCCTCCGCAAGGCCATATTCTATCCGGGCTGAACTATAAGGGCATAAAAAAGTTATAACTTTATCATTTAAAATATTAACTAAAAAAATTACTTTATATAACCACAATCGACTCTTCTTTTCTGCCCAGACACTCCAGGCATATATTTAAACTCTTTTGCTAGAGCCAAGCAAAGAGGCGAGGGTTTACCAACATATACCTTACCATCATTAACTTCTCCCAACTTTCTCCTAAGAGATGCAGGCATTTTGTATTTATCAGCAAAACAAAAACCATAATTCATACCTCTATTAGGTTCACAATACATAACAACTTTTCTTTTTTCTTCAGACAACCTTGCAACTTCACTTGGTTTGTTAACGCCTAACTCACACATAACATCAAGAACATCATAAGGACTATCAACTGCAAAAACAGTAGAATGCCCATTTTCCTTAGTAATTAATAAAGCTAGATAAGAAGATTCTAATCCTTCTTTCATTCTTCTTGCAGAATTAATAATTCCAACATCTTGTCTCAACTTTTTATTCCCAGATTTATAGAAAAAACCTTCTTGCCCTTTATACTCTCTTTTCATCCCCATTTTTAACTAGGAAAAACAGTGTCTCCAATATTTAATACATGTATAAGCCCTCGAACATTTTCAATTGCACCAATCAAAACACCATCTAAAACTTTCTTCTCAGAGTCTCTTCTAATTATAACTGCAGTTTGATTAATTTCATATGCATAAACATCTTCAGGAAGAGCTTGGGAAGAAACCATGCTCGTTTTTTGACAATGCTCATTAAGATATCTTCTTACTCCGTCTCCCCTAGAACTATCTTGATCTTTATGAAAATTAAATGTGCAATAAACCATTTTTAGTCTACAACAACGTCATGTAAACCATCAGTCTCAACTTGGAATACTGTTTCGTTATCAGGTAAGTTAGGCGAATCTATTAACTTTGCAACTCTTGTATCTTTCTTACTTCTTCTCAAATACATTCTATAAGTAGATGCATGAGCAACAATATTTCCACCAACTGCTTTTGTAGGATCTCCAAACATTTGAGCCGGATCAGCCATTACTTGATTTGTTACATAAACTGCTATATTATAACTTTCAGCAATCTTCATTAAATTATGCAAATACTTATTCATCTTCTGTTGTCTATCTGCAAGCATTCCTCTTCCTGCAAACTCTGCTCTAAAATGCGCAGTTAAAGAATCTATAACAATTAATTTTATAGGTTCTCCATTTTTAATCAATTCTGCAATCTTGTCTAATAATAAAATTTGATGATCTGAATTAAATGCTCTTGCAACTAAAATATTTTTTAGAACCTTATCTGAGTTAGCATTATATCTTGCAGCAAGCTGTCTAATTCTTTCAGGTCTAAATGTTCCTTCTGTATCAATAAAAACGGCTTTACCATTTGCTCCGCCTTGTTCAATAGGCAACTGTACATTGACAGTTAAAGCCAGAGCCAACTGAGTCTTCCCAGAACCAAAAGCTCCGAAAGCCTCAGTTATTGACTTTGTCTCCACACCTTTTCCTCCCAAAAGGTTATCAAGGTTCTTACTACCTGTAGTAATATAGAACACTTCCTTTCGTTTTTCAGCGAATTCTAATCCATCAGAAAATCCTAAATTCATCATTGAACGAGCAGCTTGTATTGCTTTTCTCGCAGCAGCTTCACCTAATCCTGCCAATTCTGCCAATTCAACCGGACCCATCACAGCTAAACCCATTAAATCATAAATTCCTGCAGCTTCTAATTTTGCAGCAGTACCTGGACCAATACCTGGAACGTCTGTTAACTTCTTTTCTGCTTCTTTTTCTGCAACATCATCCTTTTTAGACTTCTTAATTTTCTTTTTTTCCTCAGAATCTTCTATTTTTTCTTCAACCATACAAAGAAAACCCCTCTTCCTTTTATAAACATTTATGTAATCAAAACTCTATGTTAAAAAATATTTTATCGTCAGAAAAATATCACACAAAAGTAATAAAACAAAAAGTACTTCTTCAATAATACCACCAGAATTTAAACCAATCAAACAAAATTTCTTTTTATAAATCGGCCAAAATAAAAATATTCCTCTTTTAGTAAAAAAATCAAGAAATAAATGACAAATATAACCAATAAAGAAACCTATCCCTGCTGAAGAACTAAAAAAATAAATAACTAAACTTAAAACTACTGCAATAAGAAAACTATGAATCATACCTCTGTGAGAAAAAAATAACTGTATCGGTCTAAAAATCCAATAGCTTCCCAATTTACTTTGTTTAGAATCAATATCTACAAATAATGTTGCAAGTAACAAAAAGATTCCAAAGATAATTTTTTCATAAAAACTAATTTCTAAAAATTCAAAAAAAATCAAACCTACAAAAATAGCAAAAACAAAATGAGTTCTAAAAAGCATGAATTTAACTTGAACGACCTAATCTTGCCATTTCTCTGTCGCTCTGTTTCAATTTATCATACTCTTTCTTTTCAAAAGAATACTTAGCAATTTCTTTTTGCAATAGAGGTATTTGTCTGTCTATATCTCTAACTAATTCTCCAAAATTCTTAATTCTCATTCTATAAGTTGTTTCAGGAATCTTCCCATATTGGAAATAATCTTTTTGAGTTGAACTCATCAAACCTTTCAATGTATCTTTTCTAAGTAAAAGGCTTTTTAATTGTCTCTGTAAAATCCATAATGAAATCTTTGTTCTATAAAATAAATAAAATGCTAAAACAAGAGCTACAAGAGAAACAAGCATTATCCAATTTTCTTTAATAAAACTACCAACACCTCGAGTAGTCGCCCTATATGCTAAAACTAAAGCAGTTTGTTCAGATTTAACACTTGAAATTTCAGTATAACCTTGATCAATTAAACGTGGAACATTATCATATCTCTCTCCTGCAATTTCTGCATCAATCTGAGCAATAATTGAATCAATAGAAGAGCTATCCATACTTTCTTCAATAGTAGAATTATAAAAATCTAAAAATACATTATACAAATCAATAGCAGTTATTGCATCCTGTTTTAATTTTTTAATCTGATCACAATAACTTATTACTAATTCATAATTAGGTTTGCCTTTTCTACCTTCAATAATAACCTGTGCAGAATATAAGTCTTGTGCTCTGACAATAGTATCATTAAAACGAATTAAAGAAAGATTATAACTTGCAATATCATTCAAAACAAGATAAGACTCATTGAGACAATTAGTAGCAATTTCTCTTGAAGTCAGATTACCCTCAGCAAGCACAAATGACACGCTAAACAGTAAAAGCAATAATACAATCAACCTCTTCATATAATTACTCAGAAAAAGATATTTAAATATCTTACTAATCTTGTTTTTCTAATGATTCTACCAATAAGTTAGGATCTACCTTTGTCAACTCATTACCTGTAAGTTCTAAATTATTAAACAATGCATTTTTCTTTACAATCCCTTTTAGAGCTACTTCTGTTCCTAATAAATCAGTTTTGAAATCTACGAATGCTAAGCCATCTTTTAATTTATCTAATGAAATCAATTTCTCCAATTGATCTGAAAATAAAACAACTCTCAAACTATCTGTACCATCATCAATTACAAAATTTAACAAAGCTCTTTCAGTAGGGACAACCTTACCATGTTCAGCGCAAGAAAAGCCCTCTGCATCCGCAACTACTTTTTTACTACAAGTAGGGCAGACTGAAAAAAATCTAGGAGTAAATACTTGAACAACCGTACCTCTAACTGAGACATTATTTCCTTCTTGTAAGCTATCAATACTTTTTTCAGTAAAACTTTTTTCTGTTTTAATAATTCCAGAAATAACAACACTACTTTTCTTTAATTCAGAAAACCCGGATAAATGAATTTCTCCTTCTCGTGTAGATGCATTTGTAATTTGAACTACATCTCCCTGTTTGATTTCTCCTTTTTCTATTAAATCAATATGATTTGTATCCCAAAGAACAACTCTTGAGTTTCCAGTCTCATCTGCAATAATAAAATTTGCAACCTTTCCAGATTTGCCATTCTTATCAAAACTTCTTACTGGAAAAATACTAATTACTTTTCCAACGACATTTACCTTCTTCATTCCAGCCATTAACTCAGATATTTTTAACTGAACATTATCAAATTTAACACCCAATTCTGCAGCAATAATTTGTGCTGCTCCTTCTTTAGAGATCAAACCTGAAAGCTTTGCTCTTCTAGCTTCAACTCTTTTTTCAACTTCAGCCTTATCAAGACCAGCAGAGCTAGAAATTCTCTCTAAAAGCAACTCATAATTTTCTGGCATAAAAAAGAACAAACTTTAGCGTTTTTAAGTATTGTTGTTATGAAAATTAAATTCTAATTATTAAGGTACTATTTTAGAAAAGTAAATATTTATTCAACTGCTCTTCTATAATCAATTACTTCAACGGAAGAAACACCTGCAATCTTAGCTAAATTAGCTTCTAGAACTTCACCAGACTTATCTTCAGTTAATCTTACACTTGCAATTACTGCAATTAAACCGAAAGCAATAGGTTGTTCTTCGAAACCAGTAGATTTTCCACCAGATTCCTCGATAGCCTTAACAGCATCTTCTTTCATCTTAGTTAAATCGATAGAAGTATCTTCAGGCATTAATTTTATCTTAAAAAGAGCTGTTCCTATTCCCATTTATGGTCCTTTAAAACCGCAAGCACATAAGTATTCTATAGAAAGTGTTCTGCATTTGCTACATCTATACAAATCTTCCTTGCATTTTGGACATTTAAATTTCACACAATCATGTGTTTCTTTTTTACAACTTGTGCATTTTGCCATACAATAAGCTTGAGATTTCGGTTTATAAAGGTTTTGCCAGGCCCATTTTAAGCCTAAGTTAAGTTTAAAATGCCAAGTACCTTTATCCATATATGTTAACAGACGAACAGGCTCAAAAAATAAAAACACACTTATTAGAACAATTAGAAAATTTTCCAGAAGAACAAAGAAAAATAATCAAACACAAAATTCTTTCAATGAACAATGAAGAAATGGAAATCTTCCTTAAAGAAAATAATCTAAATAACGGTGAGAAAAAACCAGAAGAACTGCAACAAAGATGTATTTTTTGTTCAATCATAAAAAAAGAAATAAAATCTTATACAATAGCAGAAAATAAAGAATATATTGGAATATTAGAATTAAACCCTCTTTCTAAAGGACATACACTTATCGTTCCTAAAGAACATTATAACCTAGACAAAATACCTGAAAATGCAATAGAATTTGCAAAAGAAGTCTCTTCCAATATTTTTAATAAATTAAAACCTAAAGATATCCAATTTCAAAAAAACGAAGTCCTCGGCCATGCAAATTTAGAAATCATTCCGGTATATGATGAAGAAAAACAAGAAAGACACAGAGCATCAGAAAGTGAATTATCAGAGCTTTTTAATTTATTAAATACTATAAAAAATGATAATGCCTCTTCAAAATCTCCAGAAAAAACAGAGCAGAAAGTAGAAGAAAATAAAATAGAAACTCTGAAAGAAGAACCAAAGATAGAACTTCCAAAAATAAAACCGAGAATTAAATGGATTTAAGTTAAAGTAAAATCACCTTTAAGAGTTTTCTGTGGGTAAACTGTAAAACCTTTTCCACCCTTAATGTCCATTTCAACAATTCTTCTATCAATATTAGCACCTCTTAATTTAATGACTTCTAGAGCTCTCTTTCTCGTTCCACCTTTGTAGAAAACATTGTAGATAGCAATAATACCATCAGATAAGAAAGATACTGCTTCACCAGCTTCTTGAAAATTATTACCTACATGAGTAGGACTAGATACTTCTCGAATAAGCAAAGAAGTCATATTGTGAGATTCTAAATACCTGAATAACTGCTCCATATAAATTCTAAATCTAGATTCTTCTCCAGAGAAAGCAGAAGAAATAGAAGACAGAGAGTCTATTAATACTAAATCTGGTTGGAAATCTGTAGGAATCAAAACTGGCTGTACATCAATTAATAATTCTTTTTTAGCCTCACTTAATAATGCTTCAACGCTTCTTGCAATATCTAATGCATTAAATCTTTTAACATATAATAATTTCTTCTTTTCATATGCCTCAACATCTGCACCAAAAGATTTCATATGATATTTTAATCTATATTCTGGCTCTTCAAAACTCATGTACAAAACCTTCTGACCTCTTTCACACATTTGTTTAGCAATCTCTAAACAAAGAATAGTCTTACCACTACCAGGACCACCTTCAACTAGAATTGCACTTCCTTTAGGAATACCCTCTCCAAGCAACTGATCAAAACCAGGAACATGTGTTTTCAAATATTCTTGCTTAAAACCACTTTCTTTTTTTTCTACCATTATCAACCACTCTTAAGAATAATAAACAAGTAGTATTTATAAATCTTTAGTTGTTAACATATATAATAGATTATATATTTTCTAGTATATAGATAAATAAGAAAAATCTAAAAGAACAACAAATTAATAAAAAAATCCTTGAAATGAAATAAAATTATTGCAAATAAAAACGAAGGTGCATAGGGAATACCATCTTTAATAAAAACCTTTTTATTAAATCTTTTTACATATGCAAGATCATCTGCACTTAAACCATCCCAATTTTTTTTGAAAATTTTACTACCTATTTTAACATCATAAAATAACCAATCACCTTCTCTTAAATTCTTTGTATCGACTAATCTCTTCATTGATTTTTCCTCAAGAGTTTTTGCAAGACAAATTAAAAAAACAAATAAAAAAATAAAAAAAGACACGGAAAAAACAATCTTTTCAAAAAAACCAATAACGAAAAATAAGCTCCCTAAAAAAATTAATAATATATTTGTCTTCTTTTTAATCTCATTCATAAAGTACTTGCCTGTTTTTCTAAAATCTCTTAAAAACAAATAAAAAGAATAAACCAAACTATACACACTACCACACAGAAATAATGAAAATATAAAATATAAAATATAAAAAAATGAAAAATTATAAAAATAAGTAAATAATATTGGAGAAATAGCAAAAAAGAGTTTAGAATCCCCTCCTGAAAAAAATCTAGCATAATAAAATCCAAAACTAAATAAAGAGATTATAAGAATAAAGAATCCGAATAAAACTAAGGAAGAACTCGTTAACAAACTTTCATTAACTATCAAAAATAAAACTCCTGAAAAAAATAAGAATAGATTAAGCCAGTCATCAATCTCCCTCCTGGTAAAATCTTGATAAACTGCAATAATTAACCCAATAAAATAGAAAACAAATAGAAAGTTCATCTTGATTCCTTATTAACTATATTAACAGATCTGAATCTTCCGCCACGTTTAAACTCTCTATTTTTTCTTTTAGCTTTCTTATCATTCTTATTTTTTCTTCTTTCTGAATAGCCGTAATCATCCATAGATAATTAATAGAATAAGCATTATTAAATATTTCTAACCGAAACCTTGCAGAACAACTGCACCTAATAAAGACAAGCCTAGGATAGAGAAAAGGGCTATAACCATATATAATCCTACTCCATTCTTTAAATTCCTTCCAATCTCAGCAGTTTGCTCCAACTCATCCTTACCAGATTTAATAATTACTAAAGTGGAAGTCAAAATAAATATAATCTCTATTAAATATAACCCAATTGAAACCTGTATCCAATAAGGAGAAACCATACTTTCACCCTGGCCAAATAAACTAAGAGCACTACCCAAACCAAAACTCCCAGAACCTCCCTGAGCAGCTGCTTGAGTTGCTTTTGTAACAGTACCTAAAATAGAAGTAATCATTCCAGATAAACCAACAATTATACCTGAGAGCAAAGGAGCTAAGAAAGTCATATTAGATTTCATATCAGAAATAATATCTGCAAGCAAATCAGTTAATCTTTCATCAATCTTCCTAATATTTTTTACATAATCAGAAATGGACATCAAACTTCTAGCAGCTACCTGTAATCCTTTCTTAGAAGACTCAATTAAGATCCTCATAGAAGTTTCAATTAAATGAGAAGGATAGAAAACAATTGCACCTCGTTTAGGATTAAATAATGCATTCTCAACTGACATACCTAGCTGTTGAATATTTTGATTTACTAATCTAAAAAACCCTTCTGTTGATGTTCCTTTAACAGAATCTAAAACTTTTGAGAAAGCAATTTCCGGTGGCATTCCATCTCCAAGCCTGTTACCTAATTGAAATAAAGAAGAAGTAAATTCGGCTTCTACCTCTTTATATTTTTCTCTTTCAACAAGGAGCCTCTTTGTTCTTTCTGAATTACCTATAATAAAAACAAGAGCAATTGAAAGAGGAACAAGCAAAGATAATAATAAAGATAAAATACCGTTGGGACCAATCATAACACCATCTAATTCTTTAATTCCAAACATGCCTGTAGTTTTTCCTAAAACACCCAAACCAACACTTCCCCAAACCGGATCTAAAGGAAGATTAAGCCAAGTAGATAATGGAGTATACATCCACAATAACGGAAGAATCCCTAAAATAAATAAAGGTGAACAAATTAAAGCAGCTTTAATATACGGAGCATTAGTATCATATAAATAATATAAAGGATTTTTTTGCAATAGACTCGCTTCACCATATCCTCCCGGTCTTTCTAAAACAACTTTATTTGTCATAAATAAAACAAAAAAAGGAACTAATAAATTAAATACAACAAAAAGATGATACCATTTTATTCCACCACCCATCATTGTTGTTGCCAAAGGTAAAATGGCCAAAGATAAAGTAGGCAAAACAATACCTAACATATAGATATTTGTTAAAGGAGATTTTACATTATGTGTATATTTCAACATTTTTTCATAAACACCATCTAAAATAACTTGCAAAGACTTTTCCAAAAATGCAACTCTCCTAGATTCAGAAGGTTCATACAAACTAGATTCAATTAAATGAAATGCTTCTATAAACTCTAATGAAAAATCTCTCCACGTTTCTAAATAATGATCCACACTATCTTTAACAGTAGAATATCTACCAACCTGAACATCCCAGAAAACTTTTCTAAAATCTAAAGCTAAGGGCTCATCTAAATGTTGTGCTGCAAATGCAACTGCTTTTTCAAAATTACTTGTATGCTTCATATAAATAACAATATACAAAATTGCCGGAACCATTTGTGATGAAGCTTTAAGTCTCCATTCAATGGCTAATTTCTGAGGATAATTATAAGTATAAAAATAAACAAATACAGAACCCATAATAAATAAAAATAACAACATAGATGGAAAATCTTGCACTCCCGCCTCAGTAGCTAATAACCAATAAGAAATAATCCCTATAAAACCTAAAAAGAAAGTTAATAAGAAAGTCATTGCAGAAAAACCTGCTGCCTCATCCGGAGTAATATTCAAATGAGCAATATCTATATATCTTTGAAATTTTTCAGTATCTTTTTTAGAAGCAGCTATATGAACTAAATTTCCAACATTTTTACACCATTTTTCATAACCACTATATTTTTGAGCAATCCCTTTTCTAAATTCTTGATATGATTTACTATATTCTTGAACATCTAAATTGCCCTTATCAAAAGCATTTACTTGTCCACCTAGTTTAGATTCATACTTCTTTAGAACTTCATCTGTACTCGGCCTACCCACCATCTTTTACATACAATCATTTCCGACTATATAAATATTTAGAAAAATTATACTCGAGAGCCCCAGATAAATCCGAGGCAAAGCTTCCCGAGTTGTACAAAATTAAGGAGAAATAACACTTCTTAAAGTTAACTAAACTTATAAGTTAACTCTCTTTGATTCTTTCTCTAACCATTTTTTCCATTCTGGAAAAACCCTATTAGAATCAGGTAACCCAATCTCAGCCATTATCTTTTCAGATATTTGATGAAACGCATTATTTGAACGAACTGTAAACTCTGCTTCTAATAATTCTGGATTTTCAGTCTTCTTTGCATATTCAACAGTTTCCTCTTTTATCTTTTGTCTTAATGTAATGTTATCCCAAACAGCATCCCAATTTCCAGCCCAACCTTTTACATTTGCAGCAATATCTTTTATAATTTCAGAGTCCCCATTGATTAAATCATCTGAGGGTTTTAATTTATCCTCTTTAACTTCATATTTTAATAAATCAACAAAACCACCTTCTGCTAATGGGTCTTTAGTCCAATGTTTTCTAACTTCAGAAATACTCAAAACTCTTCTCCAAGATTTCATCCCATCTGGAGACTTTACTGGATTTGCAACTAAAATACAATCAGTAGCTTTGAAAGAAGTTACCGGAACTCCTAAATCATTTACAACTCTATCAAAAATACCATACGGAGAAGCACCATGAATAGTACCTGCTACAACATTTGCTAATGCACCGATTCTCATTGCTTCATACAAAGCCTTAGCTTCGCCGCTTCTGATTTCACCAACAATTAAAGATGAATCTCCAAGTCTTAAAGAGGCTCTAATACCTTCTTCCGCCGAAACTTCTGTTGTCTCTCCAGTCAATGCACTTCTAACTTTCATAGATAAAATATTATAGTCTAAATCCCTCAAAGCATCTACTGGAAGTTCAGGAGTATCTTCAACTGTAATAACTCTATAACGAGGCATAATTTCCAACATTAAAGCACCTAAAACAGAAGTCTTACCAGATGAACGAGTACCTGCAACTAACAATGTTCTCGCACCATCGATTAAGAAACTCATTACACCCGCGCCCAACCCATCAATCATTTTATTTTTTATAAATAAAGGAAGAGTCCAAGGCTTTGTTCTATGTCTTCTAACGGAATATGCCAAACCACCGATTGAAAGAGGTTGCTGAATAATAGCAACTCTCGCACTCATATCGCTCAAACTTAAATTTGTATCAAGAATAGGATTTGCTTCATCTAAAGCTCTACCTGACAACATTCTAAACTTTGCAGCCCAAGATTCAACATCTTCCTGTGATAAAACTAAATTAGAAGAACATTCTTCATAATCATTATGCCTTATAAAAACCCTTGAAAGTGCAACAGGGGCATTCAAAGAAATATCTTGTATCTTCTCATCTTGTAGCAATACTTCTAATATCCCGAAGCCAATTGTATATCTAACTAAAATACGAGCGAGCCTACTCAAATCAGGATAAGTTAAAGTAATATTTTTACTATTTGCTAAATCTTGCAACAAATCACGAGCAACATTAAAAAACACCTGTCTTGTTCTTTCAACATCACTAAATTCTTCTTGCGTAGGCCTGTGTTCAATTAATACATTTCTTGCCAAATTAAGAAGTACATGATGCTCTTCTCTTAGAGAATATTCTGGAGGAGATAAGCTATAGATTAATTTAGCTTTATTAGGTTCTTTGAATATTGTAACAGTACTCTTATCATCGCCAGTTGCAATTTCATACTGATCAATAATTTCCGAATCATCCGGAATCTTAGCAATCATTCTCGTAAATGTAAAATTAGGCATTATATCCGGTCTAAAAATCTTTGAATAAATTTCTCTATTATCTGAATATCCTTGGTCAACCAAAACATGATATTTTTTTATTAAAGACAAATTATCAAAATAAGAAAATACTTTTTCAAGTAACCAAATATACTGGTTATTATTAGAACCTTTTGAATTTGAAACTTTTTCAGCCACAATTGACGCCTTCAAAAACCGATAGGCCTTCAAAGGATCATATTTCAATAAAGTATTCACAAGATAATTGAGTGCACTGTAAGCTTGAGGATAATTAGGTAAAGAAGATAACTTATCTCCAGATAAAATTTGTTCTTGTTTAATCAAAAAATTATAAAGCCCTGCAACCTCAACCAACATTTGAACCTGACTAAAGTTATAAGAATAATTTCTCTGTTGTACTAAAACAACCCGAGTAATATTTGAGTTCTCAGCAAGAGCATCTATTGTTCTTGCCATAACTTCTGCAGAATCAGAAATAGAAGGAACCGCCGCATCACCCAGATAATTAATATACATTACATTCTCACCAGATTCGCTAATTACTTCATAAGAATATAACGCCGTCTCGGGCTTAAACATCATTTTACATCACACTCCTCATAAACAAAATAATAAAGACTACATTAAAAAGATTTGTATAGAGAAGACAACCTCCCCAAACTCTTATAAATACTAGAATTATGTAATATAAAAGATGGATGACCCGCAACAAGATAATCAGCTCCAATATATTCTCTCCGATCTAGGAACTCGTATGAGGGAAATGGAAGAAAGAACTAGCTCTCTAAAAGAAAGACTCCAACTAATAAATTCTAATATGATTGACTCTAAAGAAGAATTAGAGCAAAGAGTTTTAACAATAGAAAAACAAACTGCACTCATAGCAAGCGATATGAAAAAAATGAGTAACACCATCCAAAACCTTCTAACTGAAACAAATAATTTTGTAAGAAAAGATGAAATAATTTTAGTAGAAAGAATGTTGAAAGATTTCCAACCATTAGAATTTGTAAGAAGAAAAGACTTAGAAGAATTTAAAGAAAGTATAAATATAAAATCAACAGATAAAATTTTAAATCCAAAAGAAATAAAAACTAGAGAAACGACAGAATAATATGATTCAGGTGAATAGAGTTGTACAAATGCAACAACAAGGGATGTCTGACAACGACATTGTTACGACATTAAAAAATGAGGGTGTTTCTCCAAAGGACATTTCGGATTCATTAGCTCAAGCTAAAATAAAAATGGCAGTATCACAAGAAGAACCTATGACAGCAGATAATCAAGCACAACAATATGCAGAACAGCAATATGTTCCACAGGAACAGCAGTATGTACCTCAAACACAGCAATATGCACCTCAAGAACAACAATATGCTTACCCTGAACAAGGACAGTATGCACCTCAAGAACAACAATATGCTTACCCTGAACAGAATTCTATGAGTATTGAAACAATGACTGAGATTATAGACAGAATAATTGCAGAAAAACTAAAAGAGATAAACCAAAAAATAAAACCAGTAATAGATTTTAAGAATAAAGCAGAAGAAGATATTGCAGACCTAAAAGAAAGAGTAAAAAGAATGGAGTCAATGAGTGATGCTCTTCAAAAAGCAGTAATTGGAAAAATAGGTGAATTTGGACAATCCACTTCAATGATTCATCAAGATCTAGAAAATTTACATGGAACAGTTTCAAAGTTAATGAATCCTTTAATTGATAATTATAACGAATTGAAAAAATCAAACACTTCTAAAAGATAAAAAATTGTTCCAAAACTAATAAATATAAATTAATTACTTTGCAGCTACTTTTTTAGTCAAAACAAAACTAACTACTCCAGCAACAACAATAAGAACAACCATTCCAAACCAGTCTTTGTCAAACCAAGATTGAATAAGATCAAAATTTATTGCCCAGTTAAAAGTATAACTTGCAGAAACTGCAAATAAAACAATAACTAAAGCTACCAAAACACCAGCGACAGTATTACTTTTCGTAAAAAACTCTATAGCTTCCTTTCCAACAAAAGATAGCATAAGAATAATCATAAATAAACATACTATAAAAACAATAAACCAAGAAATATTCGTTTGTGTAAACTGCACAAGATTAACATTTACAATAAAAAAGGCAGCAATTATCAAAGATAAAAATAAAGAAACCATTTTATTATCGCCTAAAATCTTCAATTTATCTAAAAGAGCAAACACAAAAATAAAAATAAATAAGAAAGATATTACCGGCATAATAGTATTAATTGCTGCAAGTGAAACTACCATACTAAACTAACCACCTGTTTTAGTGTCCCCTTTAACTATCCAATATATTAATCCACCAATACCCACTAAAAGAACCAATCCCCAAAAATATTCTTCAAAGAAATAAGTAAAACCATATCCACCACCAAACATGTCTCCCCATTCAGACCATGCCCAAATAATAACTGCAGCAGCTAAAGCCCATCCGATCCAAGCACCTTCGCCTTTTTTCCTTTGCTCATCAGTCTGGAAAAATCCAACTAAAATAATAACTACTAAAAAAACAGCTAACGCAATACCAAATCTTGGAAATATAGTTGCAAAGAAAGTAGAAACATAATCATTCAATAAAGAAATAAAAGCAACTGCAATAGCGATAATAGCATTTATTCCATTAACATTCTTTTGACCGGGCTGAGTACTATCACCAAACAACTTAGTTTTTTGTAAAATAGCAAATATAACTGCAAATATAATCAAGAAAGGAAATAAGTAAGAAAATACGCCATTGTCTGCCCAAGTGTTTAATATCTGCTGTAGAGATAATGAATAAGCCATAAACTATTCCAGTATAAGGAGTTTATAAATTTATCCTAATTCCAGTAAACAAAACAAATATAAAAACAAAAATACTATAAAAATAATGAAAATTCATCAAATGATAAAAACGAAAAGATCCTTCCGACAAGAATTTAAAAAACAAATTAGATTTGCAATAACCGCTGCAATAGGTTTTACAATTGCTTTCTCTTGGAGAGAAGCAGTATTTGACATGTTTCTAAATTTTACATCTAGAATTTTAGATTTATCTATTGAACATTACTCTACAAAAATATATACTGCAATAGCAGTAACAATATTTGGAGTTCTATTAATTTTCTTAACTTCTAAACTACTTAAAGAAAAATAATTACTAAGTTTTATCGGATCCTGTTCCCCTTAATGCAACCCAAAGAACTATTGCTATAACAACTATTAAGAAAACATTTCCAAAAACAGAAGAAGAACTCATCCAACCTTTAATAGTCGCCCATCCATCTGTAACAACTAAAACAAGAATAACAACAAATAATATTGCTAAAGCTAAAACGGATTTATTAAACCAACTAGGTAACTTTAATCCTTTTTTATCATCATACTCTCCTCCAAAACCATAAATAACTAAGATAACAAATAAAACAACTAAAGCCACAGCAAGCCAAGGAATAATATTAAGAATAATTTCCCTAGGAGCAGGCATACCTATTAAGATTAAAGCAATAGCCAAAGAAATCAAAGCATCTATCTGAGACTTTCCCTCTCCAAGAATCTTAGACTTCTGTAAAATAGCAAAAATTAGCACAAAGACTAGTAAAAATGGTAGAATTCCCTTTGTAAACAAATCCGTTGTGAATAAATCCATAGTAAGTATAATTACATTGAATCTGAACCTTCAAAGTTCATCTCTTCATCATCTTCTTTTAATGGAATTGCATTCCTACTGATTAATAAAACATCACCAACAGCCTTCAAAAATTGTTGAGGAACAATAACTCCTCTAGCGCCGCCAAGAACGGAGCTCATTCCAGAGTTTCTGGAAACTACAATTCTCCAACCATCGATTTTGTTATCAGCAAGGTTTACTTCTTCCACGACACCAAAAAGATCTCCGGAATCTGTGAAAACTTTCCTTCCTATAACTTCACTCAGTTTTTTTATTTTCATAAATATTTGATCAAAATCCCCTTTAAATACATTTCTATAAAATAATATACATTATATGTGTTTAAATAAATGCAAAAAGTAAATACATTTCTATAGAGAAACACTAATGCATTACATTTATAAAAAACAAAACCATGAATAAAATATGGAAAAAGAGCAGATAAAAAAAGATATAAGTGTTGTGATTTTAGCAACTATAATTCTGGGCCTTGCACTTTCATTCGCAGATAAAAATTGGAAAGCGACAATAATTGCAACTTTTACAATTTTGCTAATTTTGATGATAAATATTATTGCAAAAAAAATATTTGCATATAATGTTGAAACAGACGTAACATTAAACTTTTGGTCAACATATTGGTATGGATTTACACAAAAAAGCCATTTTCAAAAACCACTCACCATGGCCTGGCTACCATTAATAACTTCACTTATTACTTTTGGAAATTTTATTTGGATGCCAGTTCTTGAATTTGATGTCTCTGCAAGACCTGAAAGAATTGCAAGGCAACACGGATTATATAGATTCACAGCAGTTACGGAATGGCACATTGCTTTGATAGCAGTAGTAGGTATTTTAGCAAATATCATCTCCGGAATTGGTGGCTATGTATTAGGATTTGAAACATTCGCAAAATGGAGTATATTTTATGCTGCATGGTCAATAATCCCTTTTGGAAGATTGGACGGATCAAAAATATTATTTGGAAGTAGAAAACTTTGGATATTCATGCTTTTTATTTTAGCAATGACTCTTCTTTGGGGAATAACAATAGTTTAACACCCAAAAGCTATTTAATCCCATCACATTAACATTTCTAAAAAGATGACAACATTAACACCTAGAGATTATCAAAACTCAATTCTTGAAGTATGTAAAAAAGAATCATGCCTAGTCATTCTTCCAACAGGTACAGGAAAAACACTTGTTGCACTAATGCTTGCTATGGATGTATTTAGAAAAAATCCTTTACAGAAAGTAGTTTTCCTAGCACCAACCAGGCCTTTAATCGAACAACATGTAGAATACTTTACAAAAAATCTTCCAGACGGTTTTGCACAAATAGACTTATTCACAGGTAAAACTCCTGCAGACCAAAGAAAGAAAATTTGGCAAAGAGCAGAATTTATTTTTTCAACACCACAGTGTATTGCAAATGATTTGAAAAAAGGACTTTACGATTTATCCGAAGTTTGCCTTCTAATTCAAGATGAATGCCATAGATGTTTGAAAAATTATGCATACAATTTAATCTCACAAAAATACAAAGAACAGTTTGCAAAACCTCATGTTTTAGGACTAACAGCCTCTCCTGGAAGCGATAGAACAACAATAAAAAAAGTTTGTGATAATCTAGGAATTACTTCTGTAGAGATTCGGACAAGAGATTCAATAGATGTCAAACCATATTTACAAGAAAGAGAATTTGAAAAAATAGAAATAGAATTTCCAATTGAATTTGAAGAAATACGTCAGCTAATGAGAGAGGTAGTAAATGATAAAATAAACTCACTAAGAGATATGAAAATATTATTTGGACCAGCAACTAAAGTTGCACTACTAGAATGTCAAAAAAAACTTTTCAAACATTTAGAAGCAGGAGATAAGAACCCTAGCTATTTTGCAGGAATCTCCGCATGCTCACAAGCAATAAAAATTCAACACTCTTTAGAACTATTAGAAACTCAAACAATAGGCTCTTTTATTAATTATATAAAAACAATTTTCAAAGAAGCTGAAGAGAAAAAATCAAAAGGAGTTCAAATTCTTGCAAAAGATTTGAGAATAGGAAAGGCATTTACACTTGCAACAACCCTGGATTTAGAACATCCAAAACTAAACAAAATAAAAGAAATAACAGAAGAAGCAATTAAAATAAATCCAAAAGCTAAAATAATTATTTTTGCACAATTCAGAGAAACAGTAAAGAAAATTTCAGATATGCTTTCTACAAACCCATTGTTAAAACCAGGGATTTTTGTAGGCCAGGCAATGAAAGAACACGACCAAGGAAAATCACATACAGGACTAAAACAAAAAGAACAAAAAGAGATGATCGTTAAATTCTCATCCGGAGAAATAAATGTTTTGTGTGCAACCTCAATTGCAGAAGAAGGTTTAGATATCCCCGAAGTTAGCGAAGTTATATTTTACGAACCAGTTCCATCAGCAATTAGAACAATTCAAAGAGCAGGAAGAACTGCTAGACTTTTCCCAGGAAAGCTAAAAATTCTAATTACAAAAGACACAAGAGATCAAATCTCCCACTATGCTTCACAAGCAAAAGAAAAAAGAATGCATAAAGCAATCCAAGACATTAAAAGTGATATGGATCAAGGACAAAAAAGCCTATTCTAATCAAATTTAAATAGTACAAACACCCAGGACCTATATGAAGAGAATATTACAACATCAATGGAATAGAATAAAAACTACCCAAGCAATTCCAGAAATTATTGCTTTCGGAACAGGAGCCTGGATCGGATATTGTGAAACAAAAGGGATTGTTGGAAATCCAGGATCACTTGAATCTACAGCTTTATTTTTGACCCCAAACGTAGTTCATTTATATGCAGCTAATACCGGACTATCGCAAGGATTGAGCGACCCAACAATAGCTGATAAATATCAATCATATATGTGCAAACAAGCTGCAGGAAGCCTCGTACTAAGTATGAGTGAGTTAACAATTGGCTACTCTATTGGAAAAACGATTGGAAATTTATTTTAGTATATCTTCAAACTATACATTACACCGCATATTTCTTTAAAAAAGAGAATAAATAGAGAATTTTATGGCAGTAGACCTTATTTATTGTGCAACTCCTTCTAGATTAAAAGATAGAAAAGAAGATATCTTAAATTTTGTAAATGAAAAAACACCCTATGCTCCATTCCACCCATTTACTGCCTTTCCATGGGAATTATTTGAAGGGAACAAGAAAGTCGGAAGAAAGAATGCTATGAACTATTGCATAAGATCTATTGATATCTGTGATCGATTTGGATTATTTGGAATTTCGGAAGGAACTGCAACAATAGAATTACCTTATGCACTAAGCAAAAATAAACCAATAGATCTTTTTGTAGAAGAATTCGATCCAGACTGGAGAAAATATTTTCAAGAATTAGAAAATAAAAATCCAAATCTAAGAAAAGAATTAGAAAGAATAGGAGTAATATATGGCTAAAAAAATAGGAATTATTGGAGCAGGTCCTGCGGGAATGTTTGCAGCAAGAAAACTAAAAGGACTTGCAGACATAGTAGTATATGATGAAGGAAGAGAAGCAAACGCAAGACCTTGCCCTAAAACAAAAACAGGAATCTGTATCAATTGTAACCCTTGTAATGTAACTCACGGTATTGGCGGTGCAGGCCTAAATACAGATGGAAAACTAATGTATGATATCAGAGTAGGAAATAATTTGAATGAGATTATCGTTCCAGAAAAGAATCAATTACTAGTTGATGAAGTTGAACAAATCTTTTCAAGCTACGGAGTTCAAACTTCTCAAGAAAATATAGAAAAGGTAGAACAACTTAAAAGAAAAGCTCTTCAAAACAGAGTAGATTTCATTTATCCAAGACAAGCACATGTAGGTTCTAATAATTTACCAGGACTTATGCAAAAATTTAAAGAAGAATTAGAAAACGAAGGAGTTGAATTCAGAACTTCATACAAAGTAAAAAGTATAGAAGAACTATCTGCAGAAAACGACTTTCTTCTTCTTGCACCTGGAAGATCTGGTGGTGGAGAAGGTTGGTTAGAAAATATACTACTTAAACAAGGAGTAGAAATAAATTATAGACCTGTAGACATTGGAACAAGAGTTGAAACAGACAGCACAGTGACAAAAGAAGTAACAGACGTTACAAGAGATATGAAATTTTATTTTACTCCCGATGCATTCCCTCAAGCAAGAGTAAGAACTTTCTGTACCTGTCCAAATGGATTTGTTGCACAAGAAAAATATGATAGGTTTGTTACAGTAAATGGCCATGCCGAGTCATTAAAAGAAGGCAAACGTTCACCAAATACTAACTTTGCAATACTTGTAACAGTTAATCTTACAAAACCACAATCCAACTCAAACGAAAATGCAAGACATTTTGCAGAATATATAAATAATCTTGGAGGAAATCAAATAACCGCAGTTAGATGGGGAGATTATAGGAGAAACAAGAGAAGTGACGAAGAAAAACAAGGAATGCACTTCTTACAACCCACACTTAAAGGATTTAATTGGGGAAGTGCATATTTCCTACCGATGATATATCATGAAGGAATAAAAGATGCTATGCATAGACTTGATGGAATTATGCCAGGACTAGCAAACGATTCTACAATCCTTTATTTACCTGAAATAAAATTCCACGGTCTAAGAATTTCAACAGATGAAAACCTAAGAGTGACAGGTAGTAAAAAACCTATTTACGTAGCAGGAGATGGTTCTGGATTTACAAGAGGAATTGTAGGAGCAGCAGCCTCGGGACTTCTAGCTGCAGAAGGAATTAGCAAATATCTAAATTAATCTTCTAAAATTTTCTTAAAATTATCTAACTTCTTTTCATCAAATAAGTCTATTTTAGCTAATTTTTGTTTAGGACAATTAAATATTTTTTCAAGAGTCTTAAACTTTTCAAGTAAAGCTTTAGCAGTCGTAGGTCCAATACCTGGAAACCCTTCTAAAATAAATTGCTTCTGCTCATCAAAACTCATTTCTGTTTTCTTAAATCGTAAAGAACTCTCCTTCTCTGATTTTTCAAGTCTTTTAGCAAGCACAATCAAAAGCTTCGCACTATCCTCTTCATTCTGAGAATAAATAACAGGAATTCCAAAATCCAAAGCACAAGATAAAATCATCCCTCTGACTGCATTTTCATTAATTACCGAATCTTCAAAATTATAAAGAAAGCCTTCTAGTAATAAAAAACATTTAGGATATTTTTTAAGTTCAATGAGTTGCTTCGTAAGCCTCTTGTCGATAATACTAGCCTGGAAATCTTTAAACGTCTTTCTTTCTATAATAACATCTCCAACTAGATAATCACCAATATCTAGTTTCTCAAATTTAGTATTTGCATTTTTCCCAACAAGATAAGAATAAACTAGCGATTGTTTTTCACGAGTATCAACAATTATTGGAAACTTGTTTGGCACTTCCTTAACAATCTCTTCACTTTTAGAAAAAATATTTTCAATCTTTCTCATAATAAATTTAATATTTTTCTCTTTAAAAATTTAAACCTCATCAAGCTCATTCATAAAAGCATTAACCAATTCCCCATTTGAATACGGATCAAAATCACGTTTCTTATCTTCCAAATAAGAAGCAACCTTATAGACATAATTTCGCTCGCTAGGAAGTCCTGCTTCTTGATAAAAGAGATACCCTTCAGCCCACTCTGAAAGAGTTGACCTTCCAAACCGCGTAGAATCTATTGCATCAATAATAATCCCTCTCTTCAAACCGTAAGGGAGTTTAAATTTATCCATTAAAATAAATAAACAAATTTTCAGTTTAAAAATAAACAATATAAAACAAAATATATTTTGTAAAACAAAAGTCATTTAAACCCACAAAGACTTCAGATTATATATTTCTAAGGACTTAAAACTGAATAAGAAAACTTACTACTTCTTGCCAAACTCCTAACTTCTTCAAGACCGACTTTTTGAATATTTTTCTCAAATTGATAATATTTCTCTGCCTTATCGAGTATCTCTTCCATTATCAAATTAACAACACATTCTTCACTTCCCTCAGACTCAATTAAATAATTCCCAACAATTTGTCTTTTAGCCTCTTCTAACTCTTCTTTAGAAATATTTTCCATTTTCTTAAATTCTTTAGAAACAATATCAATAACTTGTTTTACCTTACTCTTATCAGTTCCAGCATAAATAAGCAAATAACCATAATCCCTACCAACATCGAAATCAGATTTAATTGCATAAACCAAACCCAGTTTTTCTCTAACTTCTAAAAATAATTTTGAAGACATGCCATCTCCAAGAATAGAATTAAACAACTGAGCAGCATATCTTTCTTTAGAACTACCTATAGGAAAATGAAAACCCATTGCGAGATTTGCCTGTTCCAATCCAGGCCTTTTCTCATCAGAAGTTAAATTAATCTTCTTAGGATTCTGACTTTTTTCAAGCGGAATATTTTTAGGAAAATTAAATTTCTCAACAAATTTCATAACGTCTTTGAAAGAATTATTTCCAACAACACATAAAACAGAATTAGCAGGGCAATATTTTGCCTTATGTTTCTCAACAATATCCTTTCTAGTTAAAGCAAGAATAGTCTTATCATCTCCGGAAATATTTAGTCCAAATGGTTTTTCATACAAACTTTGCTTAAGTCTATCACAAACATAAACTCGAGGATTGTCTTTTCTCATTTTAATCTCTTCACAAATAACCTTAATCTCCTTATTCATTTCTTCCTCTGGAAAATTAGAATTAAAATAAATATCAAACAATACATCTAAAGCAACATTCATATGTTTAGAAGGTAACTTAGCATGATAAAGAGTAACTTCTTCATGCGTAAATGCATTCAGAATCCCACCTATCTTTTCAATTTCAGAAGAAATCTCCTTTGCAGTTCTTTTATCTGTACCTTTAAAACATAAATGTTCAATAACATGGCTAATTCCTTTCTCTGATTCTTTTTCATATTCCGCACCAAACCTACTAGCAATAGCAACAGTAGTCACAGGAACATCTCTTTTTTCATGCAAAATAGTTAAACCATTAGACAAGACTTTTTTTGTAAATTTTACCATTCTAACCTCTGTAAGTTAAATTAAGAGAGCGCATTTATATAGGTTTTGCTATCAAAAACTCTTCATCAAATAAATCAAACTTATCAATTAAAATAAAGCTCTCCTTAACAAAATCTTCTAACCATCTTCTTTTAATATCAAACCTATTTCTCCCAGAAATACTTTTCAACGGATTAGAAATAACTAAAATATCTTCTTTACCTAAGTTTTTTTTCATTTCAAGCAAAAGAGACTTTGAAAAATTAGGCTCTACATTTTCTAAAGCATCCACAACTTGTAAAAGTAAAACAAGCCTAGGAGAATTTGCACTTTTCAAAACATCTGCAACTTGCTCAAAATTAAATAAATCGCCCCAAATAACTTTTGCTTTAGAAAAATTTCCTTTTTCAAAAAATTCATTCTGTAAGTCACACAACTGTCTTGTTGCCTCAAAACCAATATATTTAACCGCTCCAAAATTTTCAACAATATAAGGATAAGAAAATCCATTCATCCCACTACCTAAATCAAGAACACTCTTAAAATTCTTACCAGCAAGATCAGCTATTTTTTCATAAAATAAAGAATAATCTCTTTTCTTACTAGAAATATGGCTATCCAATACACTTTCATCTTTTCCCTTAAGAACTTTATTTGTTAAAAAAACTCCAAAATATTTTCTCAAAAATGCACGAGCAAGTTTTACCTTTTCATCATCTGATTTATTTTTAATCTGCTTCTGTAATAAAACTTTCTCAATCAAACTATCAGGTAAACCAGAAAACTCGCGTTTCTCTTTTACCTTTTTTATAATATCCATATTTACTCAAAAGAGAACCTATTTAAATAAGTTCTTCTTAGTAAATCAGGAGGTATAATATGGACACACTTACAAAAGTAGCTGTTGTTTTAGCAAACATCGGAGCTATTAATTGGGGTCTAGTTGCTATGAAATTCAATTTAGTTGAATGGTTAGCAAACTTAATCAGTCTACCAGTTTTAGCTACAGTTATTTATGCATTAGTTGGTTTATCAGGTATATATTGCCTAGCTAAACTAGTAATGAATAAGTAAATATAGAAAAATTTTTATTTTTTTCTTTTATATATTAAGACCTAAATTAATACAAAATTCAGAATCATTTCTTTCTGTCTAACTTCTGGATGAAATAACACACCATAAATCTCTTTTTCTTTATGCTTAACTGCCTGAACAACATTTTCATTCTCACAAACTATCTCAAAATCTTTTAATTTCTTAAAATCAATAAAATTATTATGTAAATGATAAACTTCTTGCTTGTCTTTCAAACCTAAAAACTCTTTCTCAAACATTTCTGAATAAAAACCAATTTCTGTTTTATTTTTGATTTTTCCACCATTTAAAACACCAATAATCTGCATCCCCGCACAAATACCTAAAATAGGCTTTTCACAATTTATTATCCATTCAAATTTTTTAATATCACTCAGAAAAGAATTGTCTTTCAAAGAAGTTCCACAAATAATGATTTTACTAGTATTTTCCAAATCTTTTTTACTTATTTTATCAAGATCTTTAACAAAAAAACCAACATTATTTATTTTCAAAACATCCACAATAGGTTTTACAAATTCATAATAATGCAATTTCTCTTTACAGACATTTAAGACAAGTACCTTTTTCATTCAAACTCTCCACGCCAAGCGTTTCCATCGCCGAAAACGTTCTTTAATTCTACATTTAGCTTTCTTTTAAACAGAGAACAATTCACAACCAAACTTTCAAATTCACCACCTTCACCAGCAGGATTAATCTTATATTTTTCAGAAAGAATCTTAATTTCTTTAATAAATTTTTTGTCTATTTTTCTTCCAATCCATTTTTTGTCCAAAGGATATGCTGCAACTCCCGAAATTAAAACCTCGAATTTATTTTTAACTAAATCTTCTAAAATTTCAATCTGATTCTTTTGCCAAAGAGGATTAAAACATTCAATTCCTAATTTATTACAAATATTCTGAACTCTCGAAGCTTGATAAACAGATTCAACCGCACCAGTCACAATCCCTTCTATTTTATATTTTTTAATAGCTAATTTAATTGCTTTCTCCAAATCTTTTAACTCTATCTCCTTTTCTCCTTCTGTTTCTTGAACAATTAATGGAACACCCATACTCTCTGCCTGCTTTTTAGTTAATTCAATTGCCGGAGTATGAAACATAAAACTATCCTTATTTTTACTCCATAAACTAATCAAACAAGAAATTTTGTAACCCTCTTTTTTTGCAAGCCATGCTGCATACATTGAATCCTTGCCTCCAGAAAATAAAACGCCTAGCTTTAACATATTGTTATAAAATAGTCAAGAAAAACATATTTATAAAACCGATTCTATTAGTAAAAATATGCCAGCAAACGCTTCCCCAGAATTTTCGCATGCCGAATTGAAATTTGATAAAGCACAGTCAGATGAAGAAAGACTTCTAGCTTTAGAAGAAATGGTAAGATCTATGCCACAACATAAATCTGCAGAATCTCTAAGATCCAATTTACGTACAAGATACAAAAGACTAAAAGAAAAAATGGAAACAAAGGGTAAAAAGTCCGGAGGCGGAAACAAACCCACAATAAAGAAAGAATCTATGCAAGCTGCAATAGTCGGTTTTCCAAATGTAGGTAAATCTTCTCTATTTGAAATACTAACTGGAAACAAAAATAAAACAATTTCCCCCATTGCTTTCTCAACATATACATCTTTAGTTGCAATGATGCCCTATGATGATGTAAAAATCCAACTTATAGACGTCCCACCATTCCCAAATGAAGATAAAAGTATAATTAATACTGCAGATACAATAATTATAGTTATAGATAATCTTTCTCAAATAGAAGAAGCAGAAAAATACTTTCAAAGAAGCGTAGGAAAAAAACTATATGTTTTTACAAAATCAGATTTATTAAACGAACAAGAAAAAAGAAGATTAGAAGCAACATTAAAATCAAAATATAAAAAAATAGATTGTACTATATTTTCAAACTTTGAACATGTTAGAACAGAAGTCCAAGACTTAAAGAAGAAAATCTTTGAAACTTTCCCAATAATTAGAGTTTATACTAAAGAACCTAAAAAAGAATCAACTGGCATCCCTATGATTTTAGAAGAAGGAGTAACTGCTAAAGATGTAGCTGAAAAAATAATAAAAGGAATGTCCTCAAAGGTAAGAAAAACAAGAATATGGGGTCCATCCTCTAAATTCCCCGGTCAAATGGTTGGATTGGAACATGCCCTAAAAGATAAAGATACAATAGAATTTCAAACGGAATAACAATCCTTATATATCTAAAAATAGAAAAAACCAAATGGTAAAAAACCTTTTAAAAATACTTTCTGAAAAAGGAAGAGTTATAATTAATATCCCGCCTTATTTACATCTATCACAAGAACAGATAGCTAAAATTCTTGAAACTTTAGACAAAGCAGATGAATATACTAGAAAGCATATGCTAGTAGTAAAAAAAGTAGAAAGAGACTTAGAATATTTTACAGAACTTTACAAACAAACTTTCCCAGAAAAACCAATTGTACCATCATCTTTAGAGCAACAAGTAGAAGAAATTAGACAAGCAGATAAGATAAAGAGTAGAGAAAACCCTCAATATTGGATAAAAAGACTAACTATTTTAGTAGACTATCTAAAAGATAAAAAAGCACTCATAGGATTTGGCAGTGCTAATGTAGAACCTGGAGCAACTCCTAATAATGTAGCGCATGATATTGTATTAATGAGTGAGAGCCCTGCGTGGGATATTACTGAAAGTATATATCTAGGAGGACTTGACTCGGATAAACAACACGATGCTATGAATAAAGCTATAAAAACTTGGGAAGAAGTAGAAGCAATAATAAAAGGACCTAGAAAAAAACAATTACCTCCTAAATTAGAACGATTATCTAAAATGTTAAAAGGAGAATCTAATGAATCAATATATTTCAGAGAAAGAACAGATTTTCTATATACAGAAGGAATAATGTCAGAAGTAAGATATAGATTTACAAGAGAGTTGCCTTTCAAAAATTTAATAAATTCCCTAAAAACATTTGATGCACAAACAGAAAAGAAAGTACCAGACTACTGGCAAAAAATATTAGGATGGTATAGCAATAATAAGTCCAAAATAAAATATATAACTGAAACAGAGTCTCAAACACCTGAAAATTGGAAGTATCTAACAGCCGAAGAAAAATCAAAAATAAGTCTAGAAATAATTGAAAAATCCCTAGTAAGAGAAATATAAAAATAAAATGATAGGAAAACAAGAAAAATATTTTTTTAATAGATATTATAGCTTGCTCTCAACTGAAAAAGATCCCGGATTAATTAGTTGCTTAAATTTAAACTCTTCTGAAAGAAATATATTCAAAGGAGTAATAAATGCTCTAAAAAAATATGATAAGGTTGCAGAAAAAACAAACCCAGATTATTGGATTGAAAGAATGGATAATCTTTTAACATTATTAAAGAAGGAAGGGCTTGTAGGAATAACGTTTTTTTCAGACGCAGATAAAATAGAATCTAAAAAAACAAGAAATCTATTAGCACGTACATTTGTCTACATTAAAGAAATGGAAAGATCTGGAGAAATATTACCTTACTAATTTTCAAAACCCTTAAAAATCAATTTCTCATAAATTAATTTAATGAAACCAGAAAGAATTTTTATTATTTTAACAATTATAGGAATAATAGCTCTCCTAATCCTCTCTAACTACAACAACCCAATAATTACAGGAGAAATCTCCTCAATAAAAACAAGCAAAAACTCAATAACTTTAGAAATAAAAAATTATTCTGAAGAAATTTTAATAATAAACAAAACACAACTTCCAGAGAAAATAAGAAAAGGCGATAAAGTAGAAATATATGGAAATAAACAAATACAACTAAATAAAACAATTATTTTTACAGACAAACTAATTTGTCTAAACTGCCCATGATTCTTGAAATTATTATAGGAATATTAGCGGGTTTTATTTTAGGGACAATTGCAGGACTTATTCCAGGACTCCATATAAACTTAATTTCCTCTCTAATAATAGTCTCACTACCTTTCCTCTTAAATTACTTCAGCCCTTTCGCAGTAATATTATTTATAGTTTCAATGTCAATAACTACTGTTTTCTTAGATTTTATTCCCAGCACATTCCTAGGAGCTCCAGAAGAAGAATCCGCACTTTCAATATTACCTTCACATGAACTTTTAATGAAAGGAAAAGCCAACACTGCTATCTTTTTATCATCTCTAGGCAGTTTAATAGGAATTTTTGCAAGTTTTATAATAATTCCTTTATTTTTCTTTTTTCTAGAATCAACATATCCTTTCTTTGAAAAAATGATGTTCTTCCTTTTAGTTTGGATATCTATTTTCCTAATAATAAACAACAAAGATCTAAAAATAACACTCTTAATTTGTTTACTCTCTAGCTTTTTAGGAATTGCTGCCTTAAATCAGAGTATTAACCAACCTTTACTCCCTCTTTTAACAGGATTATTTGGAACATCAGGAATTATTTTTTCAATAAATCAAAAAACTAAAATACCTGAGCAAGAAAATACAGTTGAAATACCAAAGGCAAGAGAATTAACAAAACCGACTCTTGTAAGTATGTGTATTTCCCCTTTCTGTTCTTTTCTTCCAGGATTAGGAAGTTCACAAGCAACAATAATAGGTTCAAAAATATTCGGAAACGTAGAAAGAAAACAATTCCTTCTAATGAATGGAATAATAAACATGACAGTCTCAATTTTATCTTTAGTAACCTTAATTATAATAGGCAAATCCAGAACAGGATCGGCTGCAGCAATTTCACAAATACAAAAAATTACTACAAACGAATTAATTATAATACTCTTTATTATTGCAATAATTGGTTTCTTATCATTCCTAACAACAAATTTCTTATCTAAAAAGATCTCTTCAAAAATAAATAAATTAAACTATCAAAAAATTTCATATACTCTTCTAATCTTCCTGACATTAGCAGTATTATTAATTTCAGGTCCAAAAGGAATGTTAGTTTTAGCAACTTCAACATGTTTAGGTATTGCCTGTCAATATTATGGAACTCAAAAAAATATTCTTATGTTTTGTCTTCTAACTCCTACAATTTTATACTATTGGCCTTTCTAAATTTTCCACGAGAAACATACGGGTTAGAAAAACTTTTTTAAATCAATCTGTTTTTCTGTTTCTTTTCCAAAAATACTTTCAATATATAATTTAACAAGATTGAGTGCTTGTTTTGTATATGCTGGAATCCCATAATTATCTGCAAGAGAAATAGCCTGGTCTAAATACTTCTTAATACTGCCTTCTGAAATAGTAAATATAATCTTCCCACCACACTTATGACAAACACCTAAAAGAGGAGGTCTTCTAAACTTCTCATTACAAGTTACACACCTAAACTCTTGATGTGAAAACTTTCTCAGATTACCTCTAATATCTCTAATTAAGTGTCTTTCAATAATTAGTCTAGCAACATCTGAAGCATCAACAGCTCTTAATTTTTCAGCAAGACTCATTGCAGCATCCACTTTGTCTTTCATAGTAGGTAAAGATTTGTAAGAAGAATTAAACATCCCTGTATTGAAATCAGTAGTATTATGAGTAAACCCAGAATAAACAAAAGGATCCTTACCTTCTTTTAGCAAAGTCTTTACAGTAACAATTTTTACTTCAGAAGAATGTTTTCTCTGTTCTGCTGCTTCATACATAGTTAAAGGATATGCAGAACAAGTTTCAAAATCTAAAATTTGATCATCTACCTCTCCAGCCCTAATATGTGCATTCAAAACCAAAGGAGCGTCCTGAGTTCCGCCCCTATGTGAAGGCAAGAATTTTCTTGAGAAGTTAATAAGCACATCAAGCAACATCATAACAGCAGCTTCATCACCATCACAATCTCTTCTCATTGCAGCATGCATAAATGGACTTGCAACTAATCCTTGTAATTTACAGAAACCAATAATACGCCCAGTAACTCCCGCACAATTATGTGGAGCCATACAAACAACAAGATGACCAATTAAGTCTTCTTTCTTTGATAAATTATAATATTTTGGTAGACCATATACACTTTCAAGTTCCTCATCTATAAATTTACTAATATTAAAAAATACATCATCAGCTCTTTCATCCTTTGTATCTGGACAACAAGGAAGAACAATATCATGAGGCATTAATTTTATTATTTGTGAGGAATTTATTAAAGGAGCACCATCTATATCTTCTGTATAACCCAATTCAACGAGTTTCTGAACACTAGCTCCAATTTCCTCAGGTTTGAAATGAGTAAGAGGGATTTCTGTTGCATCATATCTTATTGTCCCATCTTTATTAACACATAAATTATACTTCGCTCTTAAAATCCCTTTAGCCATATTTTCAAAATCATGACCTGCATTGCTTGACCCCTTCACTCCTTTAATTAATTCAGGCATTCCAATTTTATTAGGACAAACTTTTTGAACTGCTTGATTAAACATAGATTTAATTTCAACTCGCCTATTACTATAAGTTGAACAAGGACCATGTTGTGGACAAGTATCTTCTATTTTAATCTCAGCACAACGCGAACAATAGAATTTTTTAGTAGTTTTTTCACCACATACCTCACATAAATTATTAATAGTCTCTAAATTACATTTCCCACAATAATTTAAAGGAAACTCTGCCTTTACAAATCCCTCAACCGCTGCAGCTGTAAGACTCTTAAATCTGCCTCCCTGATCTCCAACAGGAAACAAAACATTAGGGCTTCCAGTAAGTTTTCTAAGTTTTGCCTTTTCAGGTCTTCCCATTCTAGCACCTATAAAATCCCCAGCCTTATCTTTAATTAAATAAGGAGCAAAAGAATTTAAAATTTCTAAAATATTTTCATTTTCTAAACTACTTTTTATAATATTATCACACACTTCTTTAAAATTAGAATCTGTATTAATCCCTAAATTCAAAAGAAGGGCCTCACCATCTCCAACAACAACATTATCGAGAAAAACCTCATGATCTGCACCTAAAAGTTCTAAAGCTCTTTTCGCAACTTTAAAAGTATCTCTCTCTTGTACAGAATAAGGCAAAACTAATTTCCCATTCCATTGAGCATTTCCAACCCATTCTAAAAGAGCTAAAAACTCTTCTTTTTTTATTTGAGTCCAATAAAATATATAACTAGGATGTAAAGGTAAAGAATATCTTTTAGACAATTCTACCGCTTGAAGAAATGAAAGATTATATTCATCGACAACTAATTTTTCCCCGCTAATTTCTAATTTTTTGTCTAATTCTAATTTCCACCATTCTTGTACATATCCTGGTTTCAACAACTCAGCATTTCTATTCATTACATCCCCTAGGGGAAAAAGAATATCTCCAATATAAATAATTTCATCTATTTCTTTGTAGATTTTTTTAGATTCCTCTATATTAGAAATTTTTTTAACACTGCCATTTTTGAATTTGACAATTGGCCCGTCAATTAAATCACAACTAGTAACTACACAACCTTTAGTAGGTCTTTCAATTTTTAATTGATTACCATTAGATAAGAAAAAATTTGAAACGAACATAGTTGCTGGATGTATAGAAGTAGCGGAAAAACCTGCAACTCTTGAACGCCCATATCTAAATCTAAAACTACCTGAACGTGAAGGATGTCCGAATACAGGTCTTCCAGCAACCAAATCTTTAATATATGTTGCAGTAGTATCCTTCGTTCCTTTTTCTCTTTTTTTATGTAACTCAATATATCCGTCTAAAAAATCCCAGTCAGTTAATTTGAAACCTTTGCTTCTAGCATTCTTAACCATTCTTGCAATTTTAGCAGCTTTCTGTGCAAGACCTTCAGCAAATACTAAACACATACCGCCTCTAATAAAATTAGTTTCTATTCTCGGAAGATCTTTATAATTTGAAACTTCTTTATCTTCTGAAGGCTCTCCAGAAATTTCAATTGGAATAGCTTTAGCCAAAAATACCAATTCCTCTTCTGTAGGGAAATACTGTAAATTATTAATTCTCTCATGATAATCTACTATCTCTGTAACAAACCTTCTAATTTCTTTCTCATCAGGATCATATTTTGCATAACCAAATAATTCTCTTAAGTGATCAGTAATAACCAATGAAAAGGCAGCACCTGTTCCTCCTGCGCTTCTAACCGGACCAGAATAATTAGTAGCTAAATATTCCTTGCCATCTCTTGTTTTACAAACTCTAACTCCTGTAAACCCCTCTATAGGAGAAGACACAACACCTAAAGTAACATATGCAAAGCCAATTCTAATACCTGCATCGATAGCTTGTAATTTAGACTCAAATTTACAATACTTTTCTTGTGCAATTTCTTCAGCAATTTTTAAAGGAACACATGCATCTAACTGACCATATTCTTTTTCCAAATCTAATATTCTTTGAGAAATTATTTCTGTATTTTTCTCCCCTAATTGAGGATAAACGGTAGAAATAAGACCCACTACTTTTTCAGCAAGAGACATAGCTAAAGGAATCTCTACTTTATTAACCGGATCAATACCTTTTACTCTAGCTGCTTCTGCAACTTCATATTCTCTTCTAACACCTTCAACTAAATTATCAAAATACTCTTCAGTCTGCATTCTTAGCCTCCTCTACCGGAGTGGAAAAATCTAATATTTTTACCTCTCGTGTTTTTAAATTAAAAACTGGCACCTTACAAGGGTCCGGATTATTACCTACTTTCTCTTCAAAAGGAGTTTTTGATTGCCAACAAGAACTAGCAACTAAAAGAATGTTATTATATGTTGAAACTTCAGGTTTATGTAAATCACCAGTAGCAATAATATCCGGCACAGTTTCAATAACTAAAGGATCTTTATTTTCCATAGGCACATAATCACATTCACCATGTGAAGGAGCTAAATGTCTTTTTTTCAACAGTTCTTTCAAAATAACAGTAGGATTATTATGTCCATGATTAACTCTTATATGAGGAACATTCTCCACTATACCATGAAAACTTGCCCCATGATAAACTAAAATTTTAAACCCTTCCTCTAATTCCATCATACAAGGATTAGTAACTAAATTGACATTCTCCATTTTATAAAAATCAGGAGCCCATGCCTCTCCAATGGCTGCTTGAGGTTCCCCAACCCATACAGCATCGTGTTGTCCAGGAGAGATAGTAATTGTAATATCTTTCCTAATAAGTTTAATATATTCTGCTAATTTTTTATATTGCTCTGTCATTTCAGGAATTTTAAGTAATTTTTCCTGATCTGGAAATACACCAATACCATCTACATTATCTCCTACTAAAAAAAGATATTTTACTTTTTTTGCAATAGCTTTTTGTTCATCAGTACCTTCTTCACCATTTATCCATTTAATAAATTTTAAAAAATTTTCTTCTAAAAACATTTTAGACCCTACATGCACATCAGAAGTAAAAACAACATTAACATCTGAAGAGCACTTTTTCTTTTCAGAAAGTAATAAATCTGGAAAAACCACATCATTTACAAAAAGAAGTTCTCTTTTACCAACTACATTAAAAGCTACAACCTCGTCTGGAAGGATATCTTTACATTTTTCATATAATTCTGGCTTATTATTATTTATTAATACTCTAGATCTTCCTGTTAAATCTTCTACCTCAAACATTAAATTTTTATTTTTAGTTACTTTTTTCTCTATAATCATTACAATAATATGTTGAGTTTCTCTTTCATCAGTTATTCTCCTAATAGCCTTAAGATTATCCAAATTTCTTTCTTGAAGAATATTTTTTAACTGTTCATATCTATTTTTAAAATGTTTAACAAAATCTTGAACATCTACTTTTTTTGGTGAAACAATTGCAGAAGAAAGGATTTTGATAGGATTTTTCCTTTCCTCCTTAGTAACTGAAACAGAAACTTCCTTCTTATTCTCAATTAAATTAATACTTAAAAAAAACCTATCTAGAAGATCTTTTTGATTTAAACCTATAAAAATCTTCAAAAGATTTTCATTATTCTCTAAAAAAATACTTTTATTAATTACTCTCTCTTTAATTTTAAGATTATATAAAGACTCAATAATTTTTAAAGAAAAAGACTCATCAAAATTAGAAAGAGAATCTAAAATCTCTTTATCAAGCAGAAATCCTTTCTGCATACATGCTTTTAAAATTTGTTTTTTAACTTCCATCACTCTAAACACCTGCTAGAAAGCAGTTTAATTGGTTTTAAGTAAAAAGCTATATTCCTAACGATTCAACTAATATTGCTTCAACCTTATCTAAAAGATTTGAAGGAATAGATAATTTAACTTCTCTTGTTCTACCATGCCTCCCTTTTGAAATAACTTTTGCATTAATTAAACCTAACATATCAATTTCACCTATAATATCAGATACTCTTCTCTGTGTCAAAACTTCAATCTTCATTTTATTACATATTTCTTGATATAAATTAAAAATATCACCTGTAAAGAAATTAGGTGTTTCTTCACTATTTTGTTTATTTAATTTAATAATTGCATATAAAACAGCTTGAAATTGAGTAGGTTCTGTTTCTACAATGTCTAAGATTTTATCTCTTTCAATTTTAGAATTTGCCTGATCAATATACTCTTCTGTAATTCTTGTTTTACCTTCTCTTTCTGTTAATTCCCCTGCAATTCTTAATAAATCTAAAGCTCTTCTTGCATCGCCGTGTTCTCTAGCCGCAAATGCTGAACATTTAGAAATAACTGCCTCATCTACAGAATTTTCTTTAAATGCTCTAGAACATCTTTCATTAAGAATATCCTTCAATTGAACAGCATTATAGGGTGGAAATACAATTTCTTCTTCACCTAATGAACTTCTAACCCTAGGATCTATATTTTCTAAAAAAGTAACATCATTAGATATACCAATCAAAGAAATTTGAGCTTGACTAAGTTCAGAATTTAATCTTGTTAAATTATAAAGAAAATTATCATCTATTTTTTTAATAGCTTGATCTATTTCATCAAAAATAATAACTAATGTTTGCTTTTTATTATCTATTAACTCTATAAATTTAGAATATACCTGCCCTGTAGGTAAACCCGTATCTGCTACTTTTCCACCTAAAAGATCTATTAAAGCAGCTAATATTCTATATTCAGTATCTGCTACTTTCTTTAATTTGCAGTTTAAGTATTCAATTCTTACACTTACATCCGCTTCTTTTGCTCTTTTAAGTAATTCATCTCTTACATATTGTATTGAAAGAGTCTTACCCGTACCTGTTTTTCCATATACAAAGAGATTGCTAGCTCTCTCACCACGTAAAATAGGAGCTAAAATAGAAGCAACTTGCTCAATCT
>CAZFJM010000005.1:0-39450 GCA_964519415.1 Candidatus Woesearchaeota archaeon | reverse complement strand
TCCGTTGGACTATATCGATTAAATGTCACCGAGTTGTGACTGAATTTGCTATTTTGTCGTTGAGAAACAACATCCCACCCAAATGCCATATCGACCCTGTCGCGGGTGGGGCTATTATCCATTTTGACGTATTTCAAGGATTTTCAAGCATTTCGGCAGTTTAACGCCCTAAGAATATAAAGAAAGGGCGGTTAAGACTAAAATGAAAATCGACCCTTGGAAACATAAAGAAAAATACCTGAAATGGAGAGAGAAAACAAGAGAAGGAATTCCTGATATCTCTAAAGAAAATTCAGATTTAATTCTAAAGTATTTGGGCGACATGGAGAAAGGATTGAATGTTGCCAAAGGAAGTGCTAAAGGTCCTAGAAGTTTTCAGAGATTATTTACTTTAAAAGAAAAAATGGTTTTCTTTGCTAAAAGATTTAAAGAAAACTTCGGACTCAATAAAATCACAGATATCAATGAAGAACAACTATTAACTTTCTTTTCTGATATGAGAACTGGTGTAATAAAGAAATGCGGAGGAGGCACGTATAAATCAATAGAAACACAAGGAAAAGCTTTCAAGGCATTCTGGCATTGGCACCAAAAGTTAAGTAAAAAGAGTGGAATAGAAATTACAGACATAACAGCAGACCTAGATTCTAGATCAGAAAAGCCTGATTGGGTTTATTTGACAGAAGAAGAAATCAAACTTTTATGCGAGCAAGCAAAATATGAATATCGATTACTAATGATGTTTATTTTTGATACAGGAATCAGAGCCCCTACTGAATTAATGAATATAAGAGTTTCAGATTTCTCTAGGGATTTTAAAGAACTGCATGTGAGAGAAGAAATAAGTAAAACTTTTGGCAGACGAATAAAAATAATGCTTTGTTCAAGCTTAGTTGAAGACTATGTAAAACGAAAGGGTTTGAAAGAGGAAGAATATTTATTTCAAATAACACCTCCCGCTGCAAATAGATATTTACAAAGGCTGGCAAAGCGGGTTTTGGGCGATAAAGTCAGCCCAGCAGGGCAAAAGTACTCTCAGCTTACAATGTATGACTTCAGGCATAACTCTTGCTGTTATTGGCTTCCCCGATATAAATCAGAATCTGCTCTAAAATATAGATTCGGATGGAAAAAGTCAGAAGAAATCCATTACTATTCTGAATTCTTAGGGATGAGAGATACAATAAACGAAGAAGACATGTTGGTCGATGTCACAAAAACAGAAATAGAAAGAAGGCTGGAAAAAACCGATAGAGAGAAAGAACTAATGGAAGACGAATTAGAATCCTTAAGGATGCAAATAAAGATTATGTCTGAAGAATTTAAGCAAATAAAATCCAATAGTCTGCAATTAGCAGAGGTAGGGAGTTAAATTACTTTTTTGAACATGCTAACTTTTCAAGAAGATATTCCATTCTCTCCATTCTGTCAGAAGTCTTTAATTTCTGCCTACAAAATTGAGCAACAGAAATCCCTTTATTTTGAGCTTCCTTTTTTATTTCCTCATAAAAATCACTGCTTATACGAAAATATAATCTTACATTATTTTTCATTTTGTTTCTCCAAAAGTTTTCTTTTTAATAGAAGATTAAGCTCTTTCATTTGTAAGATTAATTTTTCTCCCAAATCATATACATATTTTTTTTCTGGTTCCATTATTTTTTCTATGTTTTATTATTTTAATAGTGCCTTTGTAAAGAAACCATATGGAAAACCTTATGTTTTTCTTCTAAAGGGTATTTAAATAAAAAAATAGAACATTATAAATGGCCTAGTTAAAAAAAACGTACGTTTTTTTGTACGTTTTTTTTAACCTGTTAATTTATAAACCCTCAAAATACGCAAAAAATGGAAAATAACCAAAACTCGTTAACTACTGAAGAAAAAGCAATACTCTGGGGAGTTTTAGTATTGGTTGTCACATCAATTCTTGTAGCTATTGGAAAATTCATTAAACTGAAATTTGATTTATTAATTAGTAAACTTTTAGGTTTCTATAATTCTTTTGAAGTTTTCCCATTTGAGAATACTCTTTATTTTAAAATTATTATAATTAGCTTACTTATGATAATTATTCTCTTGTATTTCTATAAAACAAGTATAACTATTCATAATAAGATTCAAGCCATAAAAGAAAAAAGAAGAAATGAAGCAGAAAGAATTAAAAAAAATATTAATTGGCTAGAAGACCTCTCTAGAGCAAATGTGAGTTCTATGAATTTAAATCAACTAAAAAATCTATTATCTCAACTTAGAAGAAGCGAGAATTTGATGGATAGCTCTTATGCAGAAGGATATAAAGAAAGGTTAGGAGAAAAATGGGAAGAATGCACAAGAAGAATGAGTATAGAAACGCACAAAGAAAGAATACAATGGTTAAAGGAAGAGGAAGCAGAAAAAATAGAGCAAATAAAAGAATATGAAAAAATTGAAAAAGAAAAACAAATAAGATTAGAAGACAAACGAGAAGATACGCTTAGAAGATTAGAAAGCTCATATAATTATGTTTTTAAAAAAGACGACTTAAGTAATCCAGAAATAGAAGCATTAAAATCTGAGGGTTATTCTCTTGAAAATGAGTATTGTGTTTTTGAAAATAAGAGAATTAATGTTTTAATTAAATCACCAACAAATCACTCTAACCATCATACCTTTTTAGTTTGGAGCGTAAAAAGACTGCTTGAAAAGAATAGAAAAGTTTCTCACATAGATGAACATCTTTCTGTTGATGCAGACATAACTTTTAAATTTGGAGAAAAATATTTTGCGATAGAAGTAGAAACAGGAAATCTCCTAAGAAAAAAAGACCAACTAACAGAAAAAATAGGTTATCTTAAAAGAAAATATTCAGATAGATGGATATTCTTAGTTTCAAATAAAGAATTGCTCTCAAAATATAATAAATTTGGTTTAACTGCCACTAGAAAAGACATGGAGAAAAAGTTAAAAAAACTACTAGAAGATAGCCAAAAATAGACATGCTATTTTTAGCATGGAAAAGTGTTTTTATCGAATATAAAATAGTGCAATCGCCCCCAAAATACCTGCTCTGAATATATTCATACTGCCTAGGGGGCTGTGCAGGGCTTACCTATGTTCTTTAGTATATCTTGCCTTAACTTATAGCTATTCGCCCATTTAGAATATCCTTCCCATCCCTTTAAAGAATTAGAAAAATCGCTCAGGGATATCTTGTTTTCTTTAAGTGCTCTTACTTTCTTTTTTATTATAGTTATATTCTTTTTGTTTAGCAATGAATAATGATAAAAGAGTCTATATCCTAAAAAGATTACACCATTTCTTAAGGAAAGAATCTTTGATTTATCTGGATGTAATATTAATTTTAGTTTCTCTTCTAGAAAATTCCCTATTTTTTCCTTAAAATGTTTCAACCTATTTTTACTTCTGTGTAAAATTACAAAATCATCTACATATCTTATGTAATATTTTGCTTTTAGTTCATGTTTTACAAAATAATCTAGTTCATTAAGATATACATTTGCAAAGAACTGAGAAGTATAATTGCCTAGAGGCATACCCTTACCAGAAACATTAGAATTAAAATTTTCTAAAATCTTTTTTATAAGATTTATTACTCGCCCATCATCTATTTTCTTTTTAATAACTTCAATTAAAATATCCCTATTGACTTCTTCAAAATAGTGTTTAATATCCGCTTTCAAAACATATCCTTCTATCATATTATTGTTTAATGCTCTTTTTACCAGTTTACCATTTTTTGAAACTTTTTTTACAAATTTTTTAAATCGATTAACTGCTTCGTGTGTTCCCTTATTTTTTCTGCTAGCATAAGAATCATAAATAAAAACTTTTTCAAAGATTGACTCAAGCAGATTTACAATTGCATGATGAACTATTCTGTCTATAAAAGCAGAGGAATGAATCTTTCTTGTCTTTGGGTCTCTGATTATAAAACTCTTCAATGATTTAGGTTTATATGTTTCTTCTAATAATTCCTTTTGAAGAGAAAGTAAGTTGTCTTCAAGACTATTCTCAAACTCTAAGACATAAAATTTTTTAGATTTACCTTTTCGTGCTTTTTTGAAAGCAAGAGCTAAATTTTCAAGAGAGCATATTTTCTCATAAAGGCGATTGTACGTTTTCATTTTAAGATTTGCCTTAGAGCCATAGGTTATTCCGAGCGAAGCATTCGAGTTGGATGGATTCCTATTGCAATTGAGGTTAGCCCTATCCGAATTCGCATTGAACCTCGCGACTAATTTAGCAAATTCATCAAGTGACACCGTAAATTTAGTATTCATTCCCAGCTTACCCAAGGCTACTCATTACTACTAACTATCCTTACTGAATTTTATTATTTCTCAGTTTATTAAGAAAAAATGAATTTGCATGTAGCCTATGACGTGCTGTCCTTTGTTAGGTTTAATTTGCACTGCTCTAAGGCATCTTTTTAGTAGAAAATATTGTTAAATAGGTTTCTATTTAATTTTTTCCAGTTATAATTCTAAGGGATAACAAAAATTATTATATATTTTTCGCGCCGACGAAACGTACCCCGAGCGAAGCATTCGAGCCGGATGGATTCCAATCGCAACTGAGGTAAGCCCTACCCGAATACGCATTGAACCTCGCGACCCTATCATCCACTGACTTAGGTTTAGAATTTACTCTCCAAATATAAGTATTATTAGTATCATTAACCCAATCAAAAACTCCTTTAATTCTTCCTAAATCATTTGTTGTTCCGAGTAAATTTTGATAAACACTTATTGGACTTCCAGCAGGCAATTCTCCATCTGTTCCCATAAAATCTTCTTGCAATGAGTATTTATCCCTTAATTCCCAATTGTGAACAATAGTATCTTTACCCTTTGGAGAATATTTTATTCTAGTCAAAGTCATGAGCCAGTTTGCTCTTGCGAGTCCTTTTAATGTTTTTCTCATTTCTTCTATTTGATTTTTATATGCCTTTTCATCTTTCAACTCAAAAGCTCTTTCTAGTGAATTATATAAAAGAGGAAAATCAGGAGTATAAAAATTTCCATTATCTCTTTCTCTTACAGAATATTTTACCCATTCACTCTGTTCTTTAGAAGCTCCGTTGTCTAGTAATGCCTTTTGGATATCTACATTTCCGATAACACCTCTGTAAGTTACATTAGGGATTGTCCAATAAGGTAAATTTGTTTGAGAAGGATTTACGATTATTGGAGGAACTGACTGAGAAGGAATCGTTACAGGCTCTGTCTTAACTTGACTTTTAGGTTTTTTACTTCCTCCACTTGCTTCTAATCTTTCTTGTTCAGTTATCTCAGCAGGGCTCATTACAATTTCTTCCAAATTCCAAATTGAACTTCCTTTTCTTGAACCTATTAAATTTGTCATTATTCTCTCCTGATTGATTTTGTTAAATCAATTACTTTACTTGCTAAATCTTTATGTCCTCTACATAATTCTACGTGTAAATTATCTGCTCTCATATCTAAACTTGCAGTAGAATCTTCTCCAATCTGGAAGTGGAAATAATGATTTTTCTTTGCTCCTTCTAAAAAGCTCTCTTTCACATCAGACCAGTTTTGTATTTCTCCATCTGAAATTGTAAAAACTAAATTTCCTTGTCCTTGAAATATTTCTTGAACTCTTCTTCCGTTTAAGTAAGTGTTTTGCCACTGAGGTAAAAATGCTACTTTTCTTGCAGAGTCTAAACCTTTTCCAGTTATTGTTTTTGTACTAAAATTATCTAATTCTATAGAACTTGCATCAACAAGTAATCCATTTAATATTAAGTATTTAACAAATCCTTTCCATGCTAAAAGAGAAAAGTGATATTTAGAATTATCTCCCCAAGGAACTGTTTCTGTATTTCCTGCTCCGCTAGAGTCTATTCCTTTTTGCATAGAACTTGAACTATCTAATTGAACATACTTTATTTTTGGAAATCCCCTATTGCCAATTTTTATTTGCTGTGGCAATTCTAGTCTTGTTCTAGGAATATAAAGTGTCGGTTTTCCAAATGCGTTCATATCGAAAAAGGCATCGCTGTCTGAATCTACTAGAGGGTCAAACTCCTTTGAAACAAGTGTTGCAATTGGCAAAGAATCCTGAATTGTTTCTGACTCTGCTTTTATCTCGAGTGAACTTGTTAAGTCATCATATAATAAATCGTATGCTCTCGCTTTTTCTTCATCTGTTTTTGTCATCCATTCAGGTAAACTTTCTCCTTCATCAAAAGATTTTCTTGCTCGTCCTTTTCTAAAACCATCTGTCTTTCTTTGTCTTTGAAAAACATTTCCCTGCTTAGAAGAATCTTCTTTCTCTCTTCCCTTTGTTCCTGCACCATTATGATTTAATGTAGGTCTTGCATAATTTTTAGTCATCAAGGGAGAAAATTCTTCTGCATAAATTGTAGATATTTCTTGCCAATTATCCGGATTTAAAAAATAGTCTCTTAACTCTTCTTGGTTTTTTATTCCGTTTCCTACTGCGTTTGTTCTTGTTAAAAAATTAGTTAGAACTTTTGATACTTTTTCTGAACCCTTATAGTTTGCCCTTATTTTATCTTTTTGTTCTGGCGTTCCCCATAAAAGCATGTTTAATTTGACATGGGCTTCGTAAAAATCAGAAAAATCTTGCAACTGGAAAAATCTAGTTACTCCATTCCATTCTCTTCTAGGCTTTCCTTCAAAATGTAAAAGTGTATCTTCTAAAGAGTTTTCAACATAGTGAGCATCTTCCATAGAAAATCCTTTTTGAGAAAGAACATCGTAAATTGGACTGAAAAAATGCGATTCTGACTTTTCAACATCTCCAGGAATTCCTAGAACTTTTTCTCCACTTCTCAATCTTCCACCAACATGACCATATTCATGATTTGGTAAATCTCTTGCGACTTGTCTTCTTGTAACTGGCAACTCCGGATGAGATAAATTAAATCCAAATTCTGTTTTATGAGTTTGCAAATTGATTTGAGCAGAATATGGATCAGAAGAAGCTTCCACAACTGAACTTCCTTTATAATCTGTCTTTGCTAATTCAGCATCAATGATGTTTTTTAATTCATTTAATTCGCTCATTGTTTTACTCCTGTATTTTTCGCGCCGACGAAACGTACCCCGAGCGAAGCACTCGAGTAGGATGGACCCCTATCGCAATCGAGGCTAGCCCTATCCGAATACGCATCGAACCCCGCGACTCTGCCTTCTACAGGTGACCAATAATACAAATCTCCATTAGAAATATTTGATTTCGGAAGTCCTTGTCTTGTAGGAGAAGATAACCATTCAGCTAAATCAATTCCCGGAGTTTTATCTCTTATTTGATAAGCATCCAATTTTTCATCTGTTTTAATTATTTTTCCGCTTGAATCAAATTTGTGATAAGCAACATATAAACCATCTTTCTTTTTTACAAATGAAGCATCTAGATATTCGCTTCTCCAGCTTCCACCCACTTTATAAATTTCATCCAAAATTTTCTGATAGTTTGGAACTGCTTTTTGTCCATCTGAACTTCTCAAATAATTTACAAAGCCAATAAATTCTGGAATAGTGGGCATTCTTTTATTGTCTGAATGTAGTTGTGCTGTTTGGTCATTCCAATCTTTTCCATGTAAAATTCTATTTTCTGAAACGTACAAATCTAAAGAAGGAACGTAAATCATTCCTTGTTGTTTAATAGGATTATTAATTACTTTAGGAGAAGTCATTATAGGCTCGGCCTTAACAGGGCTTTCAAATTTCTTGCTTCTTTTACTCGCTTCTAATCTTTCCTGCACTGCTATCTCAGCAGGACTCATTACAATTTCTTCTAAATTCCAAATAGGGCTTTCTTTTCTTGAACCTATTAGATTTGTCATTTTGAACCTCCTGATTTTTGCACGACACTCGGCGCTACGCGCCTCGCTAAACGTACCCCGAGCGAAGCAACCGAGAAGGATGGATCCCTATAGCAATAGAGGAAAGCCCCAACCGAATTCGCACTGAACCTCGCGACAGCTCCGTCTCTAGGATACCAATTATAAATATTATTTCCTACTTCATAACTATTTTTAGCACTTGCAACTTTACATAATCCTTGTGAAGTTATATTTGTTTTTTGAGAAATATCTGCATAACAATCAGAAGCTAAATAGGTTCCAGTTATATCTTTACCTTGATGAAATTCTGGATTTCCATTAGCCTTGAAATCTTTTAATCTTTGTATATACATTTTTCCGTTTTCTTCTTTAAAGAAAGCATCTTGCCATTCTCCGTGCCAAGTATTCACAGGAGTTTTTTGCGTAAAAAATTCGTAAACTTTTCTAAATTCAGGTTTAGCTATTTGAGTTTTAGCTTCAAAAAATAAAGCCCATGTTTCGTCTGGAGAAGGCATTATTAATTTTTTAGCTCTTACAAATTTATGAGCATCATACCAATTATTACTAAATCCATCTAAAGTAGGAGAAAACTCCATTCCAATACTAGGAACATAAAGCCAACCAGAAGTTAAACCAATTTGAGGAGGATTATCATCGGGAGTTATAATTGGTTGTGAAGATGCGGGAGTTTGTATAGGCATTGATGGAGATTTCTGTTTTGCAAGTCTTTCCTGTGCTTCTATCTCAGCAGGACTCATTACAATTTCTTCTAAATTCCAAATAGGGCTTTCTTTTCTTGAACCAATTAAATTTGCCATTATTGGACTCCTTGTTTCTCTTTAAGAAATTTATTTAATGAATATTCAATAACGTGAGATTTATTTCTGAATAAACCTTCTTTAAGTAATTCTTCTATAATTCTTACGTTACATTCTTCAATAGTTATGGATAATTTTTGTTTCATGGTTTTACTCCTGCATTTTTCGCGCTGACTGCGCCTTCGGCGCATACGAATACCCCGAGCGAAGCATACGAGTAGGATGGAAACCTATTGCAATCGAGGCTAGCCACATCCGAATACGCATAGAACCTCGCGACTCTACCCTCTACGGGTGACCAGAAATAAACATTCTTACCTTGCTGATAGCTTTGTTGATTAAACTTTGATTTTGCTAAACCTTGAGAATTAAAATCTAAATTAACGTAGCCATCACCAGAACAAATCCTTAATGGAGAATTACTAGTAACTAAATTTCCCTTACCATCAATCCCCATTACTGTTTCTAAATCTAATTTGCCTTGACCTTTCCCTTTGACAAATCTAGCGTTCAACCAAGACCATGCGCCTGCTTGTCCACCAGAAAATGTATCAATATGATCCTTTGTTAAATGCAAATAAATATCTTCTAATTCTTTTCCTATTATCCGATTTCCATCTCCATCATAAATATTTTTTATTCCATTTTTTGCATCCCTTACACTGTTAAAATGAGTCATAAAAATTGCAGGTGTTGGCATATACAAACCTTTTTCTAAAACAAATTTATGTGCGTCTTCATAATTCTTATTGTTTGAGTCTGCAACTTCATATTTAGAAATTAAAACAGGATTATTATGAATTCCTTTAACTCCTACCTGAATATAGTCCCCTAGATTAATATTTACATTTACATTTATTATTGGTGCAGAAGTGACCGGTTTAAGAGTAATAGGAGCTGATGTTTGAACTGGGTTACTTTCAGATTTCTTACTTCCTTTACTTGATTCTAATCTTTCTTGTTCAGCTATTTCCTGAGGACTCATTACAATTTCTTCTAAATTCCATATAGGGCTTTCTTTTTTTGAACCGATTAGATTAGAAACCATCTTAGTTTGCCCCTTCTTCGCTTTCTTCTTTCTGTTGCTGGATTATCTTTGGCGCAAAATTCCATGGAATAATCTGAGAAGCATCAGCATCTAAAGTCACAACTTCGAAACCTGCTCTTAATTTTACATTATCTACGAGTTTTTTAACTGGCTTAATGACTCCTGTTTGTTTTTGTTTTATAACTGAATAATCGTTTCCAAGTTGTCTAACTCCGTCTAACTCTGCAATAAAAACATCTCCCTGTTTATCAAATTCTTCTCTTAATCCTCCAACAACTTCTCTCATCATTTTTTCATTAGAACTAAAATATTTTGCTCCCAAAATTCCAGAATTCAAAATACCTTCCTGTAATCCTCCGCAAAGTTCAAAAGATAAGAAAGCTAAATCTCTAGCGTCATAATCTAGTTCTCTACCGGCATCATTCGCTTTCATTCTTAAAAGATAGTCTAGAGCAGAAGTATATCTTCTTGCGTTTGTTAAAGTTCTTCCATTTTCAGTATTAACTAAACTACATAAAGAATTTTTTCCATTGTCTGTTGCTCGACTACAGTCAACACAAGCTTTTGGCCATTGAGGAAGTAAGGATTTCTTTCTCATTTGAGGATCTTCGGAAGTACCAGTTTTCTTTCCTGGGCAAACATTTGCTCCCTGAGACAAAAAGTAAAATACTGCCTCAGCTTCTGAACCCAAGTCAGAGCTTGAACCTGCAATTTGATGATAAGCACCGATTATTTTATCAGTTAAATCTTTAGGAGTACAAGAGAGAACGGAAGTAGTTGCTGGTTTTATTTTTGTTTTTAAGGAATCGTCTTCTGTTCCTCCAATTCCAAATCTGTCCGAGCCTAAATCTAAAGCTACGGGGAATCTGTTTAACATTGCACCATCCCAATCCATAGTTCCACGATTTTCTTTTTTTCTTGGGTCGTTTCCTGTTGCAATAGTTAAAAAATATCCTTCTTTACCTAAACGAACATTAAAACCGCCTCTGTGATAAACTCCATTACCTAAGTCAGAAAATTCATTTGCTACCAATGGATGTGCTCTTGTTAATTCATCAATACCTATAAAACAAGCCTTATGTGCTCCTGTAAGTTCTAATTCAGCAGGATTACTTGGATTTCTTCTTTCCATGATTGTTGCAATTCTAAAATCATTATTTGCTGTTTGAATAATCGAGCTACCAGAATTTCTTAAGTCTCCGTTAAAATAAGCGTTTGAAATATCTGTTATCAATTGAGATTTTCCAGAACCTGCATCAGACATTAAGAATCCATTAACTCCACCTAAAACCTGTGCAATAACTAAATCAGTTGTTGTTAGAGTTGTACCATCTCTTGTTTTGTAAACTTCTTTTCTGTTTAAAAAAGTAGGAAGATTTTCTGCGTTCCATTTTCTAATGGCATCAACACCTTGCTCTGCAACTCGTCTAGCTTTAACACCATATCCTTTTTCAATCGAACCATAATCTTTTCTAGCCGTTGCTCTATATACTTCTAGAGCTTTCTCTCCGAGTTTCAAATCTGAATACTTTAATCCGTCTGTTTTTTGTTGTTCTGTCATCTTTATTCTTTTATACTACTTTAGAGTAGTTTATCTTAAAAGTAGTATAAAATACGCATTTATAAATCTTTCGATTGTGTTGTATCTTTAAAGGAGTAACTAAAACAAGAGAATCATAAGATTTATAAAGTCTATTTTATAGGACTATATAGACCTTAAATAAGGACTTTAGAATATGGAAAAACTAAAAGAACAATATGCTATCGATTCGGCTTTCTTGAATGAACCATGGAAAGAGTTGACTTATATAGATATAAAGAAAATAACCGGCAAAACTTCAAAGGGTTTTGTCTATAATTCCTTAAAGAGATCGGTGGCAGAAAGAATTGTTATTCCAAAAGAAATTGGAAGATCTATTACCTATACATTTAATCTTCCATCTGCTTATGTTCAAAATTATGCTGGTTTTTTAAGCGAACATAAAGCATTTAGTGATTTGCCAAATAATATTTTATCTGTAATTGAGAAGATAAAAAATAAAATTCCTACTAAGTTTTTCAGTTTGTTGATTATGGGCAGTTATGCAAAAAAAACTCAAACAAAAAAGTCAGATTTAGATATGTGTATAATAGTTGATGATGAGATAAATCCTAAAAAGATTTTAGCCGAGATATCACAAGAATCAGAATTAAGTATACCGCCTGTCCAAGTTTTTGTTTTTACAAGGAAAGAATTTTTACAAATGCTTACAGAAAATGAAGAAAATTATGGAAAAGAAGCCGTAAGGCATAACTTTATATTATATGGTGGCTCTCCATATTATGCTATATTAAGCGAGGCAATAAAAAATGGATTCAGGGGTTAAACTTTTATTAGAACGAGCAAATAATGAACTTCTTACTGCTAAAGCTCTTAAGAAAGTTTTAATACGGGTACAACGGAGATAAAGATATTATAGATGTAGACGTAATTATAATTTTATTTTTGTATCTTTTAGTATTTCGATCATAAATTTTACGAAGGGTCTTAAATTATTTTTTGTTTGAGCTTGCTCAAGTGCATCATAATACTTGTATTTTATTGCAAAAGGTATATTTATCATAGGGTACTTGTTTTTATACAAGATAAAGTTCATTACTAGTCTTCCAACTCTTCCATTTCCATCTACAAAGGGATGAATCTTTTCAAATTCAGAATGAAAATAGGAGGCTAAAATCAAAGGATTTAATTTATTCTTATTTTTAGAGTACCAAGTTAGTAAAGCAGTTATTTTATCAGGAACATCCTCTGGTTTTGGAGGAAACCACATAACTCCTGAAATAAAGACTTGAACTGTTCTAAATCTCCCAATCTGAGAAGCAAGATGAGGTTCTAAGGTGTTTGCAGTCACTATCCTATGTAATTCCAAAATAAATTCTTTTGAAATATCTTCCTGATAATTTAAAATATAATCAAATGCTCTTTTATGGTTCAAAACTTCATTAACTTCTCTAAGAGACTTTCCAGCAGGCATTATATTTTGAAACAGTAATCTCGTTGTTTCTTGCAAAGTAAAAGTATTGCCTTCTATTGCTGTTGAATTATAGGTAAAAAGAGAAGAAAATGCTTCATATCTATTTTCAAGGGTAATTTTCGGTTCTTTTTTAAAACTCTTTTTAAGTTTCTCTAAGAAAATAAGATCTTCTTTGGACAACACATCTTTGAAAGTACTTAGTTCCCTATCTGCTTCTTTTATTTTTTTTGCAAGTATATCATCACTCAAATTTAAACCTAGATAAATTCTTTTTTTGTCTATTTTTTTGCCTTTTCTTATAGACAATACTCTATAATAATACCTTGCACCATTTTTATTTTTTATTTCTGTATAAGCCATGTTATTTGTACGTCTACATCATTTATAAATCTTGTGTATATGTAGACGTAAATTCTCAGTCACCATCTTGTGACATTTTTTCTAGACAACATTTATAAACTCAAGCCACTTTATACTTTTACAAATTGTCGAATATAAAACGGCAAGAAAATCCTGCGAAAAACCATGATGGACAGGCGCCCGGGTGGGGCTATCCTTCTTATGTATAATTAATGTTTATTACGTCCTCTTGCTTCTACTTTTTTGAATCTCTCTAGAATTTGTTTTGCTTCTTTATGGTCTTTTGAATAACTCTCGATAAACTTTTCAAATAATTTTTCATAGTTTTGAAAATGTTTTGCTTCTAAAGCTTGTTTTATTAAGTGTAAGTCTACTGCTTTGTCTTCTATTCTTTTTGAGATAAATCCTAAACCAAAATCAATAATATAAACATCTTCTTCTTTTAGGATAGTGTTTGAAGTAGTTAGGTCTCCATGGATGATATCATTCTGGTGAAGTTTTGCTACTTCTGCTCCTATTTTTTTAAGAACTGTAAACTGCTTTTTTTCTGTATAGGTGTTAAGTTTTTCAGAAAGTCGATCTCCTTTAATATACTCCATTTCAAGTAAAAAGTCTTCTTGTTTAAACAATTCTGGAACTAAAATTTTAAGTTCCTTTGCTTTTTTTAGAATGTTTGCTTCTTTTCTTGTTCTGGATTTTCTAATCTTTTCATCAATCTCTTTATGTCTGTAAGATTTTGAAATTCTATGTTTTACTACTTTGTTTTTCTCTTTTGTTATTATTGCTTCTGCCCCTTGCGCTAATATTTGTTTTGTCATATATTTTATAGTATAATCTTCTTTATAAATTATTTTGAGGGGTTATTTTTATGGGTGTTTATGTAGGTATATTTGAAGGAAATTTAGATGTAGATGGTTTTACTATTTCGGGTGAGCCTATTCATATTATATGCAAACCTCACTTAGATTCTGATGGTAAGTCTGTTAGGTTTGTAAATTTTCCAATTAATCCTTCTCTTCTAGAAATTACCGATAACTTTTCTCCTGCTGAACATTATAAGGGGCTTTTTGCTTCTAAGAGTTATAAAGATGTTTTAGCTGACATTTTTCATAGGCAGAGAGTTAAAGATCCAGTTATTGCTTTATTTCAGAAGTCAGAGTTGTCTCTCGGGTGTTTTTTATGTAGTAATTGTACTTTAGATAGGGTCTATGTTGCTCGTTCTTCCGATAAATATGTATTGGATCATATCACCAGGTTAGGAAGAGATTTTGTGGAAGAAATTTAGATTTTTATTTTTCCTTTAAATTGTCTAGCCATCTTAGCCATCATTTTTTTGTCTATTTTTCCTTCTTGAAGTCCGGCCATTGAAGATTGAGATTTCATTAAATCATTAATCATTTTATACTGTTTCAAAAGTTCTCTGATTTCTGAAGTTGTTGTTCCGGAACCTCTAGAAACTCTTTGTATTCTTGAAGTTTGTTTGTCAAAAATCTCAGGGTTTTCAACTTCTTCTTTTGTCATTGATTGAATAGCATATTTCCAGTGTTTCATCTTATTCTCTTGCTTTTGCATTGCTTCTTTTGGTATTTTTGCAGTCGCATTTCCAAAGCCAGGAATCATACCCATTAATTTATCCATGCTTCCAATTTGATTCATCGACTCTAGTTGCATGTATAGGTCATTTAAATTAAATTTTCCTTCTTTCAAACGTTCTTCGATTTTTGCTTGTTGTTTATCATCAACTGCGGAACGAACTTTTTCTAGTAAGCCTTCTAAATCTCCCATGCCTAATAGTCTAGAAATAAAAGCAGTAGGATTAAACATTTCAAATTCATGGATTTTTTCACCAGTACCAATAAAATAAACAGGGGCGTTAGTTTCTGCGCAAGCAGTTAATGCTCCTCCTGCTTTAGCAGTACCATCCATTCTTGTAATAATAACTCCATCAACTGAAAGTGCTTTTTGGAATTCTTGGGCTTGAGTTTTTGCAGTCTGTCCGATGTCTGCTGGGATAACTAAGATTCTGTGTGTTGGTTTTATTTTTTTCTCAATTGATTTTATTTCAGAAATTAAATCTTCATTTAAACCATCTCTACCTGCTGTATCAATTAAGACTAAATCATATTCTTCTAATTCTTTTTCATATTGTTTGATTATTTTTGCAGGGTCTTTTTCTGTTTCATTAATGAATGCGGGGAATTTTGCCTTTTCACACATATCTTTAAGTTGTTTCATAGCTGCAGGTCTTTGAGTGTCTAAACCCAAAGCGCAAACTTTTCTTCCTCTTTTTGCATAGTAGAAACCTAGTTTTGAAATGGAAGTTGTTTTACCAGAACCATATAAACCTAATAAAAGTATTTTTTCTCTTTTCTCTAATTTAAGCTCTTTACCTTTACCAATTAAAATTTCAATTTGGTCGTGGATTAATTTAACTAGTTGTTCTTTTTTGTCAACTCCTTTAATATTTTCATCGATTGCAATTTCTCTTATTTTTTGACTTAGTTTGAAAACTAATTCAACGTTTACGTCTGCTTCAATAAGTGCTCTTTGTAAATCTTTGATGACCGAGTCTATAAGTTTCTTGTCTACGAAAATCGCGTTTGTGATTTTCTTTATTCCGCCTGTTAGCGCTTCTGATACTTTTTCTAGCATAGTTTTTTGTAGATATATTGGTTAATAAGTTTTGGGGTTTTGATTGTGTGTTATGTTACTTTAAAGTGGTTACATATAGAAAGATTTAAATATAGGTCTTTGTTTTCTTTTTAATGAAAGATTTGTTCAAAGGCGGAGTATTTGAAAAGAGATTAAATATAGAAGGCCCTGCACCCAAAGAACTTTCTGAGGTTTTACATCAACTAAACAATTGGCCAGATTCTCAAAGGCTTGCTAATCAAGCTGTTAATTTGATAAAAGCTCAATACGGACATAATCTCCTTGTTGACTTTGCTTGCGTTTTATATAATGTTGGAGATATTAAAGCAGTTAAGTTTGAAAAGGCAGTTACTAAGTTGGAATTTGACACTTTTAAAGAAATAACTGATAATTTTTATGCTTTCTTTGAAGATGGTGAAATTTGTATGGAATTTAATCGTGGTTGGACAATTAATGATGATGGAGAGCGAATAAAATATAATAATAGATATGGTGGTGCAGAGTTTGTTAATCCTTATGGGCAGTTAGTAAGTAAGCTTTGGTGATTATATGGAAAATAAACAAGCAATGTTAGATTATCTGGAAAATTTTTCTAAGAACTTTCCAAATCTAGTAATTAATAGTCTTTCTAGAGGTTCTAGGGTAAATAAAAATTTGAGTCAACAATACGAAATTGATAATGCAAATATTGATGAGGATCTTGGAAAATTTCCAGTGGGTGCAATTCCTTATAATCACATAAATCGAGCTTTGAGATCTAATGGTTCTGAATTAAGAGCCTTATTAAGTAGAGATACCTTTATTCCTTTTTCAAAGGTTGTGAAAGCTGGTCTTGGTCAGTGTCTTGAAAAAGCCGTACTAGTACAATTAGCAGCTCAAAGGGCAGGTAAAACTTATCTAATAAATGGTGCTTTAGAATTAGATGATGATATTGGTGCAGATTTTCATGCTTTTAATCTAGTTGCTCGTGCTGAAAATATCTATTTAGTAGATACGGAAAATCCTTTAAGTCTAAATAAGGACGGAAGTGTTCTTCGACCATACGTTGTGCCTGTAAAAGATATTTCTAAAAATGGAACAATTATTGTTCCAGATGCATATCGTTTTGGTAGAACCTATTGTTTTGATTAATTATAATCCTAAAGTCTTAATCATTTTTTCTTTATTGAATACTTCTAAGTCATCGTATTTTTGTCCAGTTCCTAAGAAATAGATTGGTTTTTTTGTAATGTAAGAAACGGATAAAGCTGTTCCGCCTTTTTCATCAATATCTGCCTTGCTTAGGATTATTCCATCAATTGAAATATGTTGATTGAAAGAACGTGCTTGCTCTGTTGCATCGTTTCCAGTTATGCTTTCACCTAAAAATATTTTTCTATCCGGATTACATACTTTTATTATTTTTTCCATTTCTTTCATTAAACTTTCTTTAGTGTTCATTCTTCCTGCTGTGTCTATAAGAACTACATCTATTCCATGTTTTTTCGCATAAGCTATAGCTTCAAATCCTACGGATGCTGGATCAGAATTGTAGTCTTTTTTTATTATAGGAACTTTTAATCTTTCTGCATGAATTTCTAGTTGTTCAATTGCTGCTGCTCTGAAAGTGTCTCCTGCTGCTAGGCAAACAGAAAGTTTTTCTTTTTTAAGTAAATTAGCGACTTTAGCTATGGAAGTTGTTTTTCCAGAACCGTTAATTCCTACAAAAGCAATTACAAAAGGTTTTTTATTCTTCAGACTATCTTTAATTTCTTTTATTAAACTTGGAGGGTTTATTAAAATTTCATCAATTGCATTTCTTAATTTTTCTTCTAAATTTACTTCTGAGAGATTCTTTCCAACTAAATCATGCTTTAGTCTTTTTCTAATAAACTCTACTACTTCATAAGCAACATTATTTTGGAGCATAATCATTTCAAGCTCTGTAAACAATTCATCAAATTTCTCTTCTGTAACTTTTTTCTTGAATCTATCAAAGAAAGATTGCTTTTGTTCTTCTTCTAATCTTTCTTCTGGAGATTCTATTGCCGTTCCTTCTTTTTTTATGTCTTCTAGAATTTGTTCCGAAACTTTCTGTTCTGTGCTGTGTGAAAATATTTTAGAAAGAAATCCTTGCTTTTTCTCTTCTACTGGTGTTTCTTGTATTTCTTCTTTTTGAGTTTCTACTTTTTTTGATTTTTTAGGCGTCTTAGCTTTTGAAGTTTCTTTTTTTGTAGGTTTTATTTGTTTTGAAGATTTTTTACCTTTTTTAACTTCAGAAAGTTTTTTTACTTTTACTTCTGGCTCTGAGAATTCTTCTTTAACTTTCTCTTTCCATTGATTTAGCTTTTCTTTCAAGAAGTTAAACATATATTAGATAGGTTTCTTTTGTTTAAAAATCTGGTGTTTGTTTCTATTCTGGAGAGAACATAAATTCTTTTAAAGGAAAGTGTTTTATTTAGAGTATGATAACTTATAATGATTTATATGAGGCTTTGAGAAAGGAGAGGTATAGTGATGAGCTACAGTTACTAAAGAAGACCTTCCTTAATGAAGTTTCAGAGTATTTTGCTGAGAAAAAGAAATTTTCAGATAAAGACGATGATATGTTTTCAGATGTTGTTCTAAAGAGTAAAAAAAGACTCGAGAATGCGATGGCTTTGTATAAGGAACTTTTATTGAGAAGGAGAAAGAAAGTTTTGAATTTGGCCTTCGTTGCATCTGAAACAGGCATTAGTAAGAAAGATTTTGAGAATTTATTGGATTTTGAGAAAGAGTTGTTTGAAGATATTGTTAAGAGTTTGGAGAAGGCTGATAAGAACTTAAGTAATTCTATGGTTGGCGGGCCTGCTGTTGAGTCAAAATTCAAACTTGTTAAATTTATAAGTGGCGTGGATGAATTTTTAGATTTAGAAGGTGAAACTCTTGGCCCTTTCGCACAAGGAGAAGTTGCAAATTTAGATAATGAAATTGTGAATATACTTGTTCAAGACAAAAAGGTAGAGATATTAGAACAAGACTAAATCAATCTGCACCATATCTTTTCAATTCAAGATCTGTTTTATAGTCTACAATTTTTTCTAGTTTTTCTTTTTTTCTTTTTCTTTCATCTAGTCTTTCTTCTTCTTCCAATTCTTTTGTTTTTAGTATTGTTTTCTTAAGGGGTTTTGCAAGTAGTGTTAGTACAACCAAAACTGCTACAATTATTAATACTGTCCATTTGTTTGAAACTAAAAATTCTAATGCATCTTTTATAGTTAGCATTTCTTTTGCTATTTTTAGGGGGATTCCTGTCTGGCTTCCAATTAGTACTAAAATTATTGATGTAATTGCATCAGCCCCTGTCCCGAGTAGGTCTGCAAAGTTTATCATCTCAAAAATAATTATTCCAATTATAAGTATTAATAGCAAGGTTATGATTAGTTCTTTTGTTGAAACTGTTTCTTTAATACCTATTATGTTTAGGGCGGGGTTGGAAATTGTCTTTTCCATAAATTCAGATATAAAATTTACTTTATTTGTTGCTATTTCTTGTGCACAGCTTATGGAAATCAGAGATATAAATAATATTAGAGTTATTAATATACTTGTGCCGTATTTTTTATTCATGTCTTCTTGAATACGGAAATATTTATAAACTATTGTCTTTTTAGGATTGACATGGTGTTGAATAAAAAAGGGGCAGAGTATAATCTTGCACTTATAGTTCTACTTGTTGTTTTAGTAATATATGTTTTTTCATTTGCCGCTTTATCTATGTATAATGGCGGGGATTTTGTTTCTTCTGCTCAGTCTATTTCTGATTTTTCCATGAATGTTATTAAGCCTATTTTTGGATTTTTACTTAACTTAAATAATCAAGATCCTGCAAATGGGTTCCTTATAGTTTTGACTTTTATTTTAATGGTTGTTATTATAACTGGTACTCTTGACTCAGTTAATATTTTTGGAGGTAGCGATACTTCTAATAGATTTATGAATTTAGCTATAGGTGTTATTGTTTCTATTATTGGAGTTAGATTTATGCCTTCAGATATCTGGGCTTCTTTAACTGCTCCTTCTTCAGCATTAGTTGCTTCTGTTTTGGTAGGTATTCCATTTGCTGCAATATTTTTTATTGGCATGAAGATAAAAAGTGTACCTGCTAGAAAAGTACTGTGGTTATTTTATTTTATATTTATGTCTTATTTAATTTTTAAGGCTAAAGGTAGTTTACCTGGCGGCTTTACTGGATTTTCGGTTGTTTATGTAATATTCTTAATTCTTTCTGGAATTATGTTGTTTTTTGATGGTACTATTCGGGCTTTATTTTATAGGGAAAAGGCGCATGTAGAGTTGGCAGAGATGATTAGTAAATTAGATCTAAAGGCTAGGTATAAGTTAAGGAAAGAAATTGAAGAGTATAATAATATAATAGCTGATTCTAGTGCTAATGATGCAGATAGGGCAGCGGCAAAGAAGAGAATAGTTAGTCTTGAGAAGATTTACGGTGATTTATCTGTAATTTAATTTTTTATAACTAAATATTTATAAATAGAGAAAGAGTATTTATTTTATGTCTAAAAAAAAAGTAAGTGTTAAGAAAGATAATATCTCTTCTAAAAAGAAGGCTAATGTTTGTTGTTTGTCTTGGATTTGGTATGCTTTGGGTTTCTTATTGCTGTTGGCTGCACTTTTTTTTGTATATAAAGGAATAACTGGGAATGCAGTTTATATCGGGTCATTCGATCTTAATAGCGCTACAAGGTTTGTTGAACCTATAGGTAACTTTTTTTTAGGTACTGATGGTTATTCAACTCAAAATTTATTTGAAAGATTTTTGTTTTTCTTATTAATTCTTTCTTTAGTTTTCGTTTCATTAAAGAAAATAGAAATTTTTGAGAATCAGAAAAAGATTGTTGTTCTTTTAGCTATAATTGTATCGATACTTTCTGTTAGATATATTAATTTTGAGTGGTTGATGACTTCTTTGATGACATACTCTGTATTAGGTATTGCTATTATTTCCTTTTTACCCTTTGTTATTTATTTCTTCTTTTTATTAGGGGTTGCAAAATCTAATCCTGTTTTAAGAAAGATTGGCTGGATTATGTTTGCATGTATCTATTTAGGTTTATACTTGAGCGCAGATAATTCTTTTTATGGTCAGGTATATATTTGGACTTTCTTTGCTGCAGTAGGGTTTTTATTTGTTGAACCTTATTTAGTTAGATATATGGCTCGAGCAAGAGTGCATTATGGTCGTGAGATGGATGCGGTTAATAAGATTGCAACTATAGACGCACAAATCAATGCAGTTAATAGTAGTGGACTTACTGCCGACCAAAAGAAGAGATCAATAGATGAACTGTATAAGCAACGTAGTTTTTGGGAAAAATATTTAGCTTAATTAATTTTTACGCTTTTCTATAACCTACTATTTTTCTGTGTTTGCCTTCTCCTTCATAGATAGGTACTTCTTCAGAAGCTTGGCTTATTTTCCCTTTATTATTTGAAGGATTCATAAGTATAATAATGCCTAATAAAATCAGAGCTATTCCTGCAGCTATTATTATTGCTAATTTTATTTGGAAATATTTAGCTAAAAAAAGAACTATTTTTTCGGAAGTTAATACTACTCCTAATCCTATTGCCGAAAGAATATAACCAATAATTGAGTTCATCATATCACCTTTTATTATGTGTTAACTTCTCTTTTTAAATATTTTTGTTTTCGTTAATATTATAAATACTTGATTAGTTTGTATTTTATGCAAAAGAATTGGTGTTTGACGTTTTTATTTCTATTAATTTTTCTAGTTGGCTTTGTTGTTGCAGCTAGCGGTATTGATCAGGTAGCTGATTCTATTGATAATAAGGTTCAAGACGTGACTTCTCAAGTAGATACTGCTCAAAAGACTATAACTAATCAGCAGCTTAGAGATGCATATTTGAAAAAACAATGGATTTCGCTTTTGGAAACGAAACCGGTATTAAAGCAAATTATTGAAGGATATAGAAAAGTTTCTCCTTATTCTGATCCAATTTTAAACTATGTTGTGGGTATGGCTCCTGAACTCTCTTTATTTTTTATTTTAGTTATGGTTATTTGGTTTTTCTTGGTTAAATATTATTTTACAATTTATGAAGTATTGAAGGATCTTTCAACTTTTTCAAATTTAGCCTCGGCTATAATTTCTTTATCTATTTTTTGTATTTTAGTAATATTAAATTTCTTTCAGAGTCTATCTATTCTATTTGCTAATTACTTGGTTAAATTAACAGAATTTTTGACTTCTCCGGTTATGAAGGTTATTGCATTTATTATTTTCGTATTAGTTATTCTTTTCTTGTCTAAATTCTCTAAACAGGTTAAAGTGTTAGTTAGATATATTAGAATGCAGAGGCATTTGAAGGAAAATGAAGGCAAGTTAGACGATGTTTCTAAGAAAGTTAGTAAGATTGCTAAAAGTAATCCTTCAAAAGATAAGTCTGCTGAAGTATTTGATTCTGGAAGTGGAAGCTATAATAATGAAAGAAGTACAGCAGACGAGTTTTAATTAAAAAAGCCTGCAGAGGGAATCAAACCCCCGACCCCAAGTTTACAAAACTTGTGCTCTATCAGCTGAGCTATGCAGGCGTAAAATTAACTAATTTAGATGGTTTTTAAGTATTTTGTTTATGTAATTATTTCCAGAAATCTTTCTCTAATTCTATTTTTCTTTTCTCTACTGGGTAAATAATTTCTGTTAATTCTTCAGGTGCAAACCATAACTGGATTTCCTTTTTAGCATTTTCTTCAGAATCGGATGCATGAACTACATTTTCAAAAACATTTGTTTTGGAGTGGATTCTTCCGTATTTTCCTCTGATTGTTGTAGGTTCTGCTTCTTCAGGATTTGTGCTTCCTGCAATTTCTCTTATCTTTGCAATAGCATCTTCGCCAGAATATACTAAAGCCATAACTCTTCCAGTATGGAATTCTCCGATAATATATCTTATTACATTATCAAAAACAGCATGTCCTTTTTCTTCACCGAATTTTTTTAAAAGATTTTGTTTTAATTCTGAGTAATGTGCTTCTGCTAACTCTCTTTTCATAGGGACTATTTTAGTTCCAATTATTTTTAGCTTTGTTTGAGAAAGTGCTGTAAGGATATCTCCTGTTAAACTTTTTATTAAACCGTCTGGCTTAATTAGAACTAAACATTGTTGATTTACCATAATTATTCCTCTTTCTTTTCTTCAGAATCTTCTTTTTTCTTCTTAGCTTTCTTTGGTTTTTCTTCTTTAGATTGAACATCTTCTTCTGAATCAGTTACTTTTTCTTCTTTAGCTTCTTTTGCTTTTTGAGCTAGTTCAATTTCTTCAGCTTGAGTTAATTCTTCTCCTTGTTCAGCTGCTTCTACTTTTGCTTTTTCTTTAACTGTTAAGTCTGCTTTAGAAACATCTTTTATTTCTAATACTCTTATTTCACATAAAGATAATGGGTAAACTTTCTTTAATTTAGGATACATTTCTTTTTGCATTTCACCAAATAAGATAGATTCTGCAAGTTCCATGTATGTTTTTGTTTTTGTATATTCTAAAATAAATTCTTTAGTTGTTCTTCTTAAGTTGTTTCTGATTGCTCTTGAAACTTTCTTTCTTGTAATTAAGAATGGTTTGATTGTAACTGGGATGTCTTTACATGAACTTGTAAATGAATCTTCAACGTAGTTTACTCTTTTTCTCATCATTCTTGTAATATAACTTCTCATTAAAGTCATGTTTTTAGGATAGCCTGTAAGTTCTTTTCCATTTGCTAAGATTTGGAATACTACTTCAAGTCCTCTTCCTTTTAATTTTCTAGATAAGTCTAATTTGATTGTTTTACCTACAAGAGATTCTGGTTCTCCCAATACTGGTAATGTTTCATTTACCATTGCTAGGTTTACATCAATGAATTTTTTTCTTGTTGCCATTATTCTTGTACCACCTTAGATGCTCTTATTCCTTTCTTTTTGTCTTTGCCTTTACTACAGACAGAACAAATGTAAAGAATCTTTGCTTTTTTAGTTGTTTTAGTTTTTCTTTTGAATTTGGATACTGCAGGTTTGCTATATCTTCCTAAATTTCCAATACCTCTGTTTCTTCCTCTTAATCTTGCTCTAATTTTAGAACCTCTGGATAATGAGTTTTTCTTTGCACCAGATCCAACTAACTTTATCTTTTGTTCAGTTTTCTTTTTGCAATGTGGGCAAAATCTGTTTGTCTTTTTTGGCATTTTCATTTTGTGTGTAAAAAGGTTTCGTTGGGAGGGTTTATAAAGTTTCCCATACCTATAGTTGCGCAGTGTCGCATGTATTATTGCGCGCGAGCGCGCTTCCAAATTACGATGACGAGAATAAAATTTAAACTAGGATATCAAAGAAAATTCTTAGACTTAATAGTTGAACGAGTTAGTTCTCCATCTCTTAGAGGTTTATTACAATTTGGCCTCAAAATTAACTATCAAACTCTTAAAAGCTACTATAACGAGAATAGAACCCTTCCAGAAGATTTTTTTAATGACTTATGTACTTTAGCAAAGCTCGATAAGAAATCTTTCAAAGTAGTTTATTTAAAAGAGAACTGGGGTCAAGTAATTGGTGGGAAGCACTAATAAAATGATCCCACGAGGAGTTGAACCTCGGCCTGCTCCACGTCAAAGAGCCGTACTACCGTTAGACAATGGGATCTAATGTAAAAATCTGAGATTATTCTGTTTTATAAATATATTTATATATCTAGTTTTTCTTATTTTATCAATGATTACAGGACAAAAAAGAGGCCAGGTGACTATATTTATTATCGTCGGTATTTTAGTTGTAGTAGGTATATTTGCTTATTTCTTTTTAGGTGATACGCTTCTTTCTACTACCTCTAAGGAACTTAAGCAAGGAGAAGATTCTTATTTGATGTGTATTAAGGATAGGGTAGAATTAGGAATTAGTTTGCTTGGTCAGCAGGGTGGATATATTTATCTCGATGAATTAAAGTTTTATCCTGGAAGTGCTTATATGCCTTCTTCTTCACAATTAGAGTTTTTCGGAAGTTCAGTTCCATATTGGTTATTTGTATCTGGAAATAATATTTTAGTTGATCAGAAGCCTACAAAAGAAAAGATGACTGAAGACTTAACTAGGTTTGTTAAGGAAGGGATCAATTCTTGTAATTTTAATGATTTAAATGATGCTGGAATTTATGTAGATGTCTATGATGGAAATGTAAATTTAAAAATAAATGATAATTCTGTAGATGTTTCCTTAGATAATCCTATTTTTATTAGATTTGAAAATGAGTCTGCTACTGTTAGTAAACATGAAATTAGCATTTCTTCAAAACTTGGAAAATTCTATAATTTAGCTTCAATTGTTTATGAAAAAGAAAAGGCTGATATGTTTTTAGAAGCTTATGGATTAGATGTAATGCAGTTATATGCTCCGGTTACTGGAATAGAATTTAGTTGTTCTCCAAAGTTCTTTAATGAAGAATCTGTAAAAACAGATATTAAAAATGGATTAGTAGATAATATTGCTGCTTTGAAATTATCTGGTAATTATTATGATTTAGCAGAAGAAAAGAATTCTTATTTTGTTGTTGACGTCGGTGAGAAGGTAGATGAAAATGTAAATTTTGTTTATTCTGAAAGTTGGCCAACAAAAATACAAATGTTTGGAGATAAACTTGTTCAACCTGTCGGTACTCAACAAGGGTTGGGTATGCTTGGTTTGTGTTTTGTTCCGTATCATTTTGTATATAATATTAATTTTCCAGTAATGGTACAATTTTATGATAATTCTGAATTATTTCAATTTGGATTAGTTGCCATCATACAGAATAGCCAATCAAGAGAGGCAGTTTTAGGAGAGGATGCAGTTTTAAACGAAGGAGAGATTTGCGCAAATGCTAATAAGAAAGTAACTATAAGCACTTATGATTTGGATTTGAATCCTGTAAAAGCTAATCTTAGATTTGATTGTCTTGGAGAGTCTTGTGAGTTGGGAAGTACACAAGTTAAAGGAGATGTTGCTTCAATTGTCGCTGATGTTCCTGCATGTGTTAATGGAATTTTATCTGCTTATTCAGATAATTATACTTCATCATCTTATATTATTTCAACAAATAGAGAAGAGAGTGCGGATATTTTGATGAAGAAGATATATGAAATAAATGTTAGTATGAAGTCTTCACTTCCAGTAACTGTTTTATTTAATTCTAAAGAGCATACTGCTATTTACAATTATCCAGCAGATAAAACTGTTCGTTTGGCTGAAGGAGCATACAATGTTACTGCATTTGCTTATAGCAATACAAGTATTAGTTTTGCGGGCGTTAAGGATAGAAAATGTTTAGATGTACCTTCTAGTAGTATTGGCGGTGTTTTCGGTGCTACAGAAAGTCAATGTTTTGATTTAGATATTCCTGCACAGACAATTGAGTCTGCTCTTGTTGGTGGTGGAAAAGGAGAAGATTATTTCACAGATGAATTACTTTCTAATTCGGAAGTATTAAATATTAATGTTCCTATTTTTAAGATACCTACTAAGATCGAGGATTTACAAGGAAATTATGCACAATGGGAGGCTTCAAGAGTTGGTTTGAATTTTGAATGATGCTTTCTAAATATTTTTCATTCTTGGTTTTAATTTTATTAGTTGGTTTTACTTCAGCTGCAGCTTTTGATAATACTGCTTATTCTTCTTTTTCTGGAGTAAATAATTATCAAAACTTCAATCCTAGCTTTTCAAATCTTTATTCTGGTTCTGATATTGGCACTTATTGGCCTCAGTTAGCAGATGACATTGCAAATAACAAATGTTATGGAAATACAGACTTCCTTGTAATGATTCCTCCTTCAGGATGTTCTCCTAGTGTTGTAAGAAGTGATTTACTTGCAGAACAGAATGTTCCTGTATTTTGCCAATTAGAATCTGCTAAAGTTAATCCGTTGATTAAAGTATCTTCTATTAAATCTATTTCGTTTAAAGGCAAATATCCTGCAGAGATTGCGGGAGTTAGTTATTATCCTTCTAGAGCGGCTTTGAATAGTTATAATACTTTATTAGGAAGTCCGGTTGTTAATAATATTGGTTATGTAGTAATTATTTTGAAAAAACAAGGTAATGAAACTGCTTCTCCAAAAAATATTTCTGGAATGTTAACTGCAACAATGTATTATGATGCTCAGAAAGCATTTGGTGTTGGTAGTACTGAATTTTATTTAGAATCAATGAGTGATGAAAAATGGGAGCAAGATAAATATCTTCAGAGTTTCTGGCAGGGAAGGGGATTATTAAGATTAGTTGATGTTCAAAACGATCGTGCAACTGTTCAGGTTCTTTCACAGCATGGAGAAGTTATTAGAACAGAAACATTGAATGTTGGTCAGACTGGAAATTTATTTTATTTCCCAGGATTTTATTGTAGAGCAGGTTTGAAATTAAAATTGAATGATATTGATTCTCCTCAGGATTCTGTAATTTTAGCAGTTGATGGTGTTCAAATGGAAGCAAGACAAAATACTAAATTGGGTAATACTGGTTGTAGAGTAAGTAATCTAAATGTTTTAGCAGGAGATACTGGAACTGTTAAAGTTATTTGTGATGGAAAGACGGTAGAATTGAGTCTTTTGAATATGTATAATGCTAATCTTTCTACTACTTCCTCTGGTATTAAAACATATAGTTTAGCAAATAATGTTAAGGATAATTATTATTTAGCATTTGCGGGCGTTACTAGTGCAAATGTAGTGGGTGGTGGTGTTTCTGGAAGCGAGTTTGTAGTTTTAATTAATGGTAGTTCTATTCCAGAAAATAAAGTTTATTCTGAATTGGCAACTAAGATTTACAATACTTTCGCTAATATAAGAAGTACTGAATTAACATTGGAATCATTCAAAAATAGCATTACTCCTTCTAGAATTAGTTCTAAGAATATTATTGTATTGTTTAAAGATAGTGAATCTATTTCTGGAATTAATTTCAATGGTTTATTAACTTCTAGTAATGAACCTGCTACAACCGTTGCTGCAGATCAACAAACAAAAGAAATGGCTTCACAATATTTTGATGGTGGAGACGAGGCATTACAAAAGTTATTAAGCGAATATTCTGCAATGACTAACATTTCTGGTTCTAATTATGGTGAGAGCGGATTATATGAAGAGATTGAATTAATAAAACAACTTCAACAAAAAGGATTAAATTATGGTGCAAAGAAAATAGAATTGATGAATCAGTTTGTAGAATTATATCCTGATTCTAGCTATGCAGAAGGAATTAGACAAGAATTAACAATTGCTCAAAGAACAGATGCAAAGAATGCTTACAAAACAGTATTTTCCAATAATGAATACCATTCTATCGGTGTTGTAAGATTTGAACCTTCTGATGCTGGAGATAAATATTTGGAGTTAGTTGTTAATAATATTAATGCAAGAGATGAATCTGGAGATACTAAATTAAATGAAGGTGATAAGATTAATCTTTCTAAGATAACAAACACTGCAAGTACTAATGATTATTTAATTGTAAAGAAAATAAGTGTAAATGGTGTTTCTTTCGATTATTATACAAAAAAGACAGATAGGTCTCAAACAAGCGAATATTCTTCAAATCCTACTTTACAGTTCAGTACTGATGAGAATAGGATAGTTGAACCTACAAAACTTACAAGCGGTAATCGGGCAGAGGCTTATACTCTTTATATTTCAGATATTCAAGTTGAGAAAACTGCATATGTAAGTATTGTTTCCGATTTAAAGACAAGTTCAGAAGCTAATTTTACTTATAATATTGGGATTGAACAAAGAGCTATAAAACTTAGTCCAGAAAAAGCACAGGAAGAGGCAGACGAGTTAAATAAAACAATTAAAGAATGGGAAGATAAAAATGCTAAACTTGGAAAAGTAGTTGAAGGTTGGAAGGCAGTTTGTTTATCTACTGGTTTGTTTATGCAAGTTAAGAATTTAGTTACTGGATTTTCTGGTCAGAGTATTGCTAGACAAAATGTTATGCAAGTTTATGAAGCTAGATGTAAGGCTTTAGTTCCAGATCAATATCCTACTATTGATGCTTGTTATAATTTCTATGCTAAAGATATTTCAAAAGATGTTGATGCGTATACTTCTGCAATTGGAAAGGTAGATGCTAAGATAAAAACTTACGATGGTAATTTAACAAAATTCCAACAGGATTCTTCTGCTTGTTCTTATTATGTTGATTCAAAAAAAGTTACGGTTACTTCTTCTCAAATGACTTCCTGGGCAGATGCAAGACAGTGTTTGTTATATCAAGAACTTAAAGGTGCAGAGATTACTCCTGAATTAAAAAGAAGTGTTAATATTACTACAAATTCTCAATTTATTGTTCCAGCAGAGCAAACAGTTGCAGCTAATACTGCTGCAGGTTTAATAACTGAATTGCCTGCAGATCTTCAAAGAACTTTTTCACAATATGTTTATTCATCTTCTTCTCCAACTACTGGAAAGATTAGTGTTGATGCTCCTATTGTTATGGCTTCTTCTGCTTTGCAAAGTTTAGTAGCTAACCCTGAGAAGTTAACTGCTTTGAATGGTGCCGATTCAGTGGGAGTTACTACTTCTCATGTTGACTCGAAATGGTATTTATTTATTTCAAAACAAGATAATGGAATTTATTCTCTTAAAGAAAGTTATAGCTTCGAAATACAAGATAAGTCTAAGATTAAAATACTAGTTGAAGGAGCTAGACCTACAATGAACAATGTCCAAGTAGCTTTTAATATTGTTTCTGAAGGATCATGTGACAATGCTTACATAAGTGCTCCTACAATTATCTTTTATGATTCCGAACCAAATAAAGGAATGCCTGCAATTGTTCCTGTAGATTCAAAGAAAGGTTGGTATGCAATGATTCCTCAGTCTGCTGGAAATAATATTGTAATTAATTCTCTTTCTGGAACTAGTGGTGCGTCTCAAGTGGTTGCAGGTATTACAGGGAATAATCCTACCACTGCTAATGCTGTTTTAGGATACACTGCTGCTGGTGAAGTTAATTATTTCTGGTTATGTAATGTTGGACCAAATGGTTTAATGGAACAAAAATATGGCGACGATATTTGTCAAAGTTTTAATGTTAATAATGCAAATTACAAAGCATTTGGAGATGACTGTGGATTGAGAGAAGATAGTGTAAGGCTTTTAGTAAAACAAGCTTTAGCTAATATAAAATATGCTGCTAGCCAATATAAGAGCGGTGTAAGGCAAATAACTTTATCTAATGTTGGTTCTGCTAATGTAGAGCCTGGAGCAGTAAGCGAATCAAGTTTATATCAATGTCAGGATTTTATGAGTCCTGAAGATTGTAAGATTATGTATAATGTTTGTGATCCTGTTATCTGTCCTCCTTCAAGATGTAATTTTGGTGGAAAGATGCCTGTTGCAAATGTTATTCAATCAGGTATTATTGGAAGTTCTGTTTTATGTTTGAAGAATTTCGTTGCTTTCGGAGGAGATGTTTATATCCCTGTTTGTTTAACAGGTATCCATGCAGGAATTGAAGGTTATGTTTCTATATTAAAAGCTCAACAGAGTTGTTTAAGAGAATATGTAAAATCTGGAAAACACGTCGGTATCTGTGATGAGATGACTGCAATTTACAAATGTGAATTCTTCTGGAGACAGGTTTCTCCTTTAATGCAAAATATTATTCCTAATCTTGCAGAATTAGCTTATACTGGAAGTTGGAATAAACAAGCAAGTGGCGGAGAATATGCTACATTCCAATCAGCATGGGATAATATGCAGAAGAGTATTGATTATTTCAAGAGTACTTATGCTTCAACTTCTTTTACAGCTTACAAGTTTGGGAATGTTGAAGAAATAGGTTCAACATATTGTAGAAATTTCTTGGGAACTTCTTTACCTACTTCTGGAAAAGCATTAGATGCTATGTTAAAACCAGAGTCTCCTGCGCAGTTTTATGGTAAGTTTTCATCTATCTTGTTCACTGGTGCAACTGTTCCTTCAACTTCACAATATAAAGTATTTTATCATATTTATGCTGGAACAGATATTGGTGCGAGTTATAGTGTTTATTTGAAAGACCCTCCTTCAATGAGTTATTATTCTTTCCCTCAACAAGTCCATGTTAAGTCTGGATATTTAGCTAAGGGAGAACAGTCAACAGAGTCTGTGGACTTTACAGCCCCTACAGGATATAAGACTTTATGTTTGCGTGTAAATGATCAAGAAGAATGTGGATTCCAATCTGTTTCGACTGAATTTACTGTTAATGCATTGCATGATTTATATGCGCAAGAACAGGGCGCAACAAATAATATTACTACGGAGAATGAATGTATTTCTGGAAGTGCATCAGTTCTTGCTTTGGCAAATCCCAATTTACAAGCAGGGGTTGAAGAAGCAGTTAATCCTGATATTTCTTTAAGAGGTATTGTTAGAGTTTGTGCTAGTAATAATCCTGGTAGATCTTCAAATCCAAATAATTGGAAGAATGTAGGTTATTGTGGTGATAAGGGTATGACTTGTTGGTTAGATCAAAGTTCTTTGAAAGATGCTCAGAATGTTTTAGGAAAGGTCGGAAGTATATCTGATGCTATTGATGCATTAAGTCCGGATAGTAAGACTGCACAACTTACAAAAGATGAGACAGAAGTTGCTAACAAATTGAATGAGTTTGAAAAGAATATAAGTAATTTTAAATTGACTGGGGATTCAAATACTATTGAAGGATTTGTTAAATCTAAAGCAGATATTTTAATTGCACAGGCAGATTTAGTATATTCTATTGCAAGATTGGATCAGCAACAGGCACAAGCATTGTATTTGAAAGCACAAGCTTATTATAAAATTGTAAAGGAGATTTTGAAAATTTCTGATCCAAAGGCTCAAACAACTGCTTCTACTTCTAAAACTAATGCGCCCGTTGCAAGTACAGCTACTAGTGGAAATCCTGTACCTTCAGCTCAAACAGATACACAATTAAGCGAGGAAGATTCTGCACAAGTATATATAACTACTCAACGTACGTGGACTGGTTCTCAAACTCTATATTTTAAATATGTCGAGGATGGTTGGCAATGGTCTTTTGATAGTTATACTTGGGTAACAAGTCCTCTTACTGTGGCTGAAGATGGTCAGAGTCCTCTCTATACAAATCAACTTATAATTAAAGGATTGAGAGATAAAGGTTTGGAAGATGGTAAGAATTATCTTAAGGTTTCATCACGTACACTTACACTTCAAGAAGCTAGTTAATTTTATAATGGGGAGAAGAGGACTCGAACCCCTGTAAGCGTAAGCTACGACGGCCTAAACGTCGCCCGTTTGACCACTCCGGCATCTCCCCGTGGTTAGATTAGGGGTTTTGGGTAGTATAAAAAGATTTGTTTTATTTTATTGTATTACTTTTAGAGGTTTTCCAATAGAAATTTCAACTTTGTCTCCTTTATGTAAGGAGTATGTTCTTATAGAATCAATTGCTACAATTGCGTGATTCATACATGAAGTAATTATTATTTTATTATTCTGTTTTATTTTTCCTTTTTTTATTGTAGGTTTATGTAACTTTCCTTTAAATAACTCTCGTATTCTAAATCTTAATTGTTGTCTTTCTCTACCGAATGGAAATCCTCCGGCTGTCCGGTACCATGCAGTTGAACCCGTTCCAGTTGAAACTACTATTCCTGAGCTTCTTTGATTTTCTTTTTTATTATCATATTCTATTTCATAGTTTGTTGTATGGTGAGGATTAATATTTCCAAAAAATGTTTCATTAAGTGCATTTTCTGTTTCAACTTTTTTATTTTTTTGGTGAATTATTACTTTTTCTCTAGTGTAATTTTTTATTTTTACTTTGTTTTCTATTATTTGTTTAATTTTTGTATTTAAGTTTGAACAATCAATAGTTGTTAAAGCGCCTTCACTTCTATTTGTGTCAGAGTTTACTCCTAAGATAGGTGTTTCATCTATATAGTGTGCTGCTGAGAGAAAAGTTCCGTCTCCACCTATCGATATAACAAAATCAATTCCTTTAAGGTGACTTTTAGAAACTATATTTTTCCAGATTTTTTTTATTTGTAAATTTGGAAATTCTTTTTTAATAGAACTATCGTCAAATGTTTTGTCTCTATGTACAATAAGAATTTTCATTTTATGCTGCTAAACGCTTCTTCTCTTCTCGTTTTTCTCTCTTTTTCTCTTCTTTCTTCTCGTTTTTTTCTGTTTCTTTAAGTTTTATTTTTTCTTCAAGTCCTAATCTGTCTAATAATTCTTTGTATCTATTTCTGATTGTAACTTCTGTAATTCCTGCAACATCTGCAACTTCTCTTTGTGTTTTCTTTTCATCATTAAGTAAAGCTGAAACATATAATGCTGCTGCAGCAATTCCTGCTGGGCCTCTTCCGGATGTTAATTCGGAGATTTCTGCTCTTTGCAATATTTCCAATGCTCCTCCTTGAGACTTTGGAGATAAGTGTAATGTTGAACCAAATCTAGAGATATAATCTCTTGGTGAAGAAGGAGTTACTTTAATTCCAATTCTTCTAATAATAAATCTGTATGTTCTACCAATTTCTTTTCTTTCTACTTCAGATGCAATGGAAATTTCATCTAGTGTTCTTGGGATGTTGTAAGAACGACATGCAGCATAGATACAAGAAGCAATTACTGATTCCATAGAACGACCTCTTACAAGTCCTCTTTGTAAAACATAATTATAAACTCTCGCTGCTTCTTCTTTTACTACAGAAGGTAATTCTAAGAATGAGGCAACCCTTCTTAATTCTGCCATAGCAAGTCTTAAGTTTCTTTCAATAGAAGTAGATACTCTTTCTTGCCATTTCTTTAATCTTAAATATTTTCTAGTTTGATTTGCAGAGTCTAATTTATAGATATCTGAGATTTCACCAACATTAGTTGTTAAACCTTTATCGAATTTTTGCATAGAGATTGGTGCACCGCCCCTTGATTTCTTTTCAGATTTATCAAAAGCTCTAAGTTCGTGGGTTGTATCAACCATTTTTTCTTCAACTAACAAACCACAATCACCACAAATAACTTCGCTTCTAGCTTCGTCATAGATTAAATGAGAACTACCGCACTCTGGACATTTTTTAGCTTGGACCATCTTAGATATAGTAAGGTTTTTAAAGGATTTGCCTTTTTAAAGGTTTCGTTTTTTATAGACGGGGAGAAAAAGTTCTATTTTTATATTTCTTATTATGTAAATATTTAAATAGTAATGTATACAAAGTATATTAAATATATTAAGCATATTAGATATGCAATGTATACAAATGGTTAAAGGGCAAAAAAATGCTGAAGTAGAAAAGTCTACGACACTTAGATTAAATGAAAGTACTAAGAATAGATTGCAGAATCTTGATTTTGTTAGAAAACAAAGTTTTGATGAAATTATTTTGGAGTTGATTAAATTTTATGAGGGTAAAAAATGAAAAATAAAAAAAGAGTAGGTGATAAAAAAGTGGCAATACTAAATAGATTTTTATTTTTTGGAATATTGTTTTCTATATTTTTTTCTACAAGCATTATGGCTGCCGATGGAACTGGTGGGAATATAACTCATGACGGAGCTTATACTGTTCACACATTTTTAACAAATGGAACTTTCGTTCCGCCTACAGGCACAATTAATGTTTCGGTTTTAGTTGTTGCTGGCGGAGGAGGAGGCGGAGCAGGAGGAGGGGGCGGTGGAGGACTAATTTATAATAATTCTTATATAGTGGTAGAGAACGTAACTGTTGTTGTTGGAGCAGGAGGCGCAAGACATATTGTTGATGGTAATCCTGGGAATTCAGGAGGCAATTCTTCATTTGGAAATTTAACTTCTATAGGGGGTGGAGGAGGAGGAGGTAATGAAATAAATGGAGTAAATGGCGGTTCTGGAGGAGGAGGCGGAGCTGCAGGAGGTGTTCAAACCGAGGGAGGTTCAGGAATTCTGGGGCAAGGATATGGAGGTGGAGGAAATAATAATTATAGAGGGCCAAATTATCCAGCAGGAGGAGGAGGCGGAGCAGGTGCCATAGGTCAAACTGCTCCGAGCGATTCTGTTTCTGGTGCAGGTGGAAATGGATTAAATTACTCAATTAATGGATCTAATGTTTATTATGCGGGAGGCGGAGGAGGAATGGGTGGCACAGGTTCTACTACGCCAGGAGCTGGAGGATTAGGCGGAGGAGCTAATGGTAGTCAATCTGAATATTCTGATGCTATTATAAATACAGGAGGCGGCGGAGGTGGAGGAACTGACGGAGGAGATAATGGGGGAGCCGGGGGATCAGGAATTGTAATTATAAGATATCTAACTCCGGAATCTATTTCACCAACATTGGAATCTTTAAGTCCTACCAATCATACTCCAACTGGAAATACTTCTATAAATTTCACAGCAAATATTTCAGATGCAAGCGGAATAAAAAATGCAACCCTAAATGTTTTTAGAAATAATGTTTTGTATAATAAAACTTACTTTAGTGATACTCCTACTACAGGATATGCACTCAGATTTAATGGATCTAATTATATACAATCTGCTACTGCTAGTCTTCCTTCTGGATCGGCTTTTACTTATGCTATGTGGATAAATCCAAACTTTACTTCTTATCAACAACCATTTGTTCATTGGGGTTCATCATCTAACCCAAGAGCATATTGGCGAATGGAAAGTGCTGGCAGAATGTATTTTGATATGGGAATTACTAATCCAAAAATGTACTGGGATGGCAGTTTATTTTGTAGTTCTAATGATTGTAATGGAAATGTACCTGCATACTCAAATGGTAATTGGTATTTTGTAGTTTTAACAGGAACATATACTGGATCTTCTTTAACTAATGCTCCTATTCTTATAGGCTCTGGTAATCCTACGCATGCAGGAAGATATTTTAATGGAGCTATTGATGAAGTCTTAATTTTTAATCGTTCATTGAATTCAACAGAAATTTCTCAGTTATATAATAACGGTTCAGGGTTATATGCAAATACTTCTATCGCCCCTTTTAATTCTGGTTTAGTTGCAGGATATCATTTAGATGAAGGATCTGGAACAACAATAAGAGACATTACTGGCAGATATAATGGAACAACCAGCGGAAGCCCTAGTTATTCAACTGGAAAGGTTTCTCAATTAAGTGATTGGGTAAATTATACTTCTGGATCTTTAAGTTATATATTCTCTAGAGTTTATAACTTAATAGATGGAATTTACACTTGGTTCTTTGAAAGTTACGATGTTGCAAATAATTACAACGTTTCTGAAAATTTTACTTTGACAGTTGATGCAAGTGCTCCTCAAATTAGTTTTTCAAGTGCTGATGGTTCTGGCGGAGTTATTACTCACGATGGGGCTTATACTATACACACATTTTTAACAAATGGAACTTTCGTTCCACCTATAAGTGGGATGAATGCAAGTGTTTTGGTTGTTGGGGGCGGTGGGGCAGGTGGAGCAAGACACGCAGGGGGCGGTGGAGGAGGAGGAGTTATTTATATTCCTAATGCTACTTTAAATTTGAGCAGTTATAATATTATTGTTGGCGCCGGCGGTCCCGCAGGAACTGCTGGACTAATTGGTGCTAATGGTCAATCTTCTTTTTTTGGCGTGGGGGCTATAAATGAAACTGCAAACGGTGGAGGTGGTGGCGGTGTTTATCCTGAGGAAAATGGAGCCAATGGAGGTTCGGGCGGAGGAGGAGGTTCTAATAGCGGAGTAGCTCCTGCAGGAACAGCATCACAACCAGTTAGAAATGTATTTGGAATAGCATTAAATTATTCTAATGCTGGCGGCGTAGGTTATGGCGGCTGTTCTAATGATTTAAGACCCGGCGGAGGAGGAGGAGGAGCCGGAGCTGTTGGCGGAAATGCTGCTTGTGATGCAAATGCTGGTAATGGTGGAAATGGAATTCAAATTAATATTAGTGGTAGTTATTATTATGGTGCTGGCGGTGGAGGAAGTATGTGGGCTGAAGGTTCTACGAGCTATACTGCAGGGAGTGGTGGACTTGGCGGAGGAGGAGGTGGTGGAGGCGAAACCCATACAGGAACATCTGGCCCTTATGGATCGGGCGGAACCGGAGGAATAAATAATGGGACTAACGGAAGTGAAAATCTAGGAGGAGATGCAGGTGCAAATACCGGTAGCGGGGGCGGGGCTGCTGCACAATATTATGCTCCTTATGGCCAATACGGAGTAAGCGGTGCTGGAGGTTCAGGAATTGTCATTGTAAGATATCTAACTCCTACTTCAGTAGGTTCTACAGAAGTAAATAATTCTGGTAAGGCAAGAGATTATGTTTATGCTCGTATTTCATTAGTAGAAGCTAATTTAAAAAATATAAGTTTCGGAATTTATAATTCTTCTTGGAGCAATGTAACTAATTATGTAACTAATATTACTTCAATAAATTGGACAAATTTAGTAGATGGAAGTTATTATTATAATGTTTCTGCATGTGATACTTTTGACAGATGTAACTCAACTGAAACAAGAAAGATTACTTTAGATATAACTAATCCAAACGGAACTCTAGTTTCTCCAGAAAATAATACTTTAAACGCTCTCTCTTCAGTTAATTTCACTGCAAATATTTCTGATAATTTAGGAATTAAGAATGTTACCTTAAATATTTATAATTCTACAAGTTTGGTTAATTCTACAGTTATTAGTTATGCAGCAAATGTAACTCAAACAACAATTGGAATTGTGGTAACTTTAATCGACGGAGTTTATTCATGGTTTTATTCAATCTTTGACTGGGCTGGCAATATTGGAACTTCTACTAATAATACTATAACTATAGATAGGGTCACTCCATCAATAACTAACATTAGAAATATTTCTGCAGATTACACCCTAGGTAATTTAGATCCTCAAATAATAATAATAGTAAATGCTACGGTAACTGACAGCATGTCTGGTGTAAATAGTGTTATTTTACAATTTTACAATGGAACTTGGATAAATTATACTATGGCTAATCTAAGTTCTATTTATTCTACAAATGTAACTCTAAATCAAAATGATAGTAATTATGTTTATAATATTTGGGCAAATGATTCTGCTGGAAATATAAATGTAAGTACAAATAGAACATTTAGTGCAAATTGGGATTGCACATGGAACGTCTCTACAACTTCTCTAGATGCAGTGTCAGGATTTTACACAGAAAAAGATATTGGTAATTTTACAATTACTAATACTGGTGATTCAAATTACTCTGGTGGTTGTGTTGTAAAATATATAAATAATTTTAACAGCTTTTCTGATGATTATTATAGGGCAAGTTTTAAAACAAGTTTAAGAGGAATAGGATTTAGTGCAGATACTATTCTTTCTCCTGGAGAGAATAAATCTGTAAATAGCAGAGGGGCATTTCCAAATTCAGAAATAGTTTTACAAGAACATCCAGTTATTTCAATAACATCCAATATAACCGATACTGAAGCTAATTTAACAAATAGATATATTAATGCAACAATGATTGTCGCAAAGGGTGTTGTTTTATATCAGGAAGTGGAACAACCAACGGCAAATCTAAACATTGAGTTAACAAATCAAACTTTTGACTGGATTGCATATGTAAGAAATCTTGGAGCAGATGGAAGTTATAATAACTCGGCTCATAATGTAACTTTCAATTGGACAATATCTTCTCAATCTTTAATAAATAAAATTATCAATGGAACTGGAATACTAAACGAATCCGTTTATTCTTTGTTGAATGATAGCGCTAAACAATATTCCAATCTAAGCTTTAATTTTACAAAAGAAAATTTGGAAAATGAACCTTTAGTAATAAATACTCCAATAACTGTCAAGATATATTCTTATGGATATAAAAATGAATCAAATAATTTTAGTTTGATTGATGTAGGCAATAATCAAACATTATTGGAGAGTTCATTTAACGTTACTTTCTTATGTAACTCTGTTGGAGATGGAATATGCATTTCCAGCTGTAAAACTCTTGATGGTGATTGGAATGTTTTAGCTGGCTGTAATGAACCTGCTGCAGGTGGTCAAACTGGTTCTTCAGGCGGAGGCGGAGGAGGCGGTGGTGGAGGCGGTTCATTCGATAAATCATCAGCAACTTTTGAATTGGTAAGAGGAGAAAATCAAGAATTTGATTTAGTACTTGAAAATAAGTTATCTTCTGCTAAGAAAGATATAACAATTACAGTTAAAGGAAATAATTCACAATATGTTATACCTACTCCTAGTACCATAGATTATTTAGGTGCAAATAGCAAAGAGAATGTAAAGTTCTTAATTAATGCTCCTTCATATTTTGCATCAGGTAAATATTTATTGGAGATTACATTTAGTGGAACTATTGAAGGAAATGTTTCAACTAAATTCACAGAAGTAAAGTATGTAACTTTAACAATTTTAGAAATGAATAGAGCTACAGCAGATGAATATTTTAATTCATCTTTAGAAATATTGTCTAAAATGAATTCTTCTGGATTAATATTAGATGAAGTTCAGTCAATATTAGATTCTATGAATACAAATTACAATTCTCTAAACTTTATGACATTAAAAGAAGAAGCAGATAAGATTGAAGAGATTTACACTGCTACCCTTGAATATTCAAAATTAAGAGAAGAGTTAAATCAGTCAATGATTGAATCAGAGAAGAATGGAGTAGAAACTTCAGAAACAAAGAAACTATTCTTATTAGCTGAAATCCTATTTAATAGAGGAGATTATGTTGCAG
>CAZFJM010000004.1:43775-46348 GCA_964519415.1 Candidatus Woesearchaeota archaeon | reverse complement strand
ACTATTACGATTATCTTCAATAAAAATATCCTTTAATTCAAACCCAAGAGAGTACCCTCCAGTGCCCATTCTTGTTATTTCAGTTTCGCCTATCATAAAAAACCAACAAAATAATCCTTTTTAAGAATTTATATACTCAAAATTATTTTTTCTCATCTTTTTTAATGGAACTGTATAAACCTAAAACACCTGCAATGAATATCAATACACCTGCTAAACTCATTCCAACATTAGCATTGCCAATAACATTTCCGGTAATTTGTGGCAAGACTATTAATGCTCCAAACGCAATTGCAAAAACAGAAACTGCCGAAGCTAAACCAGGGCCCAAAGAATAAACACGTGAATGACTTTCTTTTTTAAATGTAGAAATCCCAGTTCCTACTTTTGAAGCCAAATCTCTAATTTCTCTAGCATGCACATCATCCCCTATTTGTTCATAAAGTTTTGCCGCATCTGAATAACACCTTTTAGCAAGACCATAATTTTCTTTTTGAACACAAGAATTAGCAACATCTAATCTATCCTTGATAGATGCCATTACAGCTCTTTCTTCCGGAGAAACATAACGCCTATTCTCTTTTTCCATGTTATTTAAAAATTATAATCTCCTCCCTTTTAATATCTTTCTACCAACCTTTGAATCTTTAATTTTTTTGTATTTTTTAGAAACTTCTTCCTTTAATTCTTTAAACATAGAAGAATTAAGTCTAACAAAAGACCTTATTGTATAAGCCAATCCAGAATTCTTATCCTTCAAATAAATATAACCTAATAAAGAACCGACAAATGCACCAATGCTATCAATAATAAGATCCCACATAGTATCAATTAAACTGTTGTCTTGTGTAGTCAAACCAAAAATCTGATCTAAAGAAAATTCAAAAATTTCCCAAATAGCGCCAGCAGCTACAGTAAAAGAAAACGCAAAAAGACAAATTAAAAAAGGTTTAGCATGAACTTTGTTTCCCTGCTGTAAATAAAGCATAATAATGAAACCTACAATACCTATTGAAACTGCAGAAAACCCATGTAAAAGAACATCCCACCACCAAAATAATGCATAAAATTTCTGAATATCTCCCAAGTACAAAGTTAAATAAATAAAAATCAAAATCCACATCTCAAACTCTTCCGGAAGATAAATATTATATTTCTTCTGAAAAACAATAGGTAAAATAGTTAAAATTAAAGCCGCAATAATTACAATAAGAGCCAACCAATTCTGATAGTAAATTTCAGCAAAAAGTGCAACAATTAAAGCAAACCAAATTACATATTGCAAAACACGTTTTGCCAGACCCAGCCTTGTAAATCCCATATTATAAACACTTAAATCAATATTATAAAACTATCGCAATTAAATATAAAAAGATAGGAATATCAACAAACTAATGACCAACACAGATCTAGCCGAAACAGTCAAAATAGAGAATATGCCTCTTGAAGGAGAATTCCAAGTAGTTCAAGTACTTATTAAAGGAGAACTCATAATGTATTGTGCACACAACGACCATTCCGAAATGCTTGAAACAATTCTAAGAAACTATGAAATCCAACCTAATAAAAAAACAGTAAGAACACTGTTTGGAGAAAAAGATCTTCCAGATTTATATGGAGATAACTACACAGTCTTAGGAATGGGCAGATCAAAAATAAAAACAAGCACAAAACAATTTCAACTTCCCTATGACAGAAGTAAAGATTATAATATTGGACCAGATTACACTTTCAGAAAAATATTAGAAAAACAATTCTCGGATTGGAAAATAGGAACTATTTAACTTATTTATTTAATTCCTCTAAAACTTTCTTAATATCTAAACCATGCGCAGCACAACCCTGCTCCAACGTTTCCATCATAGCAAAATGACAACCGCAACAACCCATACCCATATTTAACAGTTTAGCAACAGAATCCGGATTTGATCTCATAACTTCCATTATAGTCATATCTCCAGTAATTTTAATAGCTTTCTTACTCTCTTTTTTAGAAGATTTTTTCTTAGTAACCATTTTAATCACGGAAATATTCGTCTTCAACGTCTTCCAAAGACTTGCCTTCTTCCTCTTCCAATTCCTCTTCGCACTCCGCTTCATTTCTGAAAGCACAAAGATGTTTTTTGTACGCTGCCATTTTAACCTCCTAGTAAAATAAAGCACTTTGAACTTTAAATATATTAGGTTACCCCGTTAACACTTAGTAATGAATACTAAAACTATTTAATAAGTGTTAACATAACAAAAATCTACCACTCAATCTCGTTAACGTCTTTCCTAGTATATTGGAAATCATTTTCCAACGCATAAAATTCTAAACTAGTTTCAACTTGATCATCAAAATATCTTATCTGATAATCTTTCTCAGTTTTCTCACTATAAACCTCAATAATCATCTCTTTAGTAGTCTTATGATCTACAAACAAATAATGTGCATCTACAATAAGCCCTTTACCGTCTATAAGAATTTTATCACCTTTCTTCAACTGCGAAATCGGTTTAGATTGTTTCTTAATCTTAATCATAACAAAGAAAAACAAATAGAGTTTATAAAGATTTTTGTGACTACTTAA
>CAZFJM010000004.1:0-43675 GCA_964519415.1 Candidatus Woesearchaeota archaeon | reverse complement strand
TAATCATAACAAAGAAAAACAAATAGAGTTTATAAAGATTTTTGTGACTACTTAATTTTAAAATTATGCGCCACAACCAAATCCTCTAAAATGTTTTTTTCAACTTGTGGAAGCTTATCTGGAACAAATCGTGCAGGATTCTTATCTGAAGACAAAACAGGATATATAACCTTTACTAGTTCATCAAAAGTGGGCCAAGAAACGACACCTTCTTTAGAATATTCTTCTGCATTAACATAAACTCTATACTCAGAACCACAACATCGACAACTTTGAAGTGTAACCTGATAAAAATTTGTCATTTTAATACTGCCTAGCAACATATACAACTTCCGTTGCCTTCTTACCACAAACAATACATTTGCCCGTAGCTTTTTCTCTGACTAACTTAGTTCCTCTAACAGTAGCACCTGTTTCCTTTTCAATAATTTCAGCACAATGTGTACCAGACTTATCAACAGAACAAAAATTACATCTAACAACATGTCCAGATTCAATAGATTGTTTTAATTCATCTAAAGAAGAAGCTTCAGAAGTCCTATTATCAAAAACTTTATCTGCCTGAGAAAACAAATGTTTATCATATTCTGTTATCAAATCAGGAAGTTTTGCAAAAAAGTCTTTTTCTTTAATTGCTTCTTTTTTATTTAAATCACGTCTAAAAACAGTTAAAGATTCATTTTCAATATCCTTAAAACCTAAATCAATTCTAAATGGAACTCCCTTCATTTCCCAATAATTAAATTTCTCACCAGCACTCTTTTCACTCAAATCAATTTCAACAGAAGCTAAACCAGCAAGTTTTTCCTTTATTTGTTTAGCTTTATTAACTAATTTCTCATCATCTTTTATTGGAACAATTGCAATTTGAACTGGAGCAATCTTCCAAGGAAATCTTAATCCTTTATCATCACCATGAACAATAATAACAGATGCAAATATTCTTGAAACTGCAGGACCATAACAAGTTAACCAAACATATTTTTCTTTTTCATCTTTATCCATAAATTTAACGTCAAAAGCCTTTGAAAAATCTTGCTTTAATAAATGAGTTGACGGTTGTTGAACAACTCTTCCATCGGGATTTAAAACATCTGCAGCAAAAGTTCTATGTGCTCCAGGGAATTTATCCCAAGCAGGTCTTTCGAAAAAGATAAAAGGCAAACCAAAAATACCATGTAAAACTTCTTCAGTAGTTTCCATATCTTCATGAACTTGTTTCATTCCAGCTTCTTCGCTAGGATGTGCACAATGAGCTTCTATCCAATGAAATTCCCTACTTCTCAAGAAAGGTCGTGTAGCTTTAGTTTCATATCTAAATACATTCGCTCTTTGATACATCTTATAAGGTAAATCTCTATAACTTCGAACCCATAAACTAAACATTTGATAAATAATTGTTTCAGAAGTAGGTCTTAAAGCTAATTTCTCTTCGAACTTTTCATTACCGCCCTGCGTAACCCAAAAAACTTCAGGAGAAAATCCCTTAACATGTTGAGACTCTTTTATAAGATTAGCTTCAGGAATTAATGTTGGGAAAAAATAAGGTTTATGCCCTTTTCTTTGTAAAACTTCTTCTAAATATTTATACATTTTCTCCATAGATAAAACACTCCATGGCTGAAAAACTAAACACCCTTTAACAGGAGAACGAATATCTGCTAATTCACATTTTTGAACAACTTCAGTATACCACTCAGAAAAATTTTCATCCTTCTTTACACTAATACCTTTCAAGTCAACTTCCTTACTTTGGACTTTCTTTTCAACCATACTCAACTAACAAATTACATATTTAAAAATGTTAGCTAAACAATTCCGACGAAGAAATAAATGAGCCCAAGAGGAATTGAACCCCTATCTTCAGGGCCGAAACCTGACATTCTATCCGTTAAACTATGGGCCCATAGTTATATTTCTTTCTTAAATTTGATTTATTAAACTATCGGAGAATACTATAATCATCTAAACTGCGGATTCTGAGGCATTACGGGCCTAGGGGGCATTGGTCTGTATCCTCCAACAGGATAATTTGCTACAGGGGCATTTCCAGGCGCCATTGGAGGTCTTTGTTGTTGAGGAGCAGGATTAGTAGGTCTAGTAGAAGAGGGTTTTGAAGGATTACCATTCTTAACTAAAAAGAAGAAAAGAATAATAATTAATAAAATAATAATAAATCCAATTATTAAAAATATCCAAATATTACTCTTAGAAGAATCTACAGCAGTAGAAGGAACCTGATCAACAGGAACAGAAGTCTGAGGAGTATTTGTTGTTATAACCTCGGGAGTCTGTGTTGCATAAAACTCACTAATGTATTGTAAACTAACATTTGCATTTCCAGAAGCTATTCCCGCATAACTAATTCTTAAATCATAAGTACCATCATTATCAAAATCAAAACCCCTATTACTTCCGGAAGATAAAATCTGATCTGAGAAAGTAGGATAAATTTCGAAAGAAATCTTCGAAGAATCAATACCTAATAAATCAAAATAATAAGTTCTTCCAGCAAAAGATAAAGAGACTCTATCATTTAATCCCAATAAATTATATTTACCTGCCGCTAAATCAGACGCACTTACAGGAACTTTAACCATTGTTGTAGAAATAGATCCAGAAGAAAGAACACAAGAAGAGGTATTGGCATTCCAAGCATAACCTGTTTTACAGATAAAACATGATCCAACATCACAACGTCTATTTTCTACTAGCTGTCCATTAGTTAAATTTGTAATATTCATACATCCTGGAGAACTAGTACACGGTCTCAAGATACATTGTGAAAGATTTATATTCCAATCAAAGTTAGAATCGCATGAAAAACATTTTTTATTATTAGAGCAATAGTAACCCTCTTTTTCGCTAGAATTCAAAACAGATGCATTCAAACAAAATTGACCAGTAGTAGATTCACAATTACCTTTAGTACAGATATTCAATGTAGAATTATAAGTATATGCAGTCCCATTACACTTAAAACAATTATAGTTCGCTGTACAATTCTTATTAGCTAACATAAAAGCATTAGAAACATTAGTTGAATTAGAACAAAAATAAGTACGAGATTCATCTTCATAAGCAGGGCAATATCCTGGTAAAAGTTCAGCAATTAAATTATAACCATTAACAATACTGTTAAATTCCCCAGTACAAATTTCACCTAAACATGAATAAGGAGAAACACATTCAAAATCATTTAAACAAGATTCTCCACTTTGTTTAGCAGTGCAAAAAACACCTTCGATAACATTACAATAATAAGAAATTTGCCCTACAGTAAGAGTCTCATTATCACTATTACAAGTCTGTGGCAAACAATTCTCTTCTGCAATAACAAACCCAACAGAAAAGATTAATAATAAAATAATAAAAGAGAATCTCATTTCAAATATGCTGCTGCCTTATTTGCCTTACAAGTGTTGTAATTTGCTTCACCTTGGCCAATAGTAGTAAACCAGCAAACGAATTTAATAATAGTGTCTTGTATTCCACCCACAACTGTCAAATCCATACAATAACTTGCAGTAGCATTCTTAAAACAGAAATTACTATTACACTCAGAATGAGAATTACAAACTTGATTATTTGCTAAAACAGTTTTAAAAGTAAGATTTTGCAAATCACAATACTTAGTTGAACCCTTAGCAATTAACTTAAAACCTGGCTTAACACAAACAGAAACACCTCTGTTATTCTCAAGAATGCAACCATTTGGACAAGTTATATTTTCAACACAAGTAATACCATTATCTATTCTACCAGTATCTACACAAGAAGCTTCTGTATAATTAACACATGAGCCATTAACACAACCATTTGGACATGCAAAAGATTCAGAACCTACTTGATTATATTGACATATATATTCTGCCAACCTTCCTGCTTTTTCGCCAGAAGTAATACAAAAGTCTGAACTGTTAACAACGTTTGAAATATTTGCCCATTCAGAGCCATAAGTATACCCTCTAACGCCATAATTCAATCCCCCATCGGAATCAGTACAAGTAACATTTGAAGAAGCATTATTTACGCAAGCACCATCAACACAACCATTTGGACATACAAAAGAACCACCATTCCCAGACAAAGAACCATTACAATCATACTCATGTACTAAACTACCATCACAATAATCTGTTTTATTCCAAGTAGAACCATCAATAGAAATTCCGAAAGTATCTCCTTTAACACTATAATTTAATCCGCCATCTGAATCAGTACAAGTAACATTTGAAGAGAGATTGCATTCTTGACTTAAATTTTCAGGACTTCCACCAATACATCCGGAAGGATAGCTAACTAAAATAGATCTCTCTTGAGTATTATTCACACATTCACTCCAATTAGAATAGTCAAAAGATGCACAAACAGGAATAGTTTGATTAATATCTTTTCCGGCAACAATTATATTAGTAAAATTAATAATACTATTATAACAATATACTCCTGCAATACTCTTTGTTGAAGAAATAACTATCTTACTATTTTTAGTCGGAGAGGAAATATAAATAGAACGACTTAAATCTCTATTTGCTAAACCAATAGCATTCAAATTAAAAGAATCAACTACTTTCAAAACATTACCTGTTAAAGTTGAAACGTTTACAATACAAGAAGGAGTCGAAGAAAGTCTTAAGCTTAAGTTAATTTGCGAAATATCTAAGGAAGGATCAATAGTTAAATTAGTCTGGGCATTAGAAACCAAACCAGGAGAAAAAGATTTTACTGAATCAGACAAGAAAGGATAAGTTCCAACAATTGAAAGGTTATATATCTCAAGAATATCATTTATATTACAAGAACCAGCAGAACTAATTTTTACAAAATTAACATCTGCAGAATATGGAATAGAAATAATATAAACAGTTTTATTTACAAGAAAATAATAACTATTTTCTCCAGGCGCACTCACACTAGAAATATTGACACTAATATTACAATTCTGTGCATTAAAAGAGCCTACAGTAAGATCAATTTTATGTGCAGACATCTGGTGAGGTAAAGTAAACTTATATTGCGTAGTTCCAATCCAATTTGAAGGAGAATAGCCAGTAGTATAGGTATAATTAATAGTATTAACATCTAGAACAACATTTCCAGTAATAGAAGGATTGCCAAATAAATTACTAAAAAAATCACTAAAACTATAAGCACTAACAAAAAATCCAGAAAATACAAGTAAAGCTAAAACAGCAAATACAAAACCACTCTCTCTTTTACTAAACATAAATTAAACCAACGAGAATTAGTTTATAAATGTTATTATAAAAAAGAATATATTAGAAATTATATCGTTATAGTTTGCCCTTGATCAAGACATGTAACTGGCTTAGTTACTTTCTTCCCTTTAACAGAACCCAAAACCATAGGATAGAAAATAATCTTTTGAGGATTGCCAACATATGGAATTCTTTGTACATCACTTGATTCACCAATAAGTACATCAAATTTAAAAGAAGTCATCGAAGAATCCTTTTCACCAACAAACTTTACATCAAAACCATATATGTGTACATTACCTATATTATTTACTTGTAGATCTAAAGAATCTCCATAAAGTTGAGTTTGTTTTTCGAAATTAACATCAGCGCAAACCTGCTCAATAGGTTTTCCCTGTTTTTCAACTTGTTCACTAATAAAACCCCTCATCCAAAGAAATACAATTCCAACCAAGACTATTGCCAAAGTAATTAATAGAACAGTTGCAATAACTGGCGACAAACCTTTTTTTGAAGTTAATTTCATTTTGACTCTCTCCTCATTAAAGCATAAATACAAGCAATAGCTAAAACTGCAAAAATAAAACTAAACTTATCGAAAAAAGGTAATTGAACAGAAACTGAACAAGGATATTCAACAGTTTGAGCTTCGCAAGCAACACCCTCTGTATAACCACTAGCAGAATAACTTACTACTATTTTACCTTGTTCATCACATAAGTTCTGCTTTTGACTTGGTTCCTCAGACCATGCACAACTACTTGAAATAAAAGTAGTTCCATCACTACAAATTGTTTGCTTAGTAACATTAGCAGTACATTTCCCTGAAGCCCATACACAACTACAAGAAGTTACATTTGAACAAAATATAAGACCATCAGGAGAGAATCCAACAAAAGAACTACCTGCACCACAAATACCAACAAAATTTCCACCAAAACTATTTATTGTAGAAACAGCAAAACTTGCAGGAGCAGTATTACAGCTTTGATTATTTAATAATGCATTACAGAAATCACCAAAATACTCTAAATTTGTAGGTTTACATTCTCCACTCGTACAAGCATAATCTTTAGGACAACAAAAATCAGCAGAATATTTAGTATCATTACAAAGACCTTTAGCACTGTAAGTAGTATTAGAAATAAAGATTCTTTCATTATTAGTTGTATTCAACCAATAAGCATCGGACACTGTTCTCTCACATAAATAAGCACCAGCACCTGTGAAAAAATTAACACTGGTTGAACCAGTAGTAGCAGAAACAAACCCGAAAGAAAATGCAAGTACAGCAAACACTGAAAATAATAAAATTTTATTAACCATTAGTTGTAAGTTACCTCCAATCCGGCAATATGCTCTCCTTCATCAGCATACCTGTACACAAATTTTACAATTCCATAGTATGTTGAACTATTCCATTTATTCTCAATTATTCTACCATCTCCAAGATCCCATTTGAAATTAAGACTATAACTGGAGGGCAAATTAGCACCAGTATAGCTTCCCGGAGAATGCAAATACTTGCAATTTAAACCACCATCGATAGTAGTAAAGTTAAAAGGACTCATAGTTGTAGAACAATTAACAACATAGGTTTGAGAAGCATCAAAAGACACAACATCCGTACCCATGGACTTTCCTTTTTCAGGACTACTAATTATAGGCACAACATTAATACCTGGTTGTAAAACAACAACTCGCGTGTAATTAGAAGAACGCAAAGATCTCCCTCTTTCGTTCGCAGTTAATTTAACATCATAAATACCTGCAACGGCATAGCTCTTATTTATATTTCCAAAGGTAGGATTCTTTAATAATTTTTCGAATAGAGAAAACATGCCAAAACTAACCTGACTACCAGTACCATTAGCAAAATCCCAAACAAGAGTTAGTAAATCATCACTATCTTGTGAAGAGTGGATAAATGGAATAGAATAACCCAAACTATAATGTTGACCAAGTATATAATATACAGGGGAATCGATTTTTGCATTTGGCGAAGAATCACTAGAACCTAAAACAGTTAAATTACTAGAGTATAATTTAGATCCTGTAGAAGTTGTAATATTAAAACTATAGTTACCTGCAGTCGCCTGCCAAAAAGTAAAGTTTTCATTTGAATGACTGCTATATATAACTGCGCCTGTTTGTGCATTCACAATAGAGAAATCAACATTGCTTTGACCTAAATAAATAACTACATCATCACTAACATTAGCGCCAGAAATATCTACTCCAAGCATATTTTTCCACTTCAAATCAGCAGAAAGAGAAACACCAGAACCTAGAGTCTTACAGCAAAGCAAATAAGGATAGTTGAGGTCATTTAAATTAGAAACATGAGTATTTGTATAATTATATAACCTCACAACAGGCTTGTAATCAGAAGTACAACTATTAAAATTAACAGAACAACTTAAGTCACCATAACAAACAGGAACATTGTAACCATTACCGCTTGAATTAGAAAGATGGGAATTATTTTCAGCAGACAAATAAAACAGAGTATTTGTTCCAGTACAACTATGTGGATTTGAACCAGAATATGAAAAGTTAAAAACATCATCATAAGTGATGAAAAGAGGGTAGGAAGAAGTATTCCAAATAGAAACATGTGAATTATTTTCTTGATAAATTCTAAACATAATTTGATCCTCACTACATTCTTTTGTTCCGATACATGTCCCAGTATTACAACTATTGTTGATAATTAAACCTGCACAAGTATTTTCAGCTAAGTCACAATTAGGAGTGCAAGTGGAACAAGCCCCCGTAGTTTTAGTACCTGGAACAGAAATACCGCAATCAGTACATGAAGAACCTACACAAGTATTGGCAGCACAATTAGTAGGAGTACAAGAATTAGAAATAATGCCGGAATGATTTTCAATATGGGCATAATACGGATGAGAATTTGTACTTGCAATCATAGAAGTACCGCACTTAACGCCAACACTAATATTAGATCCATTAATAGGTAAATTTGTTAAACCAGAGAAAGTAACAGAGCTATAACTAGAACCAATTCCATGTGTTGCAAATGTATATGAGGCAACTAATAATCCAGAAGGATTTTTTAACCCCAATACAACATTATCTTTATCAGTACTAGAAATAGTGCAACTAGAAGCATACTTATCATCTTCATTACTTCCAGCTTTAATATAAATAGTTATAGAACCATTATAATACTCCGAACCTGCTGGAAAATAATCACTTAATAGAATCTTATAACTCGTAGGGTATTTTGTATCTAGTAATGTATCAGCACTAACTAAACTCACAAATAAAAATATAAAAACTAATGAACATACAAACACTTCTTTTTTCATTCACTTAAAACAAAAATGAACTTTATAAATGTTTTTAGAAAAACCAATTAATTATAAAATCCCTCAGCACTCCAATAAAATTTAGGGATAGAGTTAACGCCATTATTATAACTATAATCCCAAACTAATACAAAGGTAACATTTTTATTATTTAAAGAGTTAATGTTTATGCCTTGCAAATAATCCGTGCCAGGATACTGATAAGGAATCGCATCGACATGCATTATCTTAGTAAATTCAACAGGATAAGATACTGTAATATATGAAGAGCCACCGATGACTGTACCGTTCCTAAATCCGCCCTGTTCAATCCATCCACTCTTATATTTTCTATAATAAGAACTACTATCTGCTGCCCTCCAAGACTCGACAACGTAATCAGCACTGCCAGCGGAACCACTACCGGCATTAAGACATGGATAAAATTTTGCCCAAGTAGACGAACCTGGTTTTGAAGTTAAAATTATTTGGTCATTCATTCTAACCGGAATGCTAAATCCTGCCCAATTAGTATTTCCGCCCCCAGTACCATAAAGGTCTTGAAAATAAATAATTAAATTTCCGTTTATAGAAATATTACTCTTTGAAGCAGTACCTTGGCCTGCCGTCCCCATAAACCAACCATCGCTCGGAGCACGGTATTCCAGAGAACCATTTAAAACACCAATAGATAAAGAAACCCCTACATTATAATTAGGCATACAAGATGAAACAATAGTAGTGCTCCCCGCTCCACCAACGCCGCCTTCAATTTCACCAGCACTATGCCCCATTACAGAAGGAGTATTACCACCATAAGCAAAACTTAAACCTACAAATCCAATTAAAATAAAAAACCCAATGATTAAAGACCAAGCTCTCCAACTTAAATCAATCTTAACTCTTTTTTTCATAACATCTAGACTAATCTCCCTTTTATAAATATTTTGGAAATGAACTTACTCTCCAAAGATTTCTCTAGTAGTCAATTTCCTTATAGGCTTTTCAGAAGAAAAACTTGGAACTCTTCTTTGTCCAGACGCACAACTCTTACAAACCATTGCACCAGAAGAGTCTCTAGCTAAATTAGATTTCTCAAAAATCTTTGAACATTTCGGACAATAAGTTACACAATGACTACATTTTTCCTTTCCAGTCAAACTACTTGTTCGCATACAATTCTTACAAAATAATTTTTTACAATCATCACACTCCCTTGCACAACTCTTACAAACAAGTTTTCCACAACCATTACATACTCCTGCCATACACAATCTACAATATCTCTTCCCACATTCAGAACAAACATATAAACAAGAACCACAACAGATATGTCCCCCGTGACAAACATTAATTTGGTCTAATAATGTCTTACAAGAATCACAACTAAAGTTTGTAATTTCTTGAGTCAAAGGATTAAACATTACTTCTAATGCTTTCTTAAACCCTGCTTCATCAAGACTCAAAAATATTTTGAAAACAGGATAATAAATAATAGTAGTATTAATTAATTTATTCTCCACATCTAATGAAAATTTCATTTTTTCATTATCTATAATAGCTTGCTTATCCTTTAAGATCTTTTGAAATTCTCTTTCACAAAAATTATTTTCAAAAAGCTCATTTAATTTTTTCAACTTCTCACTTTCTCCAGAAAGTTCTGCTTCTTTAATTCTTTCAACTAGTCTAGATTTATTTAAATTAAATTCTCCTAAAATACTAGAATAATGTTCTTCAATCCTTAAAACTTCTTTATTTAACTCTTCATCTAATTCAAGAGAAATCTCTTCAACTTTCTTCTCAGTTAAATCATGCAAAGTCTGTTTTGCAACATCATAATCTGCAGCAAGATGTTCAGTAGAAGCCTCTTCAACTTTTCCTTCTTTAACATCATAATCTTTCAAATCTCCTTGAACTATTTTTCCTTCATGTACATAAATTTCATTCAACACCTGCTCACTTTTATTCACATATCTAAAAGTAGTCAAAATAGTAAATCTAGAAAAATAATTATTTTCATGTTTCTTTTCAATTTTTGCAACAGAACAATTTCTCAAAGGAATTCTTTCTTTAATATTTGAAGGAAACTCAAAATCTATTTTCAAAAGAGTTTTACTAGGATTTGTTTTCAAATAATCTTTTATTTTTCTATATAACTCAGAATGAGAATCTATAAAGATACCATATCCATTATTAACAAAATTTATTTCAATTGAATCCGAAAGAGCAAAAGCTTTCCAAACTTTCTCCGGAATTTTCTTAATTAAAATAGAACTAGAAGTTTCACTAATTTCACATTTAAGACTTTTAAAAAATCCTACAATTATCTGTTTAATATCCTCCACTTTTTTACACTTCCTTTTAAATTAAACAAAATCCAGGGTTTTTAAGAATTATTGAAGTAGAATATTAATTCACCCGAGATAAAATATAAGATAGATTGAGATAATTCTAAAATTTTTTAAAGATAAGTAATTAGCTATTATTTCCGACAAGTCATTGTCCAATCATAACTCAACGTACCATATTGACAATTACTTACACTAACAATAGACCATTCAGAAGGACAGGAGCACTTATAACCTTCAGAATAAAATAATCCAAATAGACATTTCTCACACGCAAATCCGCGCCAAGTCGCCTGACAAAAACCTCCAGACTGACAACTGCCATAACTGCAGTTTCCACAACTTAAAGTTCCACCACGCCCATCTGACCAACTTCCACAAGTATAACCTAAAGAACTACAATTTTTGGGAGCACACCCGCCACAAAACCAACCATCATTAATTGCTTGTTGCAAACTTATAGAATTTATTGCATTACTAACTAAAATATCTGTTGCATATTCTCCATGGATTAAATTATAACCTCCATAATTAGCAGGACTTTTTCCAGCCGGAGTGTTATTCAAGGTACCATCTGATAAAGCAACCGCAAAAGTCTTAACAGTCCCATTCACATTAACTATAATCTCATTTGCATTATGTCCAAAAATAATACTAGAAGAGGTTACACCGCCATTAAATGTAATTTTGAAATCATTAGAATTTATTGCTCCTTGCAAATCCTTATCCATACCATTTATTTTGATAAATATATTATTTCCAACATGCCTAAAAATTGATGAAAAATCATCATTAAAAGTTTGCCATTTCAAATAGGGATATCCGTTGTTCTTACTATGATCAATTGCCCATATGTTTGTAAAATTCCAATTCACAAATGTAGATTGTTTCTTCATTTCCGTTGTATTTTTTCCGTAAAAATTATCGCAACCGCCACTTCCACACATATTTGACCTTCCAGAAGTATCAACATCCCAATGAGGATCAAAATTAGACCCTGACACTTTATAACCTATAAAACCTCCAAGATTTGATCCTCCGCCAGTTACATTTCCTGTTGAATAAGAATAAAGAACTCTTGCATAGTCATATTGACCGCCATCTTTTTGATATCCTATTAATCCACCAACATTACAACCCGTATTCCATGCAGTAGCACTGACATTACTTCTAGAATAAGTATTCCAAATATTTCCTCCAAACTGAAAACCTACCAAACCTCCAGCAGGACAACCTACAACATTTCCGGCCGAATAAGCAGTGTAAATAGTCTCATAATAAAGACCTATTAAACCACCAACAACACCATTCCCACTCACATTTCCTATTGAATAAGAATTAGAGATTATGGTGTTATCATAAGCAACACCCACTAGGCCTCCAACATTATTATTCCCAGTTACACTTAACTCAACCAAACCCACATCAGATATATTTACAACAGCATTTAGATATATATATCCAAATAAACCTACTCCATCCTCAGCAGGCCTGTTAATATACAATTTATAAATATTAAATCTATTTCCATTAAAATTTCCATTAAAATACCTAATCGGAGCAAATCCTGCCCCCCCGTTCCAATTCTTTGTATCGGAACAATCAATATTCTTCACCAATTCATAATTAGCAACCAAATTTAAAGAAATGTTTTGCAATTCTGCACAATTATTAATATCTAAATAACCATCACCATCACTATCCACTAATGCACTTCCAAAGCTAATAACTACTAAAAATAAGAATAATAAACATACACTCTTTTTCATATTTTTTTTAAGACATAACTATTTATAAAATCTTCTAGTCATTTATCCCCATCAAGCATTTTTTTATTTTTTTCTTCCATCTGCTTATATTCTAATATTCCCTTATCAACAATTTTAGCAATTCCAGCAACATCTTTTGCAAACAACTCTAAATTATGTTTTGAATCAATAAAAGACATCATAAGTCTTTCTTCAATTTTATTCTTACCATATTCTCCTTCACCATCAATTCCTAAATTAAATAAAATAATTGGCAACTCTCCAATAACCAAACCAACACAACACATCTTATTAATAATTAAATCAACTACATATTCTTCCATAGTATCTTTTGTAGCTAACGAGTAAACGTGTATTTCTCTCTTCTGCCCAATTCTATCTAATCTACCAATTCTCTGTTCCACAGACATAGGATTCCAGGGCAAATCGTAATTAATCAAATTCCTACAAAACTGGAAATTCAAACCTTCAGCACCCGTATCTGTAGAAATCAAAACATCCGCCCCACCAATCTTGAACTCATTAATTCTTTTTGTCTTTTCTTCCCTATCCAAACCACCCATAAACTCAACAATTCTCAAATTAAAGGGTGCAAGTTTCTCAACAATATATCTCAAAGTTGTAGGGTGCCTTGTATAAATAAGAATCTTCTCATCATTACTTCTTGCTCTAATTTCCTCCACAACTTTAACCAATGCCTCAATCTTAGAGTCAACTTTTAATTTAGAATAAGCATCTAAAATTTTCTGTGCAAACGCACGAGTACTTTCATGATAAATATCATCAGAAGTAATTCTTTGCAAACTTTCAATTGCAGATTTAGAAGAACTAGTAATCTTTGGTAAAATTGCAAAAACTGCCAATAGTCCATTTATCTGATTTCCAGACGCTAAGAAATATTTAGATTTAATTAATTCACAAATATTATCATAAATTTCTTTCTCTTCTTTAGTTAATTCAACAGAAATAATTTTTGGAAGTCGAGGTTTGTAATCAATTCCTATTTCAGAACGTTTTCTTCTAACCATTAATTCACCAAGTTTTTTTCTCAATTCTAAAGGATTCAAAGGATGTCTTTTATTTCCTTTATACAAGAATTTATTTCTAAATTCTTTAACAGTACCTAAATGCCCTTTCTTCAACAAATTAAGTAAATTATACAATTCTAATAAATCATTTTGAAACGGCGTAGCAGTCAATAATAAAAATCTTTTTTTCTGAAGCCTATCCACAAACTTCCAACGAACAGTATTTCTCTCTTTCAATTTATGAGCCTCATCAACAACAACCAAATCCCAAACAATTTCATGAGCGGGCTTATGCTTAAAGTCCCTATTAAAATTATCAAAAATTTTAACTCTATCAAGAGAAGCAATCACCAAGTCCATTTTATGCCAATCCTCTACAGATTCAATAATACCGAAATCAATTTCAAATTTTTCTTTCAATTCCGCAACCCACTGATCAACTAAAGACGGAGGAGTTAAAATTAAAATTTTTTTAGCGAATCCTCTAACAATATTCTCTTTTAAAATAATACCCGTAGTAATTGTCTTTCCTAAACCAACCTCATCAGAAAGTAAAGCAGAAGTATTCATATCTCTAATAATTTTCAAAGCACCATCTCTTTGATGGGGCAAATCATAACTCAAATTTTTCTTAATCAAATCGAATGAAACCAACTCATTAACTTTCTCATCTTTCTCAACATCCTGTACTTCTTTTTTCAAATCAAGCAATTCCTGTGAATCAAAACCAGAAAAAGAATCCTTATCCGAACTAAACAAATCCAAGTCTTCCGAAAAATGCTCGCTTACAACTATCCTCTTTTTTATATTTTCCATAGTCTAACGAGAAATTTATTAGTTTAAATTATTATCTACATTAAAATATTAATTTTTAAAATTTAACCTAACCTTATTTAACAAGAAAGTCAAATCCCCTTCAAATTCTTTATTGCTCTCTTTTCGAGAAATAGTACTTGCAAAAAAACTACCATTTAAAGAAGGAAAATAAACAGAAAAAAGACCCCTTTCATCCTCACTAGACGGAAAATCCATAACTGCTATCTTCCCATATTTAGAAGTTACTTCTTTTGCGAATGAATCTACTAATTTGTCAGGATACCCTACCTCCAAAACTGTTCTAGTAGTCCTTGCTATAACCTTGTTTTTAGGACTAATTGCATAAACACTCATCCCATATGCATCAACACAAGAATCAGGATTATCTCCTGTAAAAAGAGAATTCATTGTATGACTATCAACCCCATCTAATGGAAAAACAGCCTTACCGGAAAATGGCTGAATATAGAAAATATCTGCAAGATTAGCCTTTTTTTCAACAAAACCATTAAATCTTCTAAACTTCAATAATGATTCAAAAACGTTCATTTTGGGTAAACCCTCCATTCCGAGAGATTTAATTACGCCCAAAGAGTCCTCAAGACCATATATAAAATTCTGAGTCATTATAAATAAAGAAATAGATTCTTTTTAAGGATTATTACACTAAAAAAACACAATATAAATGCTTAAAAGCCACAAAATAGACCTAAGTTTATGGTTAATCGACTGCCATACGAAACAGCGGAAGAATTAGTTTTAGAAACGGTAAGACAGCTAAATGACAGAGGATATAAAGTTTCACGAGAAAATCTTTATCATGCTATTGAAACAGCAAACATAAACCCTAAATCTATAAAAATGCAATTTAAACTATCAAAAAAACCAGAATTTGACCAAAACATAATCGGACCGAACCATAGGCATTTTTGGTTTTTTCCAAGAAGAATACTCCTCAATACAACAACAAACTATAAACCGAATATAATAACTACTTTAGTAAAACAAATAGAAGCAAATTATTTTAGTAAAAGAATTAAAGGATTTGACTCGAGTTATGTTTGTAGACGTGCAAGAGAAGACCCTCAAGTCTCAGAAATTATGCATCATGCCTACGCAGATGGAAAGAAATACAGCCTAATGGGAACACTAGGAGAAATATATGGCGAAGATGCTGAAGGAAGAAAAGCACACGATGAACACGGAGATATCTTTATTAGAACCCCTATAATAATTGTTCCAGGAGCAAGAACTGAAGAAATTGCACAATTAGAATCTTTTTGTAAACAATTTCAAATCCCTGCTCAAGAAAGAATTGACACAATACTGGGTATAACAGATTAAAATAATTCTAAAAATTTAAGCAACTAAGAACTTCAATAATTCATAAACTAAGAATGCTGGCCAAACTAATGCTTTCAAAATTCCTAAAACGCCCATCCAGAAACTTCCAGCTGTAGAAATATAATAGATAACTGCTCCTAAAAAACCTAAACCGTAAACACTTCCACCACAAACGCCACAACTTCGAGAAGTACCACAAGAACAAGAATCTCCACAGTCACAAGAGTCTTTTTTAGATACTTTCTTCATAAAATTAAAAAGAGGAACTAGTATTTAAAGCTTTTGAAAAAAAATAAAAAAAATTAATTACTTGACAAGATATAATCATACCTTTCTTTTAATTCTGGATCTTCTGCCAAAATTTTCTTAGAAGGTTCATTTGCTAAAAGAGAAACTGCACTCGGCGATTTGCAAGTAGGAAAATCTAAAATCCCATCCTCGTCGCATTGCATAACTCTTTCAACATAAGATCTAAAAAATCTTTTTCTAAACGCATCACGGGAAACAGGCAAAGAAGAATCTTTAGCAAAAACCTCATCTAATTGAAGAAAAAAATCCGCATATTTTGGAACAGCATCTTTAACAATGCCAGTAATATCTGGAATCATAAGCATCTCTGGAAAAGCATAAGTATTATCGTGTCTTGCCATTATTTCCAAACCTTTAGGCAAATAACTAACATCTAATTCTGAAAAATGATTTAACAAACAATCAGCCATAACAGAATAAGGTTCTCTAGAACTTCCACGACCTTGCATTTGAGTCAAAGATTCCCAAAATCTCCCATTCTGTAAACCTCTAGTAAAACCAGATATATGTTTTGTAGCCTGTGCTGTTAAAGACTGAGGATTTGAAGCAAACCTATAAACAATCATATTGCCTTTCAAAGAACCCGGGTGAGCATTTGATTCTGGAAAAACTAATGCTTGATTTAAACATACATCTAAAAGATCATTAAGTTCTTTCTCAGTGAACGTTCTTCTTGCTTTTTCCCTAAATTCTTCACTACCATCAATATTCTCCAAAACATGCCAAAAACTTCTCTGCTCTAAATCTCTTAAAGTACAAAAAAGACGTTGATCCAAAACTCTATCCTTATCATGTTCCATATAATTTTTCATAAAATTCTCAGCCATATTATCAATAAGATATTTAGCTCCTTCTTTATACAATTTTACTTTTACCATTAAAAATGAGAATATTATAGTCTTTTAAAGATTTGTACAATAGAAAATATAGCTGAAATTAATAGACTGGCGAAAAATATCTACTAAATGGAAACTGATAATTTAAACCTAATGTAACAGAGTTAATTCTACCAGAATAAGCTTCGTTTTCCTTAGGAGGAGCACGACCACCGCCAGAACCAGAAATAGTAGACTCTTCCTGAATATCATCCTCAAAAGGTGAAAAATCTCCCATTAAGAAATCCCAGAAACCAATTCCTTCTAATCCTTCTTTTGTTTTATCACATGGCATGGAAAATTCATAAATTCTTAGTTTTTAAGATTATGCCTTATGTACTTTTTTTCCTTTTGACTTAGAAAATACAAGCTCGCCTCTAAAAAACTGAGGCTTACTTCCTGCACCATAAGAACGAGAACTATGCACCCAAACGTTCCTGCAATTTTTGCAACTCATTCTATTAGCAGATAATACTTTTGTATCTAAACTCTTACATCTCGGACATGCTTTTCTCATAAAATAACTAGACTTAAACAATACTTAAATGTTTTCTATTAAAAATTTTAATAACGGCCATGATAATCTTCTAATTCTCTATCCTGTATCGCTCTTTGCATTTTTCTTTTATTATTTGCACTTCTAAAATCCACTACATATTTATCAACAACGGCTTTTAATTTATCAATAGCACTAGGTTCACATTCAACTTTTATATCTTGAAAAATACCTTTAGCAAAATATCTTACCATGACACAATCCCCTTGGGCATAATAAACATTAGCGACAAGCGGTACTCTCGCAGAACTCTTTTCAATAGGACAAGAATGAATCTCTCTAACACCAGAAACAGCATTAAGTTTAGCAACTAGAGTTTTAGCTTCATTAAGAAATCTATGATTGGGCAATTCTTTGTCAGAATCGGAAGAAGAATAAAAAGTTTTATCTCCCATAGAGCGATAATGTCTCATAAAAAACAAGGGAAATAATGGTTCTTAAGGAACATTATACTCTAAAATATATTTTGCAGTATAATAATTAAAGAATAAAAATTATTTGAAATAACCTTTAGCAGCTATAAGCTCAGCAGTTAATATTGCACCGCCAGCAGCCCCACGAACAGTGTTGTGTGAAAGCCCAACAAACCGTAGAGCATTATCATTATACTTCTTTAATCTTCCAACTGTGACTGCCATTGCTTTATCTGAATCTCTATCCTTTCTTGGCTGAGGCCTATCTTCTTCAGATCTATAAATTATTGGCTGTTTAGGTGCAAACGGAAGATCCAAATCTTGTGAGATGCTACTATAATTTTCCCAGATTTTAATAATATCATTTTCAGAAGGCAAAGGTTTTTCAAACTCAGCATAAACAGTAGCCAAATGTCCGTTACTTACTGGAACTCGAGTACATGTTGCAAAAATTTGTAAATTATTGTTTAAAACTATCTCCATTTCACCAAGACTACCAAAAATCCTTAAAGGTTCTTTCTCAGTTTTTTCATCTTCACCAGAAATATAAGGAATAACATTATCATTTATTGCTAAAGACGGAACTCCTGGATATCCTGCGCCAGATAAAGCTTGCTCAGTTGTAATTACTAGTTTATTTGGAAAACAACCAGACCTTCTCAAAGCATCAAGAGGCGCAACATAACTTTGAATAGAACAATTTGGCTTTGTAACAACAAACCCTTTATCAAATCCCCTGTTCATTCTTTGAATATCAATTAATTGTAAATGATTTGCATTAACTTCTGGAATTATCATTGGAACATCATGTGTCCATCTATGAGCAGAATTATTTGAAACAGCCGGAATTCCAACTTCTGCATATGCCATTTCAATTTTTTGAATTTCATCTTTTGTTCCCTCAAATGAAGAAAAAACAAAATCACATTTACCTATTGCATCATTAACTTTTGAAGCATCTCCAACAATAAGGCCTTCTAAATTTTTAGGCATATCAGAATCCATAAACCATTTTCCTTTTACAGCATCTTTGAAAGGTTTACCCGCACTATTCGGAGAAGCTGCCAAATAAGTTATTTCAAACCAAGGATGATCTCTAAGTAACTGAGCATAATTCTGTCCAACAGCTCCAGTCGCTCCAAGTATTCCAACGTTATATTTTTTCATAAAAATAGGATAAAATCCTCATTTAAAAGACTTATTAATATGCAGTATATAATCAAAGAATTAACGTTTCTCCATCAACTCTCTTACTTTTCCAAAATCCGCTCTTCTATTACTCAACTTCATCACGCAACCAATTAAGAAATTCAAAGATTCTTTCTTTCCGCCTTTATATTCTTCCCAGACTTTCGCATTTTCTAAAATAGCCTGCTCAACTAATCTCTTTGTTTCTTCTTCAGAAATCTTTCCAATATCAGCTTTCATTGTTTCTTTTACAGAAAAACTCTTTGGAACAAATCCATTCATAATCTGTTTAGCTTTCAAAACTGTAATCTCTCCTTTATCAACTAAAGAAATTAACTCAGCCAAATGTGCTGGCTTAATATCAACACCTTCATCTTCCAAGGTTTTCTTTTCGTGATTCAAAATTCTCAAAAGTTCAATAGTTACCCAAGAAACATACTTTCCAAGATCTACAGATTTAGCCAATTCTTCTGCAAAATCAACCAATTCTAAATTCTTAACAAGAACATCAGCATCTGATTCATTAACTTTGAATTTTTTAATCAATTTATCCAATTTTATAGATGGCATTTCAGGCAACTCTTTCTCAACTCGTTTAACATCCTTTTCATCAATCTTAACAGTAGGCAAATCTGGATCTGGAATAAATCTGTAATCTGCGCCAGATTCTTTTTCTCTCATCTTTATTGTCTTCCCAAGTTTCTCATCAAACGCTAAAGTTTCTCTCTTCTGTTCAATTCCATTTTCATGATTCTCAATCTGTCTAATAATCTCATAGTCAATAGCTTTCTTAATTTTCTCAATCGAATTCAAATTCTTCATTTCAACTCTCTCGCCATAAGTAGAAACATTAACGTCTACTTTTATTCCACCATTTTTTCTAAACGCCTTAACATAAGAAAGTGAATGAACAACTGTTTTCAACCAGTTTACAACTTGCTCTGAAGAGCTAAAATCTGGCTCTGTAACAATTTCAACCAAAGGCAAACCAGAACGATTATAATTTATTCCGCCCATTTCAGGATTCCACTGTGCAGGATCTTCCTCAAGATGACATTCAGTAATTCTAATTCCTTCAAACTTCCCATGCTCAGCACACGGAACAGCAAACGGACCAGAAATAGTATTCTGATAACCCTTAGGCAAATCTGCCCAATTGTAATGCTTTCTCTGCCAAACTAAATGCTTATCATGATTAACTTTACAACCCATAATCAAAGCAATCTGAACAATCTTATCCATTGCAGATTTATTAGGCAACATCGGCTTACATCCCGGCTGACCAGTACAAATAGGACAAACTAAAGTGTTAGGTTCTGCAGTCAAAAAATCAGTTTTACACATACAGAATAATTTCTCTTTCGTATCCAAATATCCATGAATTTCTAAACCAATCTTCAAAGGGAATGCTTTTGCTTCTACCATAAAATAGCCTAGAATTCGAGTATTATAAACATTTTTATCCCAATCTTTTTTCCAAATCCATATCTCTTACAAGCTTTGATTTCAACCTAGATAAAATTCTCTGATGAGATTGCTCTATTGCTTGCCTAGTACTTCCAAATTCTTTTCCAAGATTTTCACGAGTTTCGAAATTAAAATAAATCCCTTCAATAATTCTCTTATCCCTAGAACTCATTTTATTTAATAAACCCATAAGATAGTCTTTATCTAAATTCAAAGATGCAAAATCCACAGGTCTTGGCAAATCTCTCTGTCTTTTAGAAATTAACTTATAAACACCATCATCTTGTGTTTCATCCTCATCAGGAAAAGAACCCTCATGATTACCTTCAAAAGGCAATGGAACAAAATAACAAGATTCTTTAGGAGCCTCATTTATTCCTCCAGGCCTATTTCTTTTCAAAGATTCACTAACATTCCAACAAATAAAATTTTTGTTAAAAATATAAGTTGCAAATCGATAGTTTTTATTCACATCAAAACCCTTCATAAATCGCCCATATGCATTAGCAAGAGTATCTCCTATAACCTCAGATAAAGAAACATTTATTTTCAAAGAACTATTCTCTAATTTGCCTATATACTTAATGAATAATCCAACATTTGCTTTTACTAATTCTCCCCATGCATCCGAGTCTCCATCTTTTGCACGTAAAATATATTTTCTTTCCTCTTCGAAAGTCATCTTAATCCCCCCCGACTTCGCATGAGGATTTATCTTATCAAAATATTGGATCATATCGTAATAATTACTGGTATGTTCTACCATGAAATAGCCTATAAACCAAGTCTTATAAACATTTTTATCCCAATCTTTTCTCAAGAGCTACATCTTTAGAGACCCTAAATCTTAATTTTTTAAGAGCCTCATTATGTAAAATTCGAACATATTGGCCAGAAAAACCCATCTCTCTACCCATCTTACAAAAACTTTTCCCCTCATAATAAAAACCTGAAAGAACTTTTCTATACTTCTCATCTTCCAAACCACCTATTAGTTCACTTAGCCCTTGATAATCTAAAGAACCGGACGCTAAATCAGAAGGAGTTTCTTGAGAAGATTGCAAAAAGCTTATTTCCTTATACGACACAGCAGATTCTCCAGAAAATCCTTCTTCAAAACTTCCAGATTCCGCCCTACCTTCTTCAGGCAATGGTAAAAAATAAACAGGATTAAAATTTTGCCCTCTAATTCCTCCAGAAAGCGCAGTTCTGAATGAATAGTTTAATACAGAAGTAGTCTCTACATCATAAATATAGGAAGCAAATCTAGAATTCTTACCCTTTTCAGGATCATAAGTCTCTATGAATCTTTTATGTTTTTTCATAAAAAATTCAGAAACAATATCTGGAAAGAAGAGTCCAGACTCTTCAACTTTAAACTCATATCTCTTAAAAAACCTAAAAGCCAAACCCATATTTGCGCTAATAAGCGAAACCCACGCATCCCAATCTCCATGTTTAGCCTTGACTTTCAAAGGATATTCTTCTTCTATAGAAATAACCGGAGAATCTTTCCCGTATACTCTCTCCATATAATTCTTTAAGTCTGTATAAGCTTGGCCCATGAGTAGTTACTATAAAATGACATTTAAATATCTTTGGAACTACTTTTATTAACTATTTCTTCTCGAACCATATCTACATAAATCTGAGCATAATCAACCCAGTCAGTAAAGAGAGACAAACAGGCATATGCCTCCGGACTAGAATCAAGATTACTTGTATGATATTCAAGATAATTATTATGTGCATGAATATTTGAAAGAAAATCTACACTATTTTGATTAGTATTTATACACTTTCCATCTACTCCAAGATTAATCTGCCTAACAAGCAAACTATCTTTATCAAAAAGATAAGGTTCAAGAGTTCTATATTTCAAAGAACTTAAAGTCTTACTACCTTTCTCTTGAAAAACTTTGAAAGCATGAGGAGTTAGAGGTGTTTCTAAAAAGGTTTTCGCAATATTAGCATCCAAATATAAATGAAAATTAAATCTGTTCATTATTCCTTCGGTAATTGGAAGAGGAGAAAATCCTTCAATTACATATGGAAATACTTTTTTCATAAAACCAACCACAAATATCTGTTTAATAAGATTTCTGTCTTCTAGGCAAATAATATGCTAGCCTAATTCGCATATAATCTTCTAAAATTCTTCTCTTTCTATCATTAGAAATATCATAAATGTCCGGAATATCCAAACTAACAATTCGCAAATCATCTTCAAATTTAAAATCGCTTCTTAACAATCTTTTAATTCTCTCATCTGCAACAAAAATATTTCTTACTCCTTCAACCATAGAAACTGAAAATCTTTGCGACTCTTTTTCTGGATTAATCCCTGCAGAACCAACATAAAAATCAAATTCTTTAGAATCCTGAAAACTGCCAACACTAAAACCTCTTTCTAAAAGCATCCCTCTAAAAATTTGTTCACCAACTACACTTCTATTCTTATTAGCATAACACACAAATAAATATTTATTTTCCATAAAAATAGATATTGAATCTATTTTAATAAGCTTTTTATAATCGTCTTAACTAACTAAAATATGAAGTTCAAAATAGAATTCCTTTATGCTGCAATAACAATTCTTCTTTGGGGAACAGTAGCAACAGTTGGAAAATTATTACTAACAACATTAGATAATTACCAAGTTTTATTTTATGTAATGTTATCATCCTTAATTGCAGTATTTATTCTATCGCTATTAATGGGAAAAATAAAATTAATCAAAAAATATAAAAGAAAAGATTATACTACCTTTTTCTTACTAGGTGCTGCAGGAACATTCATGTACAGCCTATTATTTTATATTGGACTTAATTACTCATCTGCACAAGAAGCTTTTATTGTAAACTACACCTGGCCAATTTGGGTAATAATTTTAGCGTCTTTTTTTCTTAAAGAAAAAATAACATTCAAAAAAGTACTAGCTATAATATTAAGCTTTATAGGAGTTCTAGTTATTGTTTCACAAGGCCAACTTTCAATCAACTACAATAATATATTCGGAAATATTATAATGCTATTTGGAGCTTTCTTTTACGGATTATTTAGTGTATTGGGTAAAAAGTATAAATACGAAAACACAACTTCTATGTTACTTTATTTTACAGCTGGAACAATTCTAAGTTTTATCACAATGATGATATTCTCAAATTTTATTATCCCTGCCCCTATTGAACTCCTAGGATTTATATGGCTAGGAGGAATAGCTACAGGAGTCGCTTATCTCTTCTGGTTTTTAGCATTAAGAAAGGGAGATACCAGCGTAATGGCAAATTTAGTATTCCTAACTCCTTTTGTTTCATTAATATTTATTGCAATATTCCTAAAAGAGAAAATACTTCTTTCTTCAATTATAGGACTAATTTTAATCATCTCAGGAATATTAATCCAAGCAATTTCCAAAAATAAACAACCTTAAAAATACCTCCTTCTTAACTAAAATATGCTTAAAGAAAAAACATTAATTGTTGGAGATATTGCAGAAGTACGAACTGCAGACAAAACATGGAAAGGCCGAGTTCTTGAAAGTTATGACTCTGAAACAATTTTACTCAAACTAGAATCCGGTTACAACATTGGAATTAAAGAAAGAGACATCTTAGAAGCTAAAGTTATTGAAAAATCAAAAGATAAAGAAGGAAAAATAATCCAAATAGAAAGAAACTCAAAACTTCCAAATGTTGCAATGATTATAACTGGCGGAACAATCTCTTCACGTTTAGACCCTAAATCCGGAGCAGTTATTTCTACAGATGCAGAAGAAATCCTAAACATTGCACCAGAAATAAAGGAAATTTGTAACATTACAAGATTAGAAAAACCCTTCATGAAGTTCTCTGAAAACATGGGACCAAAAGATTGGAAAAAACTTGCAGAAACAGTAGAGAATTTAGTAAATGATGAAAACATCTCCGGAGTTATAATCACACACGGCACAGACACATTACACTTCACTGCTGCAGCATTATCTTTTATGCTCGGAAAACTAAACAAACCAGTTGCTTTAACTTACTCTCAAAGAAGTATTGATCGAGGTTCAACAGATGCTCATTTGAACTTAATCTGTGCAGCAAAATATGCAATTTCAGACATCGCAGAAGTTTCTATAGTAGGACACAAAGACCTAAATGATACTCTATGTTTAGCAATGCCAGGTACAAAAGTAAGAAAAATGCACACCTCTAGAAGAGATACCTTCCAAACAATAAACTCCGAACCTTTCGCAGAAATATCTAAAAAAGAATTCAAAATACTAAAAAACTTTAACGCAAGAGATAACTCAAGAAAAGTTCAAATTGATAACAAATTTGAACAAAGAATTGCTCTAGTAAAAATAACTCCTGGACAAGACCCAAATATCTTAGAATGGTACAATCAAATGGGCTACAAAGGAATTGTTTTAGAACTCTGGGGTTTAGGCCAATGCCCAGCGCAAGATGCTGAACACAACTGGTTACCTACAATAAAAAGACTTACAGAAAAAGGAATGATAATTTGCGGAGCAGCACAAACAATCAGCGGAAGACTAAACTTAAACGTTTACTCAACTGGAAGAGATTTACAAAAAACAAACTTAATTGCTTTAGCAGATATGCTTCCAGAAACCGCTTTCGTCAAGCTAGGATGGGTTCTAGGACACTCTTCTTGGGTTAGAGACGGCAAAATAGCACAAAAGATGCTAGAGAACTTTACAGGCGAATTTAACGAAAATTTGAATTTTGATTTCTAAAATTATTTCTTTTTATAATTCTTAATAGCTATTTTCAAAGCATCCGCAGCTAAATTAGAACAATGCATCTTTATTGGAGGCAAACCTTTCAAAGATTCTGCAACATCTTTATTTGTAATTTTCTCTGCTTCAGCCAATGTCTTGCCTTTAGCAAGTTCAGTAATCATTGAAGAAGTAGATATGGCGGCCGCACAACCCATCGTCTGAAATTTAATATCTTTTATAGTATCTTTCTTCTTATCTATCTTCAAATAAATTCGCATTACATCTCCACAGCTAGCATTTCCAAGTTCTCCAACTGCATCAGCATTTTCAATCGAACCCATATTTCGAGGATTTGCAAAATGATCTAAAACTTCTTTTGAATAGGTATTTGTTGTTGGTTTCACTTTTTACTCTCCACAAATTTAAATGGACTTATTTTACTTAACTTTTCAACATTCTCTTTGATTTTCTGAATAACAAAATTTTCTTCTTCTTTTGTTAAAACTTTCAAAGAATCTAAACTCAATCTAATACTTCCATTCAAATAAAACTTATTCACGCCAATTGCTCTAAGAACATGACTTCCCGCTAATTTATTTGAACTACAAGCAGAACCCGTAGAAACTAAAATACCCTCTTCATCTAAAAGCATCTGTAAACTCTCTCCTTCAATTCCATAAAAAGAAAAGCACGCATTATTGTAAAGTCTATTTGATTGCGAACCATCTAATCTAGCACCAGGAATTTTCAAAATTTCTTTAATAATTCTATCTCTAGAATTTCTAACTTCAAATTCATATCTTTTCAAATAAATTGCTTTAGCTAAAGAAATAATTCCCAAAACATTTTCAGTTCCACTTCTAAAATTATCTTCTTGTCCGCCACCATTAATCAAAGGAATAACCTTAACACCTTTTCGCACATACAAAAATCCAATTCCCTTCATAGCATTTATTTTATGCCCGGAAACAGAAAGCAAATCAACTCCAATAGAATTAACATTTATAGGAATTTTAGCAAAAGACTGCACTGCATCCACATGAAATAAAACTTTTTTAGCCTTACAAATTTTTGCAATTTCTTCAATAGGCTGAATTGTTCCAATTTCATTATTAGCATGCATAATAGAAACAAGCAAAGTATTTTTACCGATCTTTTTCTTTATTTCATCAACCTTAACAATTCCTTCACTATCAACACCAATAATATCAATATTGTAACCTTGTTTTTTCATAGCAATACAAGTCTCTAAAACACTTGGATGTTCAATCGCAGAAACAATAATATGCTTTTTCTTTGGATTAGCTAAAGCTAAACCTTTTATTGCAAAATTATTTGCTTCAGTCGCACCAGAAGTAAAAATAATTTCATCAGATTTTGCACCAATAAAATTTGCAAGCTTATCACGAGCATTTTCAATTTCAATTCTTGCTTCCTTCCCTAAAGAATGCCTTGAAGAAGGATTTCCAAATAAATCCATTTTATCATTCAATTCTTTCTTAACTTCTTCAGCTAAGTAAGTTGTCGCAGCATTATCTAAATATAAAGAACCCATTAGTATTTGTAAGAACAATTACAGTACTTCAAAACCTCCTTATTATATTGTTTACAAACATCACAAGCACATTTTGTACTTTTCATCATCTGTAAAAGTCTCTCAATCTCCATCAAACCATTAGTTTTCTTCTCATGAATATTTTTAGCGGAAACTTTAATTTCTTTCATCATTTCAGCAGAAAGTTTAATCTTATTTGCTCTCTTATTAGACATATATTGTGAAACAGCCGCCTTACTTATCCCAAGTATATCCCCTGTCTTTTCATAACTCAGTTTATACTCGTCAACAAAAATCAACGCCATTTCCTTTCTAATTTTTGGTATAATATACCAAACTTCTATTTCTTGAGGCAATAAATACATAGAATGTTAACTATAGTTTACTTTATAAATTTTTCCTATAGCTTACAGCCACTTAAATCAGAAAGCATCCCTAAAGAAAGACCACTAGAAATTATTCTTCCATCAACCTTCCAAGAAGGATAAATTATAACTCCTTCGCACATAGTAGGATTCGCATGACAATCAATAACATTCAACTTCATAACATCTACTCCAAACAAACCTAACTGAGCATTAACACTTGGATTATTTGTAAACCCATACATAACAACCCCTTTCTCATTCAAACAACTAATAAATTTATCAGTAGATTCAGAATGCACATTTACTACCTCTCCAGTAAAAGAACCATTAAAAAGAAAAAAGGCAAAAGCCAAAACTAAAACGATTCCGGCGACCAATGCGAACTTAGTCTTCAACCCCATAAAACACTCAAAACTCAAGTCTTTTTAAGATTGATTGTTTTGTAAAATAACTATCAAAAGATTTAAATAACCAAAACAATAAAATAGATTATGGTAATTTGGTGGATAGTTGGCGGTGTTGTTGTTATTGCTGGAGTTTTCTTCATGTATTACAACAAATTTGTTAGATTAATTAACCAAATCGAAAATTCTTTAGCTCAAATTGATGTTCAACTTAAAAGAAGAGCAGATTTAATTCCAAACTTGATGGAATCCGTAAAAGGATACATGAAACACGAAAAATCAGTTATGACAGAAGTTACAAACGCAAGAAAGTTACTTGTTGGCGCTAAAGGATTAAACAATAGAGTAAAAGCAAACGACAAACTTGAAGGCGCTTTAGGAAGATTATTTGCAATCGCAGAAAACTATCCAAACTTAAAAGCAAACGAAACATTCTTACAATTACAACAAGAATTAAGCGCAACAGAAGACAAAGTAGCATACTCAAGACAATATTACAATGACGGCATTATGACTTATAATATGTCTAGAAGAACAATACCTGGAAAATGGTTTGCTTCTATGTACGGATTTGGAGAACAAAAATATTTAGAAATTTCTACAGCAGACAAAGCTTTACCTAAAGTTAAGTTTGATTAATATATAATCTAATTAAAATGAAAATACCTATTCAAGAAATTTATTCAGTAACCTCTGGATTTTATGCAGGATACTATAATGGGGCAGGGGTAGAGTTAAGTCCATCTAAAGAACAAATAGCAATCTATGGACCTACAGTTGTTTCAGTTTTTGGAAATCTTATTTTAACAAAAATACTCAAAAAGTCGATGATATCTACAATAAAAATAAGTTCAGAAGGTCTAAAAGAAGGAAATCTAAACATTTTTGTAAAAGGGAAAGGAAATCGCAAATTAAATGAACTTACTAAATCTGAAAAGGAAGAATTAATTCCGAGAATTGAAGAAAATACAAGAAACCTAGAAAAAAGGTTAGAAAATCTAAGATATATTAATCCAACAATACGTGCAGGAACATCCGCAGCTGTCTTCACTGGAATAGGATATGCTGGAGGATATACATTAGCAAAACTACTTAGCTAAAATTTCCATAATACTTAAAAACTAATCTAACTAAACATAACTATGGTAGAACGAATTTCTTTTTATGATCAGATTTCGAGAAACAAGAGGAACTCAATTTTATTATTTGGAATAGTCGGTGCACTTCTTATTGCATTAATTTATTCAATAGCTAAAGCATTTTCAACCGTAGACTCATTCGTAATTTTAATCTTCGCAACAATAATCACAACAATCTACTCTTTAGTTAGCTATTATTCATCTGACTCAATTGCACTTATGTCAGTTGGTGCAATCAAAGCAAATCAAACTCAATACAGACAATACTATAATATAGTTGAAGGACTAACCCTAGCAAGCGGAATTCCAATGCCCCAACTATATATTATGAATAATCCTCAAATCAATGCATTCGCAACAGGAAGAGATCCAAAACATGCAGTAATCTGTGTAACAACTGGCGCTTTAGAAAAATTGAACAAACAAGAATTAGAAGGAGTTTTAGCACACGAAATGTCTCACATTGCAAACTATGATATTAGATTTATGACTCTAACTGCAATTTTAGTTGGAATGATTTCTATAGTTGCTCAGATTTTCTTAAGAAGTTTATGGTTTAGTGGAGACAGAGATTCAAATAATAAATCCGGAGCAATTTTCTTAATAATAGGAATAGTTTTAGCAATCTTAGCACCGATAGTTACTTCATTAGTTCAATTAGCAATTTCAAGAAAGAGAGAATATACAGCAGACGCAACAGCAGTAAAATTTACAAGAAGCCCAACCGGTTTAATCAGTGCACTAACAAAGATAAAATCAAACTCAGAAATGAAAGTTTCCGGTTCAGTCGCTCCTTTATTCCTAGCAAAACCAAACAAAGCAGCAGAATTATTTTCAACTCACCCAGATATTAATACTAGAATAGAAGTTCTTAAAAAAATGTAATTAATATCTTCTATTTGGATCTCTATATTCTAAAACATAAGCTATCCATAAGAAAAAGGAAGGACCCCAAATAAGCAAAAACGCAAAAAGCGACCAAAGAAGTCTTGTAGCTAAACTCAATCTCTTTTTATTCACCAATACATCCAAAAAAATAAACACAGAACTCAAAACTCCAAAAGTAATACAAAAGTAAAAAATAAGTTCATTCAAGTAAACCACTTCCATACTATAAATAAAACATCTAAGTTTATAAAATATTCTAAAAAAAGAAAAAGCTAGCAAAAATCAACTAGCAAAAGTAATTATTAAGTTAAGTAATTATTTCTTACCAACCATTCTACAAACTGTTGTTCCGCAAGTTCCACACTTTCCTTTCATCATGTTAGTACCCTTTGCAGTTTTAGACTCAACTCCGTCTTTCATTTCAACAGTTTTCTTACATTTTACGCAATATGCTTCAGTCATTTTTTGTTTCCTCCTTTACAATTTAATTTTTACATATGAACAGCTTTCTTTGTTCCACAAGCCATACATTTTAGGAAAACAGAACCGCTCTCTTCAACAAGTTCAGTATCTGGTTTACCGCAATTTGAACATTTCACAAATCTATCTGCATACTTCTCAACCTTCTCATTAATTTGCGCGGAAGGTAACTTTCTAGTCAAAATTAATCTATCTCCATCAATTTCTCCAGGTGAAGCCAATTCTTTAAACAAAAACTTAGCAATATGTTCAGGTTCTCTTCTCAAACAAATAGCAACAGCTCCAAAATTAGTAATAACGGTCTTAGTACCCTCATGTCTGCCTTCAACCTTCTTTACTTCAAATCTATCACAGAACTCCGTAGGTTTAACCTTCTCAAAAGCCTCTCCTAAAAGTTTTTCATAATCATCTGCCATAACTAATTGAAAATAGAGGGCTTTTTAAGGATTTCCCATTGGAAAAATAAAAGAATAGTTTTAAAAATAGCCAAAATAAGTTAAATATCCATGAAAATCAATTCTGAAGAAATAGCTGTACCTGAAAATCTTGAAATAATAGATCCAAGATTAGTAGGATATTCTGAAGGAATCGAAGTTCTTAGATATTGCAGATCCTGTACAAAAAAACCCAAATGCGACTTAAATCAACATCTTCGATCTGCAATGGGAGAAGACTATCCTTATTGGGCTAAAGAATTTGTAACCTTTAAAATTAACACTAATGAATACTGGAGAACCGAAGCTAGGATAGCATGTATTAACTATGAAAATCAACAAATGAAATTACCAGGCATACCTCAACCATTTTGTGATGGAATAGAGAAGTTGCTAGAAAATATCAGATTAGAAAAAAAACTAAGAGAAGCTAACCAAGAACCAAAATCTTTATAAACTAGACAAAACTAGAGTAATTATAAATTCTAGGGGTTTAATTCTCAAGGAAAATTTAAAATGGTTTCAAACGAAGACATTCAAAAAAACATGATGCATTCCGGAACAAGCTTAGTAGGACTTGTTTGTAAAGACGGAGTTGTAATGGCTGGCGACAGAAGATCAACTGCTGGCGGACAAATCGTAATGCATAAAGACAATCAAAAAGTTGTAAAGATAAACGAATACATAGTTGTTTCTGGAACAGGCGGTTCAGCAGATATTGACATGTTACAAAGAATTGCAGCAGCACAATTAAAACTTAAAGAACTAAAAGACAAGAAGAGACCTTCCGTAAAAGAATCAGCATTCTTAATTGGAGCAATCGCATATAACAATATTAGACAACCTTCAATGATACCTTTTGTAGCGGGAACAATGGTTGGCGGCTTAAATGATAACGGAGAAGCAGAATTATATTCAGTAGAACCAGCAGGTGGAGTTCATCAAATCCAAGATTATGATGCAAATTTCTCTTCAGGTATGCCTTACATATTAGGTTTATTAGAAAGACAATACAAACCAAATTTAACAGTTGCAGAAGGAGTTAAACTTGCAATTGAATCAATCAAATCTTCAAGCGAAAGAGACACAGCATCTGGAAATGGAGTAGATGTTTTCACAATCACAAAAGACGGAATAAAACAAGTATCTGCATTAAGAGCAGAACCAAATTATACGGAAAATAAGAAATAATTATACTTTTAATAAATTAAGAACGAGAAATAGAAATATTTCTTATAAAAAATAAAATGCCAATAATGAACTTAGAAGAAAGCAAAGCATGGATGAAAGAAGTAGTTGGAACTTGCGCATATGACTTATGCGGTAAACCAATGTACCGAGAAGAAAGAAGAAAAACAATCGAGGGAAAAGAATACCATGAAGGATGTGCTAATCAAATAATTAGCGATGGAATAGACGAACATCCAATTATTTCACACGGCGTAAGAAGACATACTTTAGTCCAAGCAATGGAGATTACAGATTAATGGGAACAGATATATTAGAAACAATAAAAAGCGAATTGCCTAAAGGAACAATTAGTTCCATGAATTTTGAAGGCGCAAACATAGTTATCTACACAGAAGACGGAAAATTCTTGAAAGATGGCGATGACGCAGTTAAGGCAATTGTAAATAAAATCAAGAAGAGAGTCGAATTAAGAGCTGAACCAAAAATAGTAATGGATCAGGAAAAAACTGAAAAAGAAATTAGAAGAATTATCCCTGTAGAAGCAGAAATTACTCAAATTTTATTTGATACTCCCAGAAGTGTAGTAGTAATTGAAGCAAAAAGACCCGGACTAGTAATCGGAAAATCTGGAAGCTTATTAAAAGATGTTAAAGACGCGACATTATGGTCTCCTGTAGTTCAAAGAAGCCCAGCAATCAAATCCAAAATCACTGAAAACATCCGTTCAGTTTTATACTTAAACAACAACCAAAGAAAAAAATTCTTAAATGATATCGGTAAAAAGATCTACAAAGAATGGGACCCTACAAAAATGGATGAATGGGTTAGAATTTCTATTTTAGGTTCTGGAAGACATGTAGGTAGAAGTTGTTTCTTATTGCAAACTCCTCAAACAAAAATATTAATTGACTGCGGTATTGATGTTTCCGCGCAAGGCCAAGATAAATATCCACATTTTGAAGCACCAGAATTTGATATCAATTCTATTGATGCAGTAGTTTTATCTCACGCTCACTTAGACCACTCAGGTTTAGTTCCTTACTTATACAAAATAGGTTACCAAGGTCCAACTTACATGACTGCACCAACACGAGACGTAGCTGCACTTTTAGCAATGGACTTAATTGGGGTTGCATACAAACAAGCTTCCGCTCCTTTGTTTTCTTCTACTGATGTTGCAGAAATGGTAAAACACACAATCTGTTTAGATTACAATGAAGTTACAGACATTACAAACGATATTAGAATTACAATGTACAATGCAGGTCACGCACTTGGAAGCGCAATGATCCATTTCAATATTGGAAATGGTTTACACAATTTCTTGTATACTGGCGATAGCAAATACGGAAAATCAAGATTATTAGAACCTGCAGTAACATATTTCCCAAGATTAGAAACAATGCAATTAGAATCAACATATGGTGGAAAAGAAAACACAACGCAATCTAAGAGAGAAGGCGAAGAAGAATTATTAGAATATGTAAATAAAATTCTTTCAAGAGGCGGAAAATTATTAATCCCAGAATTAGGTTTAGGAAGAGCTCAAGAAACAATGTTAGTTTTGGAAGATGCTATTGCTAATAAATTAATCCCTAACGTTCCTATTTACATCGATGGTATGATTTGGGATATCAATGCAATCCATACTGCTTATCCAGATTTCTTATCAAGAAATGTTCGTTCCTTAGTTTTCCAAGATAAGAATCCTTTCGTTGCAGAATGCTTTAAACAAGTCGGTTCTGGGCAAGAAAGAAAACTAGTTGTTGAAGGAGGACCATGCGTAGTTCTAGCAACATCAGGTATGTTAGCAGGAGGAGCTTCTGTTGAGTACTTCAAGCATTTTGCAGATAATGAGAAAAACGGAGTTTGTTTTGTATGTTATCAAGGGTCAGGTTCATTAGGTAAACAAGTTCAAGAAGGATTGAAAGAATACGTTTACCAATCAGAAGGAAAAGAAGAAAGATGTCCAGTAAAATTAGAAGTAAAAACAGTCGAAGGATTCTCCGCACACTCTTCAAGAAATGAATTGATGGCATTCTTAAATAATTTGTCTCCGTTCCCTAAGAAAATAATTGTAAATCACGGTGAAGCTTCAAGAGCTTTAGATTTAGCATCTTCAATTTACAAATTAAGCAAAGTAGAAACAGTAGTTCCTAAGAACTTAGAAGCTATTAGATTAAGATAATTCTAAATTAAGTAGAAGGTCTACGCCTAATCTCAAAGCAATAAAGAGAACTTCCACCCTTACCCTTATAACCAACAGCTCCGCCCCAAGAATAAAACATATATCCAGGACCTGGATTCAAACCAGTCTGCCATACTAAAAAACCCGGAGGAGGTGAAACAAGAGTCGAACCATCAGTACCAGTATTATACAAAACTTTTCCAGCCCATACGTACAAAGTACAACTATAACAAATACTATTACGATAATCTGCACAACCAAAAAAATAAGTATCATTACTATAACTTGCTGCAGGACCACAAGCAGAAATAGAGCTACCAGAACAACCATTATATTGTGCATCTGTAAATATCTCACAAGAAAAAGCACTATTGCATCTATAACCTTCTGCACAACTTCCGCAAGTTCCACCACAGCCATTATTGCCGCAAGACTTACCAGCACAATTTGGAATACAAGAAGAACCAACGTAAAACCAACCGTCATTAATTGCCTGTTGTAAATTAATAGTAGTTCCATTACTAACTAAAATATTTGTTCCAAATTCACCATGAACCAAATTAGAACCAGTATAAACTAAAGGACTTCTACCACTAGGAGTATTTCTCAAAGTACCGTCAGATAAAGCTACAGCAAAAGTCTTCACAGTTCCATTAACATTAACAATAATTTCACTTACCTTATGTCCAAAAATAATATCTCCTGAATAATCTCCACCAGAATAAGTTCCTGTAAACTTTGCAGAACTAATAGCTGAAGACAAATTACCTTGACTATTACTCACGTTCAAATAAATACTATCTCCTAAATGAGTATATGCACTTCCAAAGCTAACAACTACTAAAAATAAAAATAATAAACCTACACCCTTTTTCATATTTTCCCCAAGATTATATCATTTATAAAATATTCTAAAGTTCTTTAGCATACACAAAATTAGGGAGCTTTTCTTGTCTAAAATCCCATATACTTTCCAACTCATTCCCATTTATATCTCGAAACTTATATTGCCCAACTCCGAAAAGAAAATCCGAATCATATTTAACCATTTCAACCTTATCCCAATCATTAAAAATAATATTTCCGCCCCTTCTAGCAAACCCATCTAACTGGCAACGAATATAAAAACGTGCAAAATTCAAATCAGATTCTGTCCTAAACATACTATTAAAAGCAGGAGAACGAAAAGAAACCCCTATTTTTTTATACGCATCCCAAGCCATCTGACTAAATAACTTGTTATTCTTCAAAAGTTCTTTTTGCATAAAATTATATTTTCTAGCAAAACCCAAAATAGAATCACGAACAATTTTCGGTTCTCTTTCCTTTAAAACACTGAATGCAATTTGATAATCCCAATCTGAAACGTTTTCACCAGAAACTCTTTCGAAAACAGCTTGCGAAGCCAATTCTTCTTTTGAAACAACCATCCTAGCATGATCTACAACAATTTTACGCAATTCCACAGGACTAAATAAAATTAAATTTAGATCAATAGCCATAAAAAAGAGAAGAATACCTTATTTTTAAAAATTATTATATTATAGATTATTAAGCATATAACAACTTAAAGAATTAAATCTTCCCAATATAATTAAGAACATCTTTCTCATCACTATCTCCCTCTCCTGGATAAAAAGAAGCATAACCCACACCACTCTTTCTAAAGTAAGAACTAATATCTCTAAAATGATCTTCACCCATAAATAACGCAGCACAACGCACATTATGAGAATCCATATAATCTACAACGACCTCAGCAGAATATAGACTTCTCTGTTTAGAAAGAGAATCACTATCAAAAAATAAACATAATTGTTCAATAGATTCTTTTTCAGTAAGATCACGCTTAGAAGAAATATCCTCAAAACGACTTATTTCTCTAATTACATCCATCTGTTTATCTAAAAGTTCTTCACTGTCAACACCAACAATAGATAATTTGCCCCCTATAACGCTCTTTAAATTACGAAAAGCCAGTAATTCATCAGCGCCTAAAGATCGCCCATGAGAAGAAGCCCTTGCAGCCCTTAACTTAGATTCAGAACTGTATCTCTTAAATTCACTAGGAGAAAAAACATCAGACCGACCCTCACAAAAAAGAGTTCTATGTAAACCATTTCTAACTCTTGCACTCATCTCAGAGTAAATTCTCGCTTGGATAGTCTCAGAAACATGATCTGTATCTCTATAAAAAAAAACATTCATTCCATCTTGGATTAAATTTCTATAATCCCATTTAGGCTTTCTCATAAAGTTATAGAGTAAAAAAACCTTTTATAAATATATGCATTAGATACTACTTTTTAGTTACAGCAAAAATATAGAGAAAATAGCCAAACAGTTTAAAAACTACCAAACATTCCAAGAAATATAAAAGATGAAACACAAAACTACGATAACAATTATTCTTCTCTGTATGTTTTTATTAACTCAGTTTGTAGGACTTTATGTTGTTGCATCTGACTCAGTTCCAGAATTTCTATCTGCATCAAATACAGACACAACAAGCTATGGATTTTATTTCTACCAACTAATAAGTTCTTTTATTATTGCAATTTTAATAGTTGTTCTTATAACAAAATACAAATTAAGGATTGTAATGAAAACCTGGTTCTTAATTGTAGTAATTATTGCACTTTCCATCTCAATGGCTGCAATTTTGAAAAACATTTTTGGAATAACAAACTATATTTTCCCATTAATATTTGCAATAATATTTGGAATATTAAAACTATTAAGACCTTCAGTAGTAATCCATAATTTAACTGAAGTTTTAATTTATCCAGGAATAGCCACTATATTTGTTCCAATATTAACGCCTTTGTATGCTATTCTTTTACTAATATTAATCTCAATATATGATATGTGGGCAGTCTGGCATTCAGGAATAATGCAAAAGATGGCCAAATTCCAAATGAATGAATTGAAAATATTTGGAGGATTCCTAATTCCTTATTTAACAAAAGAAGTAAGACAAAAAATGATATCTATGAAAAAATCAAAGAAGAAAAATAAAAAAATGAAAATCGCAATGGCAATTTTAGGCGGAGGAGATGTTGTTTTCCCAATAATAACTGCAGGAGTTTTCATGCTTTCTTTAGGAATAGCTTATGCAATCTCAGTAATCATCGGAGCATTTATTGGATTAACTGCTCTTTTAATATTCTCTGAGAAAAAGAAATTCTATCCCGCAATGCCATTCATATCCGCAGGAATATTCTTAGGACTTTTAGTTTGCTGGTTAATTAATTTAATATAAAATTATTTTTTTGTCTTTGCTCTGTCATCATATGTATTCATCGCATCTACATATTGCTCTAAAGAAGTTGCTAATGGCCTTATAACTACTAAAGGCATCATAAGCTTAGAGGCATTAGTATTATCAAGAATAGCACGATTATGACCGTCATAGATAACTGATGGCTTAAAAAGAGCATAACTAATTCCATACTTATCAGTCTCTGTACCAATATAAACTCCATGAACAATACCCGTTTGATTTTGAAAATGTGCAGGTTTATTCAAATAATCTCGATGCTCTTCTAATTGAACATTCGCAGATCCAAAACCAACAGTTATAGGAAATTTATTCTTTACCATTATGATATCTCAATTAGGATACTTTTAAATCTTCCTATTAGTTGTCACTTATAAAAGACAACATAAACGAAACATTTATAAAGGGTTGTATCGGTTAAGAGTAGTAAAAAATACAATAATTTTTACGACAAATACAAAATGATAATCAAACCAGAATTAGTAAAAAAAATCAAAAGTTCATTTGACTTAAATATATATGAAACAAAAGTATGGTTAGCTTTACTTTCTAAAGGAATGTCTTCTGCAGGCGAAATCGCAGAAATGTCTGGCGTTCCAAGATCAAGAACTTATGACGTTTTAGAATCTTTAGAAAAAGGCGGATATGCAATTGAAAAATTAGGCAAACCAGTAAAATATTTAGCAGTTAAACCATCTGTTGTTATTGAAAAATTGAAAAACAACACAATGAAACATGCTGAAGAAAAAGTAGAAGTTCTTTCAAACTTAAAAGAAACAAAAGAATATGAAGAATTATTGAACCTTCATGATACAGGCATCGAGCCAATGAAAAACCACGAATTATCAACTTCTATCAAAGGAAGATCAAACTTATATTCTCAATTAAGAGATACAATGGAAAGCGCACAAGATAGCATTTACTTAGCAACATCCTCTTATGAATTAATGTCTAAACAAAAAATGTTCTCTGAAGTTTTCGACAAATTAAAGAAAAGAAATGCAGACATCAAAGTAATTGTTTCAGATGATGACTCAGAAGCAAAAAGACTTTGCAAGAAATTCGGAATTGTAATCAAATCAAAGAAAATCAACGCTAGATTTATGATTGCAGATAGAAAAGAATTAATTTTCACATTGAAACCAACAAACGTACACGAAGACTACGACTATGGTTTCTGGATAAATTCTGAATACTTTACAAATTCATTAGCTTATCTTTTCGAACTAGCTTGGAAAGATTAAATCTTCTCACTACCGAAATACTTTTAAGCGAACGTTATGGAAATAATAAAATGATAGAAGAAATAAAATTAATGTATAAAAATATGAATGAAAAAGAAAAATATTATACACGAGTTGCTTTTCTTTCATTAGGATTATTAGAAGCTTCAGTATTTTCATGCATAAATCTAGAAAGTCTTTTAGAAAAAACAGTAACCGGGCTTGGATTTTTAATGGGTACAACCAGTTTAGTTTATGCAGGTAAAGGCAGAATTGATGAAGATATCAAAAGATTAAGAAAAGAAATTTATGAGGAACAACAAAAAAATGAAAGAATACCAACATCACTTTAGACACTCAGAAAAAGTATCTGAAAAAATAGGAGATAGAGTAATTGAAGCACTAACTATAGAAACATTTCCAAATATAGAAGCACGTTTTGCACCATATCTAGAAAATAGAAGAAGACTAAAATATTTTTTACCGACCTTAGGAGGATTAAATGAATTCTCTACTTCAATGATTTCATACGACAATATTAACTTTGACATATATTTAAACCTGAAAACATCCGGGGTTTTTGGAGATATAATTAATAAAAAGCTAAAAGAAGCTTTAAGATCCTTCAATTTTACAGAAGAAGGCAAACCCCTATTTAAAGAAGTCTCATTATATGACTTATTAACGAAAAGAAAAAACACTTTTCATCTAAAAACAGCTAATGAAACAATAGAGGAAATTGTTCAAAGCTTACAAACAGGAAATACAGAATCAAGATGCTTAGATGAAGTTACTAATCCGGAATTAGGAATATATTTAGAAACAGCGGTAAATAGAAAAGCAATAGAATCTAAATCTAATTTTCAAGCAAAATATTTTTCACAGGCAAAAAAACTAGAAATCTCTAAAAGATAAAATGAAAAAAACACTATACAATGCATTTATTGGAGGAATAATAGGTGTTGCAACAGGAATGGCAATATTAACAACCTTACCTAACAAAAAGCACGAAATAGAATTAGAAGAAACACAAGCACAATTTTATCAAATGGGCCTAAAACAAGGAAGAGAAGAAGCAACAAGCAATTTAGTTTCAGAATTAAACATTGCTACAAGCAACTCTTTAAAAAATCTACACTTTAGAATAAGAGGTATAATTAATGATGAATCCTTAGGAGGTTATCAAAAAATAGCAATTGCAGGAGCATATATGCAAAGCATAAATCATCTAGAAGATATCCAAAGAATCTTTAGTTTTTATGGACCTAATTTAGCAACTGGAAAAATGAAAGTAGAAAAATTACAAAAGAATAGGCTAGAAGCCTACGGCGGAAAAGATCCTGCAAACTATGACTACTCAAAATGGGAACCGATAGAATCCAAATAATAAAAGAGGCAGCAGAAAGATTAAAAACTCAAAAGCTAGAAACTACAGCGAAACAACCCCTTCTTCCATTTGAAATAAAGAAACTTAACAAAAAAAATAGAAGTCAATCTGAATTAAGAGATGGAATAGATCCAGCAGTATACATAACTAAAGGAGGATCAAGAATACATCACCCCGTATATGGTTGCTCACCTACAATGGAAGTATTCCTAGAAACCCATGGAATGACATCAGTAGAAGGAGATACTCGAGGCTACAGACACGATTATTAAAATTTAATACAGCTCTTAGCAAAAAGCTTTATTAAGCCAAACAATTCATTTAAACTCACAATGATAAAATTAAAAATATACACACATCAATATATAACTAAAATTGAAAACTCTAGAAAACAAATAGATAACAAATTAGAAGACATTCTAAAAATCACATTTCCAGAGATAAAGGGCAGATTGTATCAAGGAATAACAAAAACCCCTTCATTAGCATACAGCATCCCTACATTCTTAGGATTAAATGAAATCAATATCAAACAAGCATCCCTAGAAGATAAAACTAAAAATCCAATTTATGCTAGCATAACTTCTGGAACTCTTTTCGGAGATAAAATAGATAAAAAACTTGAAAGAGTATTTGAAACGCTAGGATTAATAGAATGTTTAGATCGAAGATTAACCATAACACTACCTTATTCTGAACTATTAAAAAGGAAAGAGGAAGAATTTTGTATAGATAGTGCAGATAAACAAACAAAAGAATTAGTAGAGCAATTAATATGTGAAACAATGATTTATAGACAAAAAGATAAACAAAAGATATATACCCCTACAAAAACAGTATTCAAAGAAATACCACATCAAGGATTAGGAAAATACATTGAAATGAATGCAAATAGAAGAGCACACAAAGTAGGGAGTGAATTTTATGCAATATATTTACCTGAAAAGAAAACAATAGAAATATCTAAAAGCAAATAAAAAAATTAATTCAAAACCTTAAAGTTTACACTATATCTATTTTTTCTAACGCCAATATCTCCTGCTTTTCTAATTTCTAATTTTGAAATTTTTCTTTTAGACTTTTGGACATCTCTTAGTATCTCATTTCTAACACTTTCTTCCTCTCCAAAACCATGATAATAAATTACAGCTCCTTTTTTAGCAACTTTTAAAGCAGAATCTAAAAAAGTATCTTCTAAATTTGGACGCATCATAAAGATAAAATCAAACTTCTGTTTTTTCTTAGCCATAGACTCACATAATTTTCTCGAATCACCGCAAGAAACTTTAATATAATCTTGCACCTTATTCATCTGAACATTCTTCTCCCCATACTCACAAGCTTTCTTATTCAATTCAGATGAAATAATTTCAGCAGAAATTTTATTTCTTTTCAAAGTTTTAGCTAAAACAATGGGCAAAGGAGAAACACCTGCAAACATAACTAGTAATTTAGAATTTCTCTTAATAGATTTTAAAACTTCATCAGAAATAACTTTTCTATCTTGACTTAGTCTCGGAGAAAAATAAGTTTCATCAACATCCAAATAAAAGGAACAATCATTTTCCCTATGAATAGTGTCTTTTCTCTTTTCACCTACAATCCATCGAGTCTCTTGTGTTCTCAAGACCCCTGAAAAACCAGCCGTTTTCTCCAAAACAACTTTCAAATGTTGATTATTTTTCAAAAGCTTCCAACCATAATATTTCTTATAAATCCAAGGAACATATCTAGAAAACTTCAAAATCGCAATATCTCCAACAACATCTAAAGGAATTCTCATAAATAGAATAACTAAATATTATTTATAAACTATTTGAAAATAATTAATCCTTTATATCTAAACTAGACTCATATCTAACGCCCTTGTCATGCAAAGCTGCAGCAACTTTCTCAAGTACATCCAATGTCCGTGCGTCCGCACATAGACCTAAGATAGGAGGTATAAGAGGATATAAAGAGAAAGAGGTTTTCAGATAAACTTTCCCACTTTTGTAATCTTCAATCCTTGCCCGAACACAGGGTGACTTACCAAAAAGCAAACAATTCTTAGAAGACCTTTCTAAATAAATCCTACAAGGCTCATAACGCAAAAGAGGATTATTTACTTTAGAATCAGCCCAGGCTACTAACCTCTCAACTCCAGAATTAACACTTCTAAAGCCCATAAAATAACCTATTCAAAAACCTTAATAAACATTATTATTCTACCATTACTATGCCAAATCTCAAATCTCAGATTGAAAACCTGAAAAATTCATCAATTAAAGAAGTAATAGATAAAAGAATGAAAGAATTCGAAGCTTTTGGAAATAAAAAGCAAGACGAAGTTTTCTCCGAACTTTGTTTTTGTCTATTAACGGCAAACTTCCAAGCTGAAAAGTGTATTCAAATCCAATCTGAAATGTCTAGAGACTTTGAAGTAATCCCAAAAGAAGAACTTGCTAAAAAATTAAAACAAATCGGACACAGATTTTGGCCTCAAAGGGCAGAAAGAATCGTAGAAGCAAGAGATTGTAAAACAGAACTTTGCTCTCTAGTTTTCAAAAAATCAGGAAAAGAAATGAGAGATTGGTTAGTAAAAACAGTAAAAGGTTTGGGAATGAAAGAATCTTCACACTTCCTAAGAAATGTTGGCTATAAAGACCTAGCGATTATCGACTTTCACATAGTAGATTTACTAGAAAGAGAAAAACTAATTGAAAGACCTAAAACAATAACTCCTAAAAAATACCTAGAAATAGAAGAAATTTTAGCAAAACTTGGAAAAGAAGTAAATCTTAATTTAGCAGAACTAGATCTTTATCTTTGGTATTTAGAAACAGGAAAAATTCTAAAGTAATTAACCTAAATCAACAGGATGACTTGGTTCTGGCGGTAAATCAGGAGCAGAAGGTAATTTTAAATTTTCTTTTTCTTCAGCAGTCAAACATCTACCTTCGAAACATCCATAAGTACAAACAAGCACTTTAGGCTCCATTGCTACATTCCAAAAATCTAGTCTTAAGGCATAACTCCAATAACTTTCAATAAAAGTACTTGAGTCCAAACAAGAACCCTGATTATTAATGTTATTAAGAGAAACTATAACTCCTGCAAAAAAAAGACCGACTAATACTAAAATCACCACCCATGCTTTCTTCATTAAAAAACAACAAAAGAGAACTATATAAATATTTTGAAAAGCGTTTAATTACTCCCAACCCCAACACTTAAAAACCCCCAAGAATATACCATTTTAGACAATGACTTATCATTTTTTAGACCATACTGCGGATGTAAAGTTCTCCGCGGAAGCAGATACTCTTGAAAATACATTCGTAGAATCAGCGAAAGCATTAAGAGAGGCAATTTGCGGAAATATAACTATTTTAGAGCAAGAAACAAAAAATATCGAAATCCAAGGCACAAATCTTGAAAATCTACTCTATAAGTTCTTAGAAGAGATTATTGTTCTTTTAGACTCTGAAGATTTTCTTCTTTCAGATATATCATCTGTTAATATTGATAAAGAAAAATTCACACTTACAGCAACAGTTACAGGAGACAAAGGCGACCACTATAAGTTCACAAATGATGTTAAAGCAATAACCTACAGCGAAATGTTCGTCAGATTCGACGAAGATAAAGACGTCTGGCAAACACAAGTTGTTCTTGACGTTTAAATCAAATATATAAACTAATTAATTCTAATCTAACTATGGCAAATTACAAATATGAAATACCTAAAGAAGGAGACATGCTCGTCCCAGCAGTTAT
>CAZFJM010000003.1:0-81135 GCA_964519415.1 Candidatus Woesearchaeota archaeon | reverse complement strand
TGTATGTTACAATAAGTTGTTTCAAATCTTCAACTGTTAATTCTGTGTCGAATTTGATTCCCTTTGTTTTTTTCAAATTTTCCAAAGCATGTTCAAATAAATCATAGTCTACTTCTAAAACTACATCTGCAAACATTTGAATGAATCTTCTGTAAGAATCGTAAGCGAATCTTGGATTGTTTGTTTTCTTTGCTAAAGCTTCAACTGTTTTGTCATTTAAACCTAAATTAAGAATAGTATCCATCATACCAGGCATAGAAGCCGCAGCTCCAGAACGGACTGAAACCAACAACGGTGAAACGTTGTCGTTAAACTTCATCCCAACTTGGCTCTCAAGGACTTTAATGGCAGCGTCTATTTGAGGGTCCATTTCTTGCGGATATTGTTTATTATGTTTGTAGTAGTAATCGCAAACTTCAGTAGTAATTGTAAAACCAGCTGGAACAGGTAGTCCGATGTTTGTCATCTCAGATAAATTAGCGCCCTTTCCGCCAAGAAGTTGTTTCATCTCAGCTTTTCCCTCTTTAAATAAATAAACGTATTTGTTCATAATCTCTTTTCTAAAAATTTGGTTTATAAATATTATGGTGGAAAAGTTGTTTATTTCCAGTGAAAACTATTTAATTCTAAAAATTATATACTTTCAATTTAGTACGGTCTTCTACTTTAAGTCTTCTAAAATCTATTTCCTGACTTTCAGAATTATATACTGCATAGTGCCCTGCGATAAAAGCTCCTACAGTAACTATCGCACGAGCGTTTTCAAAATCTAATTGGTGTTTTCCTTTAATTCCGTCGAAATATCTTATAGATTGCCCATCGGAAGAAGATCTAACAGAGGGGATGTGATCATGACCTCTAAAGAATATTCTAAAATCTCCTAGATAATCCATTGCTTCAAAATTTCTTTTGATTTTCTCTTTTTCTTTTAGGAATCTTGCCCACATAAAATCTGGATAGAATGGATTTGCGGGAGTTACCTCAACTAAAGATGCATGAGCATAAACTATATCTTTTTCTGGTACAATCAAACCACATTTTTTAGAATCTAAACCTCTGTTTACGGATACCTTTAATACAAAATCTTTCTCTGCAGGTGCTGCGTCCCACTCCTCAAAATATTCGCCTGCGGATTTTACAAATAGTGCTTTTTTTAATTTTCCATTACTAGGAACTTTTATCTCTTTTACCATATTTTCATCATCGCTTAAACCAGTATGCCTTACAAAACTAAATTCGTGATTTCCTACCGCATAAATAAAGTCTAAACCTAAAGATTTAACCGAGTCTCTAATTGATTTTAATACATCTGGCGTATCTAAATCCCCTAAAACAGCCAATTTTTCAATACCTTCTTTTTCCACAACTCTATGAATCAATCTTGCAGGATCTTTTCCGTGCATGTCAGTTATTAGCAATGTCTTCATATTAATGGTTCCCTAATGTAGCAAACTCTACTTCTTTAGTTTGACTATTATAGGCTACATATCTTCCGTAGCAAAAAGCTCCTACAGTCACAATTGTTCTATTTTTTTCTAAATCTAAAGTATATTTGCCAACTGGATGATCTATTTTATTATTTATTTTTGAATCATTTTTACAAATTACAGGAAGATGATCGTGCCCTCTAAAAAATAATTTAAAGTTTCCAAGTTCAGTCATTTTTTTAAAATTAGCTTCTAATAATTTTTCGCTTCCGTGTATTCTTCCACACATAACATCTGAAACATGCGGATTGTCAAGACTTGGCCCATGAACTAGAGAAGAATGTGCATAAACGATATTTTCATCCCTAACTATAAAACTCTTGTCCAAATTATTGTCTTTTGATGCTTCTATTACAAATTGTTTTTCTTTAGGAGCCTCTTCCCAAAGCCTTGTATAGAATAAAAATTGATCTCGTAAAACAAATCCCTTTTCTTTATGCACGAAACTATATTCGTGATTTCCCGGAGTATAAATAAAACGTAATTTATTTTTCTCTACAGTAGAAATTATTTTTCTTAAAATATCCGGCGTTTCAATATCTCCGAGCAAAGCTAACTTTTCAATTCCTCTTTCTTGAGTAAAGGAAGTAATTAACTCACTTGGATCTTTTTCATGACAGTCGGCCAGTATTAATGTCTTCATACATATTTATAGAATTCTAAGATTTTAAATATATCTTTTGGAGTTATTTTATAGTAGTTACATTAGAAAGATTTAAAAATACACAATAATATTTTTATTTATGGCAAATGAAGAACCAGTCTCAGTAGATATCTCATTTAAAGAACCTGCAACAGAGATAATAAAAAAATTCGGAATGCTTTCCTTATATGAAGAATCTGAAAAAGTTAGGAAATCCGCGGCAAAATCATTAGTGGATGTTTTAAACATGTGTGGCTTTGATGTTAAAAGAGTAGATAATATGGACAATCTTATTTTAATAAATGGAATTTATGATAGAAGAGTTACTAATCCTTACAATGGTAAACCTGCAAATTTTTTACCAAATGAACTTCTTGGTAAAAAAGTTATTTTTCATTACAAACCTACTGAAGATTATAAGGGAAAAACATTGCAGATTAGAGGATATGATATTAGAGAGATGTTGCGATAAAAGCAAAAACATATAAACCTAGTTCTTATGAGATTATTATGGTAGCACGGAGTTATCGGCACATTTAGGATTTGTTCTAGTTGCTACTCTAATTTCTCAATAAACGCCTTTTCTAATAAGCTTTTTATACAAAATATAGAACTTATTATAAACAGTTCAATCGATAGTGCAAAAACTTATATACTCAAAATACTTATTCTTTATATGAAAAAGAGAGCAGTTTTTCCCGTCGGTAAACAAAAAGAATTCGTAAAATATTTCAAAGAAAAAATAAATCTTTCTTGGGCAGAAATCTCTAAAAAATTAGAGATTAATGAGAATACAATAAGTAAAGCATATTATTTTGAGAGTTGTAGTATACCTTTGGATGTTTTTGAAAAAATGATTTTACTTTGTAAAGAAAATTTACCAAATATATTAGAAAAATACTCAGTAAAAATAATCGATGAGAAATTAATTATTGGTCGAAAGGTTTTTGGAGAACAGAAGAAGAAATTGGGAGAAATAAAAATACTTTACAAAAATTCAAATCTAGATTTAGACAATTCCAAAGTTAACTTTAGTTTAACGGATAAAAATAAAAAAATAAAGCTGCCAACAAAAATTACTCCCGAATTGGCAGAAGAGATAGGTATGCATTATGGAGATGGATTTCTTTCTTCTAAAAGATTCACTTACCGATTAAAAGGAAATATGAAAGATGAGGTTCAATACTATCAAGACTATATTAAACCGTTATTTAAAAAATTATACAATACCGAAGTTAATTTAAAGAGGTACCAGACTACGTATGGTTTTGAACTGTATTCACAAGCTATTTGTGAGTTTAAAATTAAGACAATGGGGATAAAACCCGGAAATAAACAGTATATTGATTTTCCAGAATGTTTAAAGGTTAATAACCTATCAATCCTTTCCTCATTTTTAAGAGGATTATTTGATACAGATGGATCTATTTACTTCAAAACAAATTATGGATATCAAAAATATTATCCTTCAATAAGTTTAGAACTATTTTCTAAAAAAATAATAGCAGAAGTTGAAAAAATATTGACTATGATGGGCTTTAATCCTAAAACATATTTTAATGGAAATAAAGGTAGAATTTACCTTAATGGCATTAATTCACTAAAAAGATATGAAAAACTGATTGGTTGGAGCAGTCCAAAGAATTTAAATAAGGTGAAAATGTGGAAAATTAGGTATCCTGAATTAAATAAGGAGAACAATATGGCGGATGTCGTCTAACGGTTAAGATTTGCGACTGTGGCTCGTAAGACGAGGGTTCGACTCCCTCCTTCCGCCTTTAAAAAATAAAATGATACAAAGGAAAAAAGAAAACAATTTATCCAGAGCGTTTTACTCACTTATTGCCCTTAATACTCTACTCGGAATGAATAATTCCGATTTTATTCATTGTTAAAAAAGATAATCCTATCGCTCAGTGTAACCTTTCTCTGAGGGGAGGTCATTATGGAAAGTAGACTTTTCGATGAAAATATTAAAATATCAAGTAAATATAATATTATTCCTCCAGATTTGCCCAGTAGTCAAGAAAATATATGCAATAATTGTGACTATAGAATAGGCAGATTACAGTATGATTTGGCTGATGAAACGGCAAGAATAAGAGGAGGTAGTCCAAGAATATATCTTGGAGGATCTTGGATGAAATCAGTTCCTGCTTGTGATATGGAAAAATGTTTAGTAAGTACTTTTGTTTTAAAACGGACCACTAGAGCTCCTTAACCTTTTAAAAACATTATTAAACTATATAAAACTAATAAATTAAAATGAGCAGCGAAACAGTAAAAGGTTTTCAGGATTTTCTTGGTGAAGATGCTAAGAAAAGAGAAAGAATGATTGAGATAATTAGAAATCAATTTAATTTATTTGGTTTTGAACCTGCAGAAACCCCTATTGTTGAGAACGAAGAATTTGTACGTGGAAAAAATCAAAATGACGAAGCTGTTAGAGATATTTTTTCATTAGAAGATCGAGGTAAAAGAAAACTTGCTTTAAGATTTGAATTTACATTCCAATTAAAAAGAATTGCAAAAAATCAAAAGTTACCTTACAAAAGATATCAAATTGGCTATGTTTTTAGAGATGAACCTATAAGAAAGGGAAGACTTAGACAATTCATACAATGTGATGCAGATGTTATTGGAAGTTCAGTTAAAGAAGAAGCTGAATTGATGGCAATGGCTAAAAATGTTTTCCAAGAGCTAAATATTCCTGCAAAAATCTATGTTAATAATCGAAAGTTAATTAATGAAATTCTAGAAGATAAAAAGATTGTTGAAAGAGATAGAGAACAAGTTATTAGAGAATTAGATAAGTTAGACAAACTTTCAAAAGAAGAAGTTGCTAAAAATTTAAAAGAATACGATGCTGAAAAGTTAGTTGAAGTTTTTACAGCTAAAGAAAAAACTTTTGAAAAATATAATTTTTACAATGAAATTAAGAAATTGAAAGATTTATGTGTAGGTTATGGAGTTGAAGTTGAATTTAGACCATTCCTTGCTAGAGGATTGAGTTATTATAACGGAACAGTTTTTGAAATTTGGGCAGAAGAATTGGGCGTTGCTTTAACAGGCGGTGGAAGCTATTTAGTTGACGGAATTCAATCTACAGGAATTTCATTCGGATTAGAACCCTTATTCTTAATTTCAAAAGTAGATTATGATAACAAAACAGTTATGATTTTATCAATGTCACAAGATAAACAAGCAATTAGTCTTGCACAAAAATTAAGAGAAAAGAAAGTACCTGTTATGCTGTTGACAGATAAAGCCCCAAGTAAGTCTTTAGATTATGCAAATGCTAAAAAGATTGAGAAGGTTTTAATTATAGGCGAAGATGAAGTGAAGAACAAGAAATATACTTTGAAAAATATGAAGACTGGAAAAGAGCAGAAATTGAGCGAAAAAGAAATTTTAGAAGAAATTTAATATTATTTTTTCTTAATTATCTTTTCAGCTCGAGTAATCATTTCTTTCTTTAGGCCAATAAAAACTCCGCCCTCTTTGCTTCCAACATAACTTGCTTCGCCAGGTTTTATTATATCATTGATTTCGTCTAATTCAATATCTAAGTGTGTAACACTTGCACCCGATTTTCCTTTTTCATGAATGTAGACATTAGCCTTTCCTAAAAGAATTTTTCCATCACCAGGTCCGCTCATATTTATAGATAGTTTAAAGATTATTTAAATGTTGAGAAGGATAGAAAATGCAGTCGCCGAGAATCGAACTCGGATCGAAGCCTTGGCAAGGCCCCATTCTACCATTTAACCACGACTGCTTAATATTCTTTTATTTTGAGTATTTTTAAAGATTTGGGATTTATTTTCTTCTAATGAATATCGAAGGTACAATCTCTTGGAATCCTATTTTTACTAAACTGTCTTGCTCTGTACCACACCTATAGCTAAGCAAGGTTCCTTCTTTAGAAATGTCCATTAATCTTAGAGACAAAGATAAAGCACCATTATGCCCTAGAAATTCTGGCGTGTGTATAAAATCACAAACAATTAAATCTTTTTTAGAAGGATTGGCTTCTGAAAAAGTAATATCTCTTTCCGAAAATTCTATTCCTCTCAAATGTCTCTTAGGAGAACCATTATTCTCCAAATTTTGTACAACTTGATATGCTTCAAAGAGTCCTTTTTGTTTGAATGTATCTATTACTTCTTTATAACCAAAATATGCAAGTGTTTTTTTAGATATATCTACCGATAAGGGATCCCTTTCTTCACCAATGATCTCTCCTGAAAAACCGTAACCTCTTAAATAAAAAGCACCATAGCCTGCTGCGGATCCAAGAATTGTTGCAGAACCAGATAAGTTAACAGAATTTTCTCTTGCTAATTTAACTAAATTAGAATAATGACTTCTATTTGTTTGCTCATTAGAAGTACCAGAGAAATTCACAACTCCGCAGCCATCCTTTCTTGGTATACTTTTTCCTAAATTTGACATCGAGGCAATAAAAATAGTTGTTTTAAAAAGATTTCTATCTAAAAAAATTATGCTCTAAGCATCATATAATAGTCGCCTGTTTTTTGCTGAATTTCAAAACCATGTTTTGTAGCAGCTTTTAATGCTGGATGATTTCCAAGATGTATTTTTGCAGTAATTGGTCTACCATCATAACCATCATCGATTAATCCACCAAGCAATCCTTGTCTTCTAAATTCCGGAGCAACATATACAACTCTTAAATATTTCTCTTCGCCTTCGTCTCTCCAAGCTGCAAGAGCTCTAAGCGGTCTTCCTTTTTCCTTACATTGTCTAATATAATATCCTTCATCAAGTAATTCACTCACAGAAGTACTGTCTCCTTCAACTTCTATCTGAAAGTCTTTTCTTACATCTTCTAAATCTGTATAAGGAATAGCTTTTTCTTTTTCAGTTTCCTGTAATATAAAATAATTATAAATTGCTATTTGTTGTTTTTCAGATAGTTTAACAAAATGCCCATTATCTACAACTTCATCAAAATCTCTACATGCAATAACTTCTTTTGGAATGCCTAACTTAGCTAATAGTGTATTTGCCATAATTTAGGCTAGAAATAGTAATTTATAAATCTTTCTATTTGTTACCATTACTTAGTAACATAATTATTCATAATCCATCATAGCATTCATATTAGCAGATTTCTGCTTTGGTTTGCCTGCTGCAATTACATCGTCGATTCTTAAGATCATTATTGCTACTTCTGAAGCAGAAGAGATTGCCTGAGTCTTTACTCTCAAAGGTTCAATAATTCCTCTCGCTAGAGTGTCTTCTATTTTTCCTGTGAATAAATTCAAACCATGATTTTTGTTTCCAGATTCATGAGTCATCTTTAATTCAGTTAAAACATCTAAAGGATCCATACCTGCATTTTCTGCTAAAGTTGTAGGGATAAATTCTAATGCTAAAGCAAATTGTTCAACTGCAAATTGTTCCCTACCTTTCAAAGTTTTTGCAAAGTCTTTTAGTCTTTTAGATAATTCAATCTCAATTGCACCACCACCTGCAACAACTTTAGGATCTTTTACTACAGCCCCTAAATCTCCAAGACCATCTCTTAGAGCTCTTTCAACCTCGTCAATAACATGATCTGTTCCACCACGAACTAATATAGTGATTGCTTTTGGATTCTTACAACCAGTGATGTAAGTCATTCCATCATCTGCGTCTTTAATCTCTTCAACATTTGCAGCATAACCTAATTCTGTCTCAGTTAATTCTTTTAAGTTAGAAATTATCTTTCCACCAGTTGCTTTTGCCATCTTCTGTAAATCTGTTCTTGCAACTCTTCTTACAGCATAAATTCCTTTCTTAGCTAAATAAAATTGTGCAACATCATCAATTCCTTTTTGACAAATAACAACATTAGCACCAGAAGAAATAACCTTATTTACCATCGATAAAAGTAATTCTTCTTCTTGATTTAAGAAACTCTGTAGTTGTTCTGGAGATGAAATTGAAATTCTTGTTTCTCTTTCCGGAGTCTTTATTTCTAAAGCACAATCCAATAAAGCAATTTTAGCATTTGTAATCTTTGAAGGCATTTCCTGAGAAACTCTTTCTTTGTCTAAAACAATTCCTTCAATTAATTCAGAGTCTTCTATTGAACGTCCTTTTCTTTTCTCTATTTTAATATCATCTAAATTAACTTTTCCGTTTTCGATTACTGCTTTTACAGCACGAACAATTAATTCAGATAGTTTGTCTTTTGCATGTTCTGCACCTTTTCCAGTCATTGCTGTTTGTGCGATTTTTATTAATTCTTCTTCTGTAGAAACTTCTGCTGCAAGTTCATTTAATATTAGTTGGGCTTTATCTGCTGCAAATCTATATCCTCTTGTAATAATAGTAGGATGTATTTTCTGATCTAGAAGTTTTTCTGCATTTTCTAAAAGTTTTCCTGCAAGCATAACAGCTGTTGTTGTTCCATCTCCAACTTCTGATTCTTGAGTTTTTGCAATTTCAACAAGCATCTTTGCAGCAGGATGTTCAATTTCCATTTCAGATAAAATAGTAACACCATCATTTGTTACAGTAATATTTCCAGCATTGTCTACCAACATTTTATCCATTCCCTTTGGACCTAAAGTTGTTTTTACTGTTTCAGCAAGTACTCGTGCAGCTAATATATTGTTTCTTTGTGCATCTCGACCCATTGTTCTCTCCGTATTGTCTGGTGAAATATTACTTGCCATATGGCTTTTATCCATCTCCTATTTATAAGAATTATTGTGCTGAAAATATTGAATACCATAATATTTAAATATCCCAAAAAAACAAATTTTCTATGGATTTAACAGATAAATTAAGACTATCGGCATTAGTTGACTTAAGTCAAGTAGAGCTTTCTAATCTAAGCAGATATGCTAGAAAAAATAAACCAGCAATTACTGCTCTTTACGAACATAAAATTTTAGATGATTCTATGATTGACAATGCACTAAGAGCCGCAGTACTTAGTCAAGCTCAAACAGATTATGATTATATGACTAGTGGAAAAGTATCAAGAGAACTTACTTATCCAGATCATCTTGTTGAGAATAGTAGAAAATCTTTTGCGTATGCTTTATCTATTGGTCTTTTTTCAGACAAGGAATTAAAGAGAATCCCATTTGATCACGGAGATACTCCAGAATCATTTGTAAGATCCTATTTACCAAAAGATTTATTTTCAGAGCTTAGACAGGAATATCTTAATCCGAAACCAGAACCAATATATGAAGGAAATTCTTGTGAAGGTTGTTGCTGTACTGAGTGTCCATAAGAATATCTTGTCTAAAAACATTTAAATATACACTATTTATTATATTTGTATAGGTAAAGAAAAAGATGGCTGAAGAAAAAACGGTTTTTGAGCAGACCTTAAAACATAAAGGGTTTTTTGGTTATTCAGATTTGTATACTTTTTGTTATAATTGGTTTAAGAACGAAGGATATAGCAATATTGCTGAAGAAGAGTATACAGAAAAAGTAAGCGGTTCTTCTAAAGAAATACTAATTAAGTGGAAAGTAAAAAAGAAGGTTACAGATTATTATCAATACGTCCTAGATGTAAAATGGCACATTCTTGGAATGTCTGAAGTTGAAGTTGAAGAAAACGGAAAGAAAATCAAAACAAATAAAGGTGAAGTAAAAATTGTTACAAAGGCTATTGTAAAAAGAGATTATGAAGAAACATGGGACAAGAGTCCTTTTTACAAAACATTAAGAGGAATTTATGATAAATATATTATGAGAACAACTGCAGAAGAATACGAAGACACATTGACTGCAAAAGCACAAAGTTTCGTCGAGGATACTAAAGCTTTCCTTAATTTAGAAGGAAAAAGATAGTTATATAGAACTATAAAAAGATTTATAAAATAGGATAAATGAAAAATAACATGAAAAAGAGTATAATAACATTATTTACATTGTTTTTGCTAGTATCATTTGTATCAGCATTTGAATTAAAACAAGATTCTTTAGATGTTGCAGTAATTCCAGAATTATCTCAAGCTGCTCAAGTACCAGTAACTATTAGTGATGCTAATGCAGGTAACTATTTAATATATACATTAACAGCTGTTAAAGTTTTCCCATCTACACCATTTTATTTAAATGGCGGAAAAAACTCTTTGATTTTTGATGTTTACCCAACAACTGAATTGGTTGCACAGGGTCCTGCTGCTTATGCTTTCTCAGTTGCATTAAGAAATACAGAAACAGATCAAGATTATGAAGGAACAATGGTTGTTAGAGTAGTTAGAATTGAAGATGCTTTGAGTATTTCTTCCGATGTTAACAGTCCAGATTCTGACAAGATATCATTTTACATACAAAATAAAGAAGGAATTAATTTGAATAATGTTCATGCTAAATTTAGTTCAGTATTTTTCAATGTTGAACAAACATTTAGTGTAAAGGCAAATAGCAAGGCAGAAATAAGTATTGATGTTCCAAAAAATACATTAGAAAAAATTGAAGCAGGTTCTTATTTATTAACAGCAGAAGTACAAACAGACAGAGGAATTAGAACATTAGAAGGTAGAATCTATTTAGGCGAAAAAACAGGAGTAGAATCAAAGAATGTTGTTGATGGTTGGTTAATTAGAACAAATGATATTTCTAAAATAAATTATGGAAATGTAAATGAGAATGTAGTTGTTGAAGTTAAGAAAGACATAATCAGTAGATTATTTACATCATTTAGTGTTGAGCCAGACTCTGCAAGCAGAAAAGGACTTTATGTAACATATGCATGGAGTAAGAAGCTAGGTCCTGCTGAAAGTTTTGCTGTTAAAATAAAAACTAATTATTTGAACCCTATATTGATTGTATTAGCATTATTATTAATTATAGTAGGAATAAGAAGATATACTCAAACAAAATTAGAAATCGTTAAATCTGTATTCCCTATAAAAACAAGTTCCGGACAGTTTGCATTAAAGATCAGATTACATGTAAAGGCAAGAAGAAATGTTGCTAATGTTTCGTTGGTTGATAGAATACCTGGAATTGTACAGATTTATGAAAAGTTTGAAACTATAATCAAACCTACAAAGATTGATGCTAATAATAGAAGAATCCAATGGGATTTAGGCGATATGAGTTCTGGTGAAGAAAGAACATTCAATTATATAGTTTATTCAACTGTCGGAGTTGTTGGTAAATTTGCATTACCTCAAGCATTAGCAGTATTTGAAAAAGAAGGACAAATCCATGAAGTTGAATCTAATATGGTTTATTTCTTAGCTGAACCTAGAAGAGAAAATTAAATAGAATACAATAATCTTTAAAAGAGAGCTTTAAGTGATATTTATATGGTTGAAACAAAGGACTATACTAAACCAGAAGAGTCTATTTCTAAAGGACATTCTACTGAAGCGCAAGAATTAATGATTAAAAAATCAGAGCTTTCATTTGGCGAGAGAATGAGTAAGTGTGGAACGCGCATTTCAATAGCTAGCATTATTGCTGCAACAACATTAGCTGCGGGTCATTTTAATTATGTAGGATATAGAGCTAAAAATGCCCCTGAAATTGTAAAAGAGTATTGGGATATAGGTCCGGCATCAAAGGAATTAAGTGAAGCAATAGAACATTCTAAAAAAAATTACTTATTTAACTTCGATAGAAATAATTTTAGATCTGAAGCGGTAGTTTCTAAGCTAGAAAGAGTACAGTTAGAGAATGTTGCATCTCAAAATGAACAGCTAGGAAACTTAAGCGGTTTAATGGAAAGACTTGAAATTAGAAAAAGGGAAATAGAAGAGACAAGACCCGAAGTAGCGCAATATACTGCTAGAACAGATAATATTTCGGGATATTTTAATATTGGACTGATAACTTCTGTTCAAATGGCAGGACTAGGAGCATTAATGTTTTCATTACCTTATATTATTTCCCATATTAAGAAAAGAAGAAAAGAATTGAAAGAGTAGACGTTCATCTTTAGAAGATTTTAGAAAATAATTAAAAGTAAGTTACATTTAAACGTAACCCATCTCCAAATCTTAATGTGTCTCCCTTATAGAGAGAAACGGAGTTACCCTGTAAAAGCATATCCGGACGGCGATCCTTTGGAGCTCTTGGATCTAATCTCGCTTTAATTGTTCCATAATCCTCATATCTCCATGATCCTTCTGAATGCATAAAACGCCCTTGTGTGTCAGAGAGAGATTCATTATTAATTACAATTTTGTTTCCAGAACCATCATCCAGTCTTCCTAATTGGTAACTTGCATTTATGCCCCCCGCTTCTAATTCCCATTTATTCCCTGAAACGCCGTCTGCCAATATTTCGGATAATATTAATTTTTCGTTGTTCATTTTTCTAAATTATCACAGAACTCTTCTTTGAACACTTTAGAATCTTTTGCTTTTTAAATCTTTCCCGAATTTACGTAAAGAACAGGCTTATTATTTTCAGGATTTTTCTGCTAGAGTATAAAGTAAGTCTACTAAATGTTGTCCACCCAATTCTGAATCTGAAAAAACTTGTATAGTTTTATCTTTGAGAACTATTGCATATTTTCCGAAGCTAGGATGAATTCCTCCAAACGGGAGATGATGCTGAATAGATCCATAAGTACAACTAGGAATCTGTACAGGAATAATTTCTAGAAACTTGTCTCTTGAAAAATTAGGAGGGAGGATCTTTCCATGATAGTGAGTAAGTTTATTGAGATTAATTCTTTCTGAAGGGTTGGATTGTTTGGAGATGTAGTCTATATTTTCCAATTCCATAAATAAATAAAGTATTAGAAGTTTATAAGGATATTTATGATAGGTTTATAATGCTGTTTCTCTTTAATCTATTATGAAAAAGTTGTGGTTTAAGGCTAAACATTATGGTTGGGGCTGGTATCCTTGCAGTTGGGAAGGTTGGTTAGCTCTATTAATTTGGGTTGTTCTTTTTATGATAAGTATTAACACATTAGATCATGAATGGCTTAAGAATTTAATAGTTATTTCTATATTTACAATAATTTTAATATGGGTTTGCTATAAGAAAGGAGAGAAACCTTGTTGGAGATGGGGCTAAAATTTAAGTGTATTTGTTGCGGAGAATGTTGTCGAAAGATTTCTGATGAAGATAGCAACACTAAAGGTTTGCCATTATTTGAATGGGAAGTTGAAAAAATTAAGAAATTAGGTATCGATAAAAAGATTAAAATTGAACCTATTGATTTTGTTTTGGATAAGAAAAGCGGAAAGTATTTTTGTACGGGTTATGTTTTAACTAAAGAACCGTGTCCTTTTTTGAAAGATAATAAATGCTCTATACATAAAGAAAGACCTATTGTTTGCCGAGCTTTCCCGGTTGCAAGAAATCCGGAGTTTTTAGACGATGTTCCGGATATAAGTTGCTTCTCTAACTGCCCTAATTTCGATTTTAAGGCATTTTTGAGCGACTCTTTGGGCTTGAAAGATGGAAAGGACTTCAATTTGCCTAGAAAGAAAATAAACGAAGAATATGCTAAAACATTCGATGAAGAAATAATGAAGAATTCTTTTACGAGAGACAGTGTTTTGAGCTTTTTTGATGAAACGATGGCTGCACTTTCAGAAGAAGATTTAATTGATATTGAATTGGTTGATAAGGTTCCTGAAAATACTAAAGTTATTCCGTTTTTACAATTTCTAGTTGAAGAAAAGTTTATTGGCGAAAAAGAGAAAGATAAGTTGATTGAGGATTGGAAGAATTAATTACTTGTTTTTCCACTTGCGTATTCTGAATCTAATTATGACCTAAAACATAGTCTATAACATTCTCGGCAGAGTATTCGGTTCCATGTTTATTGACTAAATCCTTTACAGCATCTACATTAGCACCTAAAGTTACTATTGGTTTTTCTCCAGGCATACCCAACCCTATTGTGGAACATAAACCATTGCATAAACATTGTCTACCTACGGTTTCTTCGAGTGAACCACCTTTGCGAACGAATGCATTTACAGGCTCTGCAGGACATCTAGTGTATAATTTACCATTTGAATCTTCATGAATAGATACTAAAAATCCCAGATTGCAAACTCTTTCTCTTGCTTCATAAACTTCTTGAGTACAGATTGTTCCTGGAACGGGTAATTCTTTAAATGGAAATCCTGTTGGCGAAGCTCGTGCACTCGTGTATACTTTTGTTCCCCTAAATATTTCTTCTATTGCTTGTTGCTTTAGCTCTGGAAGAGCATTGGAATCATTACACAGTGCAAAGGGAGTTCCAACCTGTACACCTGCTGCGCCTTGTGAAAGTGCTTCTTGTAATCTAGTGGAATAATTTCCACCTAACCAGAATGGAGGAACAGTTACTCGTCTTGAAAGCGTTGAATTAACTATTCCAAAATTTATTTTATCTTCTTCACCGAATAAAGGTTCTCCAATATCATTAAGTGACTTGCTTCTTGGGGGAAAATTATGTCCTCCGGCCAATTCTCCTTCAAAAACATATCCATCTGCGTTGGACACTCCTCTCAATCCTAAATGATTTCCAATTATTGCTAAAAATATAGGCTTGGGAAGTTGAGGTTTACCAAAACGTTTTGGATCAAAAACTATGCTGTATGGTTTTCCACTGACTGGAAGAGCCATCCTAGCTGTTTCGCCCGATACAAAAGCAGAAATTGCTTCTGGAATATTTCTAGGAAAACCTGCACCAATACATGCAACATCTAAACCTGCAAGCATTGCACCATATAATGTTGGAAGTTGAGCAAATCCTATTTTATTTAAAAAATTTGCACCAATAGGATTTGTATGCCCTTTCTTTGCTAGATATACTTCAGTAAATGCACCCGTAACAAGAACATCTTCTAAATCTGTACTCGCTAATGTAAATTCTAAATCTCCTGTTTTTTCAAATGTGGGGAAGGGATTAAGACGATAAGGTTTCTCAGAAGACTTACCTCCTTCAATAAAGAATTTATCATAAATCTTTTTTGCAATCTCCTGATTTGGAAAGTGTGAAAGAGCTTCACGCAATTCCCCGTTTTTATCCCCGTTTTGCAATCCTCTAGTTAACAAAACATCTGGAGCTGTAGCAGATATAAGTCCCAAACATGGCGAAGAATCGTAACCTGTAGGAATATAACTAGAAACTTTTTTTGCAAGTCTCCATCCAGAAACTCCTAAACCCATTCCGCCTTGAATTATCTTTATTTTTTCCAAATCTTCAATACTAGTTCTTGTACTAATTGACATAAAAATAGGCCTTTTTTTAGATATAAATACATTTGTATAATCCAATAAATATATCTTTGAAGATAAGAAATCCTTTTCTATTCTTATTTTGGAAGAGATAAAAGAGGTTCAATGTAAGCCCTTAACCCTTCGTTCATTTCAGAAGATAAAGTAAAATGATAACCTCCAGTAAAAGATAATTCAGTAGGTCTAACGTAAGGCTTCATAGATCCTTCAGCAATTTTTGTAGGAAGTTTGTGAGCAACCCAAGAATCGATAGTATTTACATCTTCAATGTTATCTGTCCAAGAAATTTTTCCTTGCCAAGTTTCACTTTCGGTATCTACCTCATTTACTCCTGCTGAAAAAATAGTAACTAACCCATCAGCAATACTACAAAAATCTTTTCTTTGTGATTCTCTTTTTGTAAATCCTAAAGCTCCTCCATGTAAATCAATTATTAAAGAATTTCTTGAGAAGTGCTGATATTGCTTAAAGAAATTACCTATCGCTTCAACATTTTTTTCTATTTTAAGCAAAGAAAAATTTTGATTAGACTGCACTCCATACTTATCAATAGCATCGCATCTTTCTCTATATACCTCTTCACACATTTGAGTAAATCTTTGTTCAAATTTACGAGCTTGATTTTCCGTTAAAACCACCTCTCGCGAAGTACCGTTTATTAATTTATTTCCCCAAGGCTGTAAAATTATATCTCCTAAATCCCTGATAGTGTCTTTAGATGCTCGTAATAAAAAATTAATGAAAGGACAAGCAGATCTTACTAAAGTTTTAAACGCCATAAATAAATATAAAGATTATTTTGAAATAATTAAAATCAATGTTCCTATATTTGTCGGCGAAAATGATTTAGAAATTCCTGATTTTGTGAAATATTTTAACAAAATAGGGATTACTCCTAGATTTATTGAATCTATGCCAACAATGCAATTTAAAGGAAAACCACAGATCCTCTTTGAAGATTTAATAAAGAAAAGTTTAGGAGAAATTAAGCTAGAAAGTTCTTATTTGTGGGGCATTAACAAATATACTTCTAAACATGGTAAATTTGAAACACTTAGATGCATTTGTTTTGACAGAAAATGTGACCTCTGTCATAAAACTAACTTTTTGCACGTAGATCAAAATTGTAATATTCGTCCTTGCAATTTACAAGCATATAGAATTTGCGCAGAGAGGGGCAAGTCCTTGCCTATTTTAAAAAAAGCTATTAATTATTTAAGGAAACAAAAAGACGTTCCAAAAGAATATCAGGACATCTGGGGATTAACAAGAATACCCTTAAGAAAATTGGAGAAAGAAAACAATGCCAAATAGCAATATATGTTCCATTTCTGAGGAATTCACAGGATTTTTAAATGCGGGAGTTTTAGTGTAAATATGGTAGATCAAATAGAGGTTGAAGTTCGTGGCAAGATTAATGGAGATTTTGATAAGGTATTAGAAAGATTCCATAAAATATCTACTTTTGAAAAAGAAAAAGATAGATTCTCTTTAATTTATTTTAGGGGAAGTGTTAGTAATGATGTTTCGGACATAAAATCTGAAAAAGTAGACTTACGAATAAGAGTTACTAACAAAAAAGCAGAATTAGTTATGAAATATGGGGAATGGGGAAGTAGTGATAGTAGAAAAGAAATTCTTATCCCTATTAGATTAGAAGATTTTGACAAATCTGTTGACTTTTTGAAATGTTTAGACTGGAATTGCGGAGTAGTTATGGCAACAAAAACGTTTGTATTTGATTATAAAGGAATAGAATTTGCTTTAGTAAAATCAAAATCTCTTAATTATTTTGAAGCAGAAAAAATAACAGATGATAAATCACAAGCAGAAAAAATAACTCAAGAGATTAAAGAGATTTGCAAAGAAGTAGGATTTACTCCATTCACTGACGAGCAATTTACAGAAGCGGTTAATAATATGAATAATGCTCCTGGTGCAAAATTTGATTTAAATAAGCAAGATTTTCAAGATATAAAAAGCGAATATAAAGATTTTTTCTAAAAATAATAAGTGGTGATGTGAAAAAGAGTTGATTCACACACAATGACCTTGGAAACAAACAAAGCATTAGTTCCTAGAAAAGTAATAGAGGCGACTGGCAAACTCGCTTATGATGAAAAAGTTGGAGCATGGAGCGTGTTAAGATTAAAATCTGATTTCTATACTAGCTTTTATCAACTAAAAGAAAAACAAGCAAAATTTCAGTATAAGCTTAGCTATTACCATGAATACGAAGAACTAGAGAGATTGATTAAAGAACTCAAGAAAAAGAATTCTCCCCCTCCTGCCCTTCTATTTTTTTATAAAGGAGAACAGGAGTCTTTTGCGAGTTAAATATCTGGTTTTGTTTTTCGGTTTCTTGAATTACGGTTAGTAGATATTTCTTTATGAGTTCATTCTCTTTTTTCATTCTTTCTATTTCTAACTCTAGCTTTGTTTTGTCCTCTTTTGTGAACATATCATCTTCGCCGATAGTATCTCTCTTGCCTAAGAACTCTGAATAGTAGAATATTTTATCTTCTCTTATCCAACCGAATCTATACATCAAATCTTTATTTGTTTTGTATTTGTCTAGCCAATAACAAACTGAGTTGTGTCTTATATCATAAAGTTTAAAGTTTGATAATTTTGCTCTGGCTTTTGTTGAAGTATCGTCATATGTTATTTTTCCCCTATCTCCTATCTGTGGATTCCCAAAATATCTAAGAGCTATTGTTTTTAAGTAAGAATTAAAAGCATGTTGCTCAATATCTATTAGATAATCTTCCGGCTTTAGTTTTTTAGACTTTACAAATTCTTTTATCAGTTGTGAAGACTGCATTAATTTTATTGTTCTTGCAAATGTCTTGCTGACTCTTTCTCCGTTTCTTTTTTCTAAAACTGTCAGAATAGTATAGTCTTCTGAAAAGTCTTCTACCTTTATTTTCCAAGCTTCTTGAGGTCTAAGTCCCGAATCATATAAGAATAACATTAAAGCCCGATAGTCTCCTCTTGCGTTATCTATTAGTACTTTCATTTTATCATTTCCTAAATAAACCCAGTTGGGTTTTCCTCCTTTATGTGCAGACATAGAAAGATCTTGAGTTATGTCTTCAGGAATTTGCTTAGTTCTTTTCATCCAGCCATAAAATACTTTAGCATTTTTAATAAACTCAGATACGTCTTGGTAGGGTGTGCCATTTGATTTTCTAATGTCTCCATCTTTCATTTTCTTGAATAGCTCATGGATTTCTCTTTGTGTAATTTCTAAAACTCTGCCATTCATTAAATTAAAAACAGTTGTTAGACATCTTGAAAGTCTTAAAAGTGTTGCAGGTCTTCTAGATCCAGAAGAACCTTTTGGTACATTTAGACCTAGTTCCATATCTAGTAGAAAACCATAAAGCAATTTCCAATGTTGGCCTTGCCTCATTTCTAATTCTTTCTTTGTTTCCTTCCAAGTTGCCAGTAGTGTATCTTCCATTTTACCTTTTTGGCATAAAATCCTTATAAGCAAAGTGGAGGGTTTAAAAAGAAATTTTCTAGGTGTTGGAAGGAGTTTTTTCTGCTCTAACTCTCCAAAATTAGGGAATTGTCAGAAAAACTGACATCCCCTCACCAGGAATCGAACCGGGGTAACACGGGTCCTGCTGACATCATATTCTAGCGAATACAATCTTATCGCATCTCATCCTAACCCGAAAGGGTATGTCCATGCTAGTAACCTACAGCCGCGTGCTCTACCATTGAGCTATGAGGGGGTTGAATCTTAATGTTTCTGTCGGTTTTTAAAGATTTGGAATTTAACTTTTAGACGTTAACTCGTTCTTTAATCGTAGATAAATAAATTGGTTTTGGATTATGTTCTTTACAAAGATTTTCAAATTCTGAAGAAATTTCTTTTTGAGTTCTATTCTTATTTGAAGAGTTATTAATTTCAGAATCTATTTCTGAAAAGCAATCAGGATTTCTAAGAGCTTCCCTACCAATCATTATTCCTTTGATGTTTTTTCTATTTTCAGGAGAAATCATTTCCATTAATTTTTTTGCATCTTCAGAATTGTTTATTCCACCATTAAGAACTAGAGGTAAGTTGAAGGAAGCTACTTCATTAATCATAGAATAGTCGTATTTTGCAGAAGAAGATTCTTGAGCATGTTTAAAATGAATAGTTACATTTGTAAAATTAGAGTTATCTTTAGCAATCTTCTCTAATTCTCCTAACAAAGTAATGACTTTGCCTTGCCTTACTTCCATTTCATTTAAACCTAACCTTAATTTTATTCCTACTTTAAACTTATCTTGCTTTAACAATTCTTTTACTAGATTACAAACTTTAGTTACTCGCTTTATCAAAGCAGGGCCCTGTCCAATTCTAATTAAATTTGGTGAAGGGCAGCTTGCGTTTAGTTGAATTCCGTAAACATTATCTTTCTCGGGATGGTTTTTTATTTCCTCTTCTAATTTTTTAATAAATGAAAAACATTCGGTTTCTTTTGAAGTTGCAACTTGAATCCATTGTTTTTGTCCTTCTATTTTGAAAGTATCTATTTCTTCCCATATATTTGATCTCTTTATTAGATTAGTCAAACTTAATACGCCTGTATAAGAATCTGTTGCAGGAAGACATAGTTTTCTAAATGCCCAGCAAGTGATATTCTCCATTGAAGCTAAATGAATTTCCATACAATCAAATATTAGAATGAGTTTATATCTTCTTCTAAAACTAATTCTTCTCTAAACCTTTATTAACCTTCTAAAGCAAATGCTATAATGAAAAAAGAGATTCTAACAGATAGCAATGTTCCTCCAAAAATTGCTGGCGAAATCGGAGAAAAAATTGCAGAGCAAAATCATCTCTTACATAGGCCTATTTTAAGAACATTAACTTTCTTATCTTTGCCAATAATTTTTGCAATGCTTTTACAAATGATTTACAGTTTAACAGATACTTTCTGGGTTGGTCGTTTGGGTGCGAATGCTGTAGCTTCTATTTCTTTAAGCTGGCCGGTTCTTTTTCTGATTACTTCTTTTGGAGGAGGTTTGGCTATTGCAGGGTCAACACTTATTTCCCAACATAAAGGTAGAGAAGATCACGAAAAAGTTAATTTTATTTCCACACAAACAATTTCAATAATTTTTTTATTTTCTATTTTTATGAGTATAGTCGGATATTATACCTCTAATTTTATGATTTCTATAATGGGTGCTTCCGCAGAGATTATTCCCGATGCAGTAAAATATTTACAAATTTCTTTTATAGGTTTAGTTTTTACGTATGTTTATTTGGCCTTTCAATCTTTAATGAGGGGTGTTGGAGAGGTCAAAATTCCACTGTATTTAGTCCTAGGTTCAGTCATTTTGAATTTCTTTTTAGATCCAATATTTATTCTAGGTTGGGGAATCATTCCTAAATTTGGTGTTGCAGGAGCAGCATGGACTACAGTTATTTCACAAGCAATCTCATGTTTTATTGGAATTGCTATTTTGTTAGATGGAAAGAAAGGAATTAAGATGCATCTAGCAGAAATAAAACCTATATGGTCAATTTTCAAAAAAATAATTCACTTAGGCATCCCTCCTGCAATTAGCCAATCTATGCGTTCAGTAAATATGCTTGTTTTAACTTTTTTAGTTGCTGGTTTTGGCACAGTTTCAATTGCAGCTTACGGGCTTGGCGTCAGAGTGCTAGCATTGGTTATTGTTCCGGCAGTAGGTTTTTCTGCAGCTATCTCCACAATGGTTGGGCAAAATATTGGTGCTGGAAAATTAGAAAGAGCGGAAAAAATATCCAACGCAGGAATATGGATTTCCTTTACTGCATTGACCTTGCTCGGAGTGTTGTTTTTTGTTTATGCCAAAGAAATGGTAACTGTATTTGTTCCTGGACAGATAGAAGTAATTGCTGAGTGTGTTTATTATGTAAAAGCAATGGCATTAACATTTGGTTTTATAGGTCTTCAGATGGCAATAAATGGAACGCTGAATGGTTCAGGAAATATGAAGAAGTCTATGGACTTGTCAATTATATCTCTTGTTTTCTTGTTTGGGTTTGCACTCATTCTTTCTAAATATACTTCAATGGGAATAAATGGAATTTGGTGGGCGTATCCAATATCTAATGTTCTTACTGCAGTAGTTTCCTGGCTATATATAAGAGATGGAAAGTGGAAAGATAAAAAAATTATTTAATCGTCGCAATCTTCAATAGAAATTTCATGAATACTCTCGTATGCCTTTTTTCTTTCCTTAGAACAAGCAGGGCAGTATTTCTTTTTGAAATGGGCTAAAGTGTCAAAATCAAATTCTTTCTTGCAATCAGGACATAATCTTTTCTTTATCATAAACATTTCATGAAAGGTTGATTTAAAAAACTATTCAAAATGTTTATAACCATTGAATTATTGGATAAAATATGGAATACTTTTTTCTGTTAGGTAGAAACCCTACTTTATCGTATGCGGAAGTCATATCTTACTTGAAAAGCCACGGAATTGCGTATGAAATTTTATCTTTTGAGACTAATTACCTAGTCCTTTCTGTTGCAGATGCTATAAAATTTAATGTACAAGAATTTGGAGGGGTTTTGAAAATTGCAAAAGCTAATACTATCAAAACAAATAAAGATTTGAAAAGCTATATTGAAAATTATTTTGCTCCTGAAAGAAAATTTAACTATACTGTTATTGGAAATGGCGACGAAGAAACTGTTGAGGAAATTGAAGAGATGTTTCAGAAAAAATTCAAAGCAGAAAAACTTAAAGCACAAGTTAGACATAGCAGAGGTAGAATAAAAATGCAAGAAGGAGATGACTTTGAATTTACTCATGCAGATGTTGAATTCTTTTACTATAATAATCAAAAAACAATTTATTTTGGAGTAATAGAACAAAATTATTCTTACAAAGACGTTAAAGAAAGAGATATGCATAAACCAGTTAGAAGAGAGGCTTTAGCTATTTCACCTAGACTTGCTAAAATTTTGATTAATCTGTCTCAAGTTAGAGAAGGAGAATTACTTGCAGACCCATTCTGTGGAATTGGAGTAATTGTTCAGGAAGCTATTTTGAGGGGGATAAATTGCATTGGAGGAGATAAAGACAGATATGCAATTACTGGCGCTAAACAAAACATTGAATGGTTAAAATCCAAGTATGATGTAAAAGGAAGAGCTAGATTGAATATTGGAGATTCTATTAGATTCCCTTCCGCTAGAATTAATGGCGTTGCAACAGAACCAGCACTGGGAGAACTTGTTAGAAAAAAAATGAGAGAACGAGATGCTCCGGAATATATAGCTGAATTTGAAAAACTAATTATTCCAATTTTAAAAAGAATGAAAGAATTGAAAACACCAAATGCAAAGATTGTTTTAACAATGCCTTTTATTAGAAAATATTGTGTTAGTGTTCATAGAATTGTAACTGCAACAGGATTGAGAGTTTATGAATTAGATGAAAAAGTTCCAATGCCTATAAAGGAATCTAGAGAGAAACAGTATATTGGAAGAGATATTATAATTTTAGAGTAAAGAAAGATTTAAAATCCACAAGTATTAGAAGTGTTTAGAGGTGTTGGTAAAGAATAACCTTAGAATTCTATTAAAAATGAACCAAGAAGAATTAGAAGACTATTTAGAAGAGAATGGAATGGACATAACTAAAATAATCCATATTATACAAGTTAAAGCTTTGAGAGAATGGGTAGGTCTAGACTATCAAAAACGTCTTGATGAAACCTATGATCGGATTCATGAGCGAGGCTGGGGATTTTCACCGTTTCTTTCTCAAAATCAAGAAACAAATGGAGGTTATGAAGCAAGTCTCAGTTTACATAGAATGGTACCTCAAAGTATTATGGTGAAAAAACGTGGTGAAAGAGTTTGTCCTTATGGAGGATGGTTTGATTGGACAATTGGAGTTAGACCCGGAGAAAACGCCGTTTTAGTTATCCGAGAACTAGTTGATCCAACTAAAATAGACGAGAAAGGTTCTTATGTGAAGGACCAAATGGAAGAATATTTTCCAGTAAAGACACGAAAAGAACTTTATCAAGTATTTAGGAGAGAAACTCTTGGAGCACTTAAACAACTTGGAGATTTTTCACACCTAAAACCAGAACCGCCTATTTTGCCTGAAGAAAAACAGGGAAGCAGTCTTATTAAATGCCTGTGGGCAGACGATATAGATAATTACAAAAGACGTTAATTCTCAACTTTTTTCTGTGTAACTCGATTTCATCTCGTTGCGACTAAACAAAATATAATTTAGTTATTTTTTTCTAGAGACATAATAATTTTAGAGTAAACCAGAGTTTCGAGTGAGAGAAGATAGATTTAAATTTGGATAATACCTAGAATAAGGATGGTAGAAACACCAAAATATGAGGTAGTAAAGAAGATAGGTAATATTGAGTTAAGAAAATATGGCAGTATGATTCTAGCATCTACGGAAGGAGATTTAAATGATAATGAAGCTTTTATGAGAATTGCAAATTATATCTTTGGAGACAATACTTCAAGCAAAAAAATCCCTATGACTGCTCCCGTGATAACTTCTGAAAAAATTCCTATGACTGCACCAGTAATAACTAGTAATTCTAAGAATAAGATGAAGATGTCTTTTGTAATGCCATCAAGTTATACTCTCAAGACACTTCCTAAGCCAAATTCTGGCAATGTTAAGATAGAAACTCTAAAGTCAAGAAATCTTGCTGTACTGAGATTTTCTGGTTTTGCTTCAGATAGCAAAGTAATAAATTTACAAAATGAGTTGATAGGCACCTTAAAAGAAAATAAGATAAAGCCAAAGTCTTACCCCTTTTTGATGAGATACAATTCCCCTTGGACAGTTCCATTTCTCAGAAGAAATGAAGTTGCAGTTGAGATTTGAGAATTAGAATTAATTTTTTTACATCTCAACTTTTTTCGCTGGTGGATTGTCTTCTAATTTCTTTACTAATTCAGAAACTTCTCTTGCAGCGTCTGCATTTACAGATAAAGAATCAATTCCTTGTCCAACTAAAAACTCAACCATCTCTTTTTTGGATGCAGCTTGACCGCAGATAGAAGTTTCGACTTTGAATTGCTTACATTCTCTTATGACTTTTGAAAGTTGTTTCAATACAGCCCAACCCAATTCATTGTATAAATATTGAACAGATTCATTTCCTCTGTCGATTGCTAATGTGTATTGTGTTAAGTCATTTGTACCGAAAGAGATGAAATTAATTCCCTGTTGGCAGAAGTCTTTAATTAAAATTACAGCTGCAGGAGTTTCAATCATCAATCCCCATTTAATATTTGGATGACCAATCATTCCTAACTCTTCTAAAATCTTCTTTGCTGCTTTAACTTCTTCTAAAGAAATAATTTGAGGGAACATTACACCAAACTTATGTCCTTTGTCTGCTAATTCTTTCATTGCTAGTAATTCAGCTTTGAAAATCTTGGGATGTTTCAATGAGAATCTAATTCCGTGTAAACCAAGCATAGGGTTCTTTTCTATTTCTTTTGGAGCACCTTCCAAATGAGAATATTCATCTGTTCTAATGTCTGAAGTTCTTACCCAGATTTCTTTTCCAATGAAATTATGTGCGATTTTTTCAAATCCTGCTCTAAGTACTTCTTGGTACTCATTAATTTTCTCATTATCTTCATAGTATAAAGGATGCTTTCCATTTGTTGCAATAATACCTTCCATTCTAACTAAACCTACACCAGCAGCGTTTGTTTTTGCAGCTCTCTCAGCAAATTCTGGCAAGTCAACTAAAACCTTTACCTTTGTCTTTGTTTCAACGATAGGAAGAACTTCTACTTTCTTATTTTCAGCTTTACCTAAGTATACTTTACCATTTGTACCATCAACAGTTACTTCTTGACCGTCTTCTAAAACGGAAGTTGCATTATCAGTTCCAACAACAGCAGGAATACCCATTTCTCTTGAAACGATTGCAGCATGAGCAGTTACTCCGCCCTCATCAGTTACAATTGCAGAAGCTTTTTGCATAGAGACAACCATATCAGGGTTTGTCATTTGAGTTACTAAAACATCGCCTTCTTTTATCTTATCCAAATCTTCCATTAATCTAATAATTCTTACTGGACCAGAACCTACTCCAGGACTTGCACCTAGACCAGAAACTAAAATCTTTCCGGATAGCTCTGCATCTCCACGTTTATCAACTAAAGTTGTAACTGCTCTTGTTTGTACGATAAAGATTGCACCATCTTCCATTGCAAATTCAATATCTTGTGGATGTCCGTAATGTTTTTCTAATTTTACAGCGAACTCTGCTAATTGTTTAACTTCAAATGTTTTCAAAACTTTTTGCTTAGCTTTTTCAGGACTTAATGTTACGGATTTTGTTATACCAGAAGAGTCTCTAACGATTGCTATTTTCTTTTCTGAAACTGATTCGCTAACAATGTCAAAATCATTTGAAACTACATAACTATCTGGTTTGATTCTACCGGAAACAATACCTTCACCCTGGCCAAAAACAGCTTCGATTAAAATGTGTTCTTGCTTTACAGGATCTCTTGAAAACATAACTCCTGATTTATCAGAGTTGATCATTCTTTGAACTACTGCAGCAATTCCAACATAGGCATCATAACCTTTTTTCAATCGGTAGTAAATTGCTCTTGCTGTAAATGCTGAAGCGAAAACTGCTTTAACTTTTTGAATTAATTCATCATTTCCTTTTACATTAATAAAACTGTCCTGTTGTCCTGCAAATGAAGCTTCTGCTAAGTCTTCTGCTGTTGCAGATGAACGAACCGCAACAAAAATAGATTCTCTTGCTGTTTTCATAATTGCAAGTGCATCAGGTGCTGCTTTCATTTCGTTTAAGTCTACATTAAAATTATCGTATGCTTCTGTTATTTCTTGCTTTAAATCTTCAGGCATTTTTGTTTCTATAACTAAATCTCTAACTTCTTTTGCTTTGTCAGTTAGTTGCTTTGTATCTTCAATATTAATTTTTGAAAGAAGATGATTAATTTTTTCTTTTAAGCCAGTAGCTTCCATGAAATAATGATGCGCGTTTGTTGTTACAACAAATGCAGGAGGAACTGGGAAACCAGAATTATACATTTCACCTAGATTAGCACCTTTACCGCCGGCAATTGGAACGTCTGTTTTAGAAATCTCCGATAGCCACGCTATATACCTCTTTTCCATAACTGATTAAAAGGATTGAGATATTTAAAGGTTGTGGATATGAAAAAATATAAGAGACTATCCTATTAAATTGTCAATATTATGTTCTTTCTTATTAATTAAATAAAGATATATTGGTTCGCAAAACTTTGAAAATGGTAAGTAGTCAGCAGGATTCTCACTTTGAAAGTCTGTTTTTCTAAATTCTGCTATTGCTTCGTCTACTTTTTCTAAGGTAATTTGTTTACTTTCTAAATATTCATCAATGTCTAAACATGCCCTAAGTAAATCATCTCTAGCAATTCTTTCTGTTGAAAATTGAATTCTACTTAATAATTGGTGAGACAACTTTGAATAACCTTGATCAACTCTACAATTATTAGTTAGAATATACGAAGGGAATCGCCATGCAAAATGAGTAAGGTTGCATCTTCCCTGGCCTTCTTTAAAATAAGGATCTAATGGTTCTAAATCTACCATATTAACCAATCTTAGTTCCGTTTTCAACATTCTTTTCTGGAGAAATTAATATGCAAGTATCGGATCCTGCAGTTCCTGCTGCTAATAACATTCCTTGAGACTCAGAGCCTTTCATTTTTCTAGGTTCTAAGTTTACTATTACAATAATTTGTTTTTCAGTTAATTGTTCTTTAGAATAGTATTTCTTGATTCCAGCTAAAATTGTTCTTTGACCTATTTCTGAACCTAAATCAACAGTTAATTTCCAAAGTTTGTCTGCGCCTTCTAAGTCTTCAACGTTTTTTATAGTTCCAACTCTTAAATCTAATTTTGCAAAATCATCGTATTTAATCATGTCTGCCATTGTTGCTATGCCTTCTATTTTTTTAGGTTCAACTGGTTTATTAAGTTTTGTTTCAACAGGTTTTTCTTCTACTTCTATTTTTGTAAATAGTATATCTGCTTTCTTAATCTTTGAAACTTTTAGAGGTTTACTTATTTCTTTGTAGTCTATCTTGAAATTAAAAACTTTTGAGATATCCTCACATGTTTTAGGCATAAAAGGAGAGAGTAAAATTGCAATAGCTTTTATTGAATCTGATAATTCGTAAAGAGCTTTTTTATCTCCCGTTTTCCAAGGCTCTGTTTCTTGAACATATTCATTTGTTTTATCTATAAAAGAGAATATTTCATTCAATGCCTTATCAATTTCATAGTTTTCAAAATGAGTTTCTATTTTCTTAAGATTTAATTTTTTCAAAAGTTTGTTTTCACATTTAATTAACCCATATTTTTCTACTAATGCTGAAACTCTTGAGACCAGATTACCTAATTTGTTAGCTAGTTCATTATTGTGTCTTTCTACTAGAGCTTTTTCTGAAAAATCTCCGTCTTGACCAAATGCTGTGTTTCTAAATAAAAAATATCTAGCAGAGTCTACGCCGGCAATTGAGATTAATTCGTCTACATTTATAACTTTCCCAACTGATTTAGAGATCTTTTCTTTATCAAATGTCCACCACCCATGAGCAAAAACACTCTTTGGTAAATCTAATCCTACAGACATCAAGAAAGCAGGCCAGTAAACAGTATGAAACCAAATAATATCTTTTCCAACTAGATGAACATCCGCTGGCCAATATTTACTTTTTCCTTTTTCTCTTGTCGCAGAGTAATAATTAAACAATGCGTCAAACCAAACGAAACAGATATGTTTTTTATCAAATGGTAAAGGGATTCCCCAGTCGAAACTTGTTCTAGAAATACTTAAATCTTGAAGTCCTTCCTTTACAGAATTAATTACTTGACTTGCTCTCTCTTCCGGTAATATAAACTTTGGATTGTCTTTATAAAATTTAAGAAGTTTGTCTTGATATTTAGACAACTTAAAAAAATAACTTGCTTCGTTTAGAGTTTCTACCGGTTTTTTATGGATTGGACAACAACCCTCTATTAAATCTTTTTCAGTGTAATATGTTTCACAACCCACACAATATAACCCTTTATAGCTTCCAAGATAGATATCTCCATTATCAAAACATTTTTGTAAAACTTCTTGTATTACTTTTTCATGCGCTTTGTCTGTTGTTCTTATAAAATAATCGTACTCTACATTTAACTTCTTCCATGCAGATTTAAACTCAGGAATTAATGCGTCTATAAATTCTTTCGGCTTCTTGCCTTTTGCAAGTGCTGTTTTTTCCAACTTTTTACCATGTTCATCTGTTCCTGTTAAAAAAAATACATCTTCACCTAATAGTTTATGCCATCGTGATAAAATATCTGCAGCAACAGTAGTATATGCATGCCCGATGTGCGGAATATCATTAGGATAATAAATAGGCGTTGTTACATAAAATTTCTTTTTCAAGCTAGTTTTGGTTTTTTTCTCCATATTTTACTAAAGAAAGAAGCGTATAAAAATATAACTATAGACAGTTTGATTTAAAAACCAACTAAATTTATTTTTAATATGAAATCATTAGTAATTAATGCGGGTTCAAGTTCAGTAAAGTTTCAAGTATTTGAGAATGAAGATACAGTTCTTTCTGGATTATGTGAAGAGATTGGAAGTGCGAACTCTAAGATAAAAATCAAAGAGAATGGAGATAAAAAAGAAATCATTGTTAAGTTAGAAAACCATAAACAATCTTTTGAAAAAATTATAGAAATTTTACAAGAAAGAGATATGGTCTCTGATTTAGGCCAGATTGTTCATCGAACCGTACATGGCGGAGAGAAATTCAAGAAACCTACTTTAATCAATAAAGAAGTAATTGCGGAACTTAAAAAATTAATTCCACTTGCACCACTTCATAATCCTGCAAACATTGAGGGAATTGAAATAATGGAAGAATTACTTCCAAAAGTTCCGCAGGTTGCAATTTTTGATACTTCTTTTCATTCAGATTTACCCGAAGAAGCTTATCTATACGGAGTTCCTTACTCTTGGTATAAAGAACACGGAGTTAGAAGATACGGATTTCACGGTTCTTCACATGAGTATGTTATGAAAGAAGCGATTAAACTTTTAGATAATCCAAAAGCAAAAATAATTACTTGTCATTTAGGAAATGGTGCAAGTGTTTGTGCAACGAAAGCTGGAAAGTCTTTAGATACTTCTATGGGAATGACTCCTCTTGAAGGAAATGTCATGGGAACTCGTTCAGGTTCCATTGACCCTGGAATTATTTTTCATATAATGAACGAAAAAAAGATTTCACACAAAGAAATTGAAAAGATCTTGAATAAAGAGTCTGGCTTGAAAGGAATTAGCGAATTGACAAGCGACATGAGACCCTTGGAAGAGAACATGATGACTTGTGAAAAATCAGGCAGAGCGATGAAAGTTTATTTGTATAGTCTATTAAAAATAGTTGGATCTTATGTTGCTGTTTTGAATGGAGTTGATGCTATTGTATTTACTGGTGGAGCTGGAGAAAAGAGCGCAGTTATAAGAAAATATGTTGCAGATAATTTAGAATTTTTAGGATTAAAGCTAGATGAAGCTAAAAATAAGAAGAATGAATTAGATATTTCAGATAAAAAATCTAAAGTAAAAGTTTTTGTAATTCCAACAAATGAAGAATTACAAATGGTTAGAAACGCAAAGAAAATATTAAAAAAATAAAATTAACAAATAACTCGAGAATCCTTAAAAGTCTCTTTTAAACAATCCAAAGCAGCGCGCTTATATTTTTCATCTAAGAAATGTGCAAGCTCGCTAGGAATCTCTTCTACTGCCTTATTGAATACATTAAAAATATTAAATACATCTGGAGATATTGGAGCACATACGCCTTTTTTTGCAAGGTCCTCAAGATTCTCTATGTAGCTATAAAGATCTGTAGCAATTTCAAGAGGATATGTTTCGAAGTTAGGAATAGTCTTGTGCCCTAGTTTCATTTCATCTCTCTTAAATGTATCAAATCTTTTAAAGTTTCCAGGTTTTACATTTAAAGTATGGATTCCGAAAGAGAATAATTCTGAGTCTTCTAGGCTGCCACTTGTTCTTTTTACCCTAAATTTTTCTCGAGTAATAGGTACGGCTGCAATAGTAAATAATGTACTTCTTATCGCTAGATCATCCCAAGGTTCTCGTTTAAATCCTAAATATTTAGAATCATAAGCCTCTACTACATAAGGATATGCCTTATAAGGCCAAACATCATGGATAAATTTTACTATATTCTCTTTCGATTTAATGCAATATTGTGCAGGTTCCATAAAAATACCTACTTTAGAAGGTATTTAAGTATTATTACAATAAAAGATATTAAAAAAATAAAGTTAGCAAATAATAGTGTTGTTCGGGTATCTTGCCTTAAAATGATCTAATAACTCTTTTTTAATAGGATCATCTAAAAAATGAACATGTTCTTTATATTTTGTTTCCATTAACTTGTTAAATCTATAAAAAATATCAAAAACCTCAGGAACAATAGGCGCAGATACTCCTTTTAGAGCAAGACTTTCAAGATCGCCAATATAATCGCATAAATCTGTAGCAATTTCAAGAGGATTCACTTTGTAAGTAGGAATAGTCATATTCCCAATAGAAAGATGTTTAGTTTGAGACATTTTAAACCTCGGGAAAAATTCTGACTTTACATAAATAGGAAACTCTGAGGTCAAGTTTTCATATTCAGAATGAATAGAATTTGCATCTGACTCATATTCTGAGTTGAATTTTCTTTGTGACTCTCTTACTATTGGCATAATTGCAACAGCAAATAAAGACTTTTTTAGTAGTTCCTCTCCCCAAATTTCTTTTTTTAATCCTAGAAATTTAGAATCGTGCGCGCCAGTCATAGAAGGATAGGTAGTAGAAGTCCAAATGTCTTGGATAAATCTCACAATATTCTCTTTTGATTCAATGCAATATTGTGCGGGTTCCATAAATAAATATCAAAAAAAGAGTATTTAAGGATTTATATAAAATAAATAAGAGCCGGTTTTTCGGCTCAAATAATTTTTTTAAGCAATAAGTATACTTCTTTCTTCGTCTCTTTTCTTAGAGATAGATCTGCTTGTCACGATTAAAGGTTCGTATAAATTTCTTGCTTGTGCTTCTGTGAATCCTAAATTAGCCATAACGCCAAGATAGTCATCTGCAGTTAATCTGCAACCATCATTCATTCCGAAGTAAAGATGTGTTTCTTTTTGTGCACGTTTGTCCTCAATCATTTGAGTAAGAACTTGTCCATATTTTGGATATTCCGTACAAAAATCACTTACTGCTTCAGACATTGTTCTTGCCTTAAGCTTATCTTCTACTTCAACTCTTGCATAAACTCTTTCTCCAGAGTAATCAGCTCCAGGTAATTCAATAGCATTTGCTAATTTTGGTTTCATTCTTTTAAGTTTACCAGACATGCTAGAAATTGGTATCTCAATTCTATCTGCTGCGATTAAACTTACAAGCTGTTTTTCAAGTTGTTCTGTCATTTTTTTCCTCCATTGTATTTTATTTAATGTTAAAGTCCTCTGTAAAGAGAAACTTCATGATCAATATGATAAAATAAAACACATTCTGGATGAGTCTTTTCTATTGCATCTTGATAAGCTTCAAAACTTTTATCGTAGGAACCCATGTGCCATCTTATGAGCATTGCTTCTTGATCAGTGAGATTTATGTGTCTTTGAGCGATAAGTGCAGAACGTTCACCATGACCGAATGGAAAAGTTTCTTCTATTTTGTATGGTTTTGCTTCCGAAGTCTTTCCACCTTTCAAGGTGTTTTCAACATATAGATCTATTTTACAAGCATCATGTAGAAAAGAAGCTAAAACTCTTGATTCTTTTGGAACTTCTAATCCATAATGATCTAATTGTCGATCAAATTCTTTGTATATTTCGTAACTATGTGCCGCTAAACCGCCCCTAAAATTTCCGTGATGTCTAGTGCTAGCCGGAGCGTAAAAGAAATCACTTTCGTTTAGCCAGTCGCATAAGCCTTCAATTCCTTCTCTTTTAATTCCTCTTACTAAACTTAACATTTCTTTCTTGTTCTTCTCAATTTGCAATTCAGTTAGGAGTTTACTCATTTTGTCCTCCGAATGCAGAATACATTTTTCTTACTTTTTCAGTTGTTGATACATCAGCTATGCCTTTATCTTCTCTTATTCTTTTTAGCCAAGCAATTCTTAATGAATAAGCGTTTGTGCCATCATAACCACAAGAGTGCCAAGTATTATTTCCATAATGACAGTTCATAGATGCAACTTCTAAAACTGCAGAATTTTCTGGTTTAATAAAATAAGTAGGAATTTGATCTTGATGCTTTTCTATTGTTGGATTTAAAAATAAATTTGCAGGTTTTACTTCACATAATTTTCCATCTAATAGCTTATCTAAGGACTTATTTGCTCCTTCACGTTTTGCATTAACTTTTGCAAGTGTTTCAAATCTTCCTTCTACTTGATTATAAGTTCCACATAGAACTTGAGAAATTGAATCTCCATCTAAATAAACGCCCAGTATTGCTAAATCAAGAGTTTCTGCTCTTTTGAGTTTTAACCATTCGGTTGTTTCTTTTCCGGGTAAATATAATGAATTTGGATTTTTACAAACTAATCCTTCGTATTTACTATCTGTTAATTCTACAAACCAATCTTCTAATTTTGAGGCTTCCGTGAAACTTCTTTGGACACTTGGATTTATTCTTGGCTCTAAAATTCCTTCAGTAAATTTTCTTCTTTCAATTAGAGGTAAATTAATTAATTTTTTATCTTCCCAGTATAAAGTATCGAATGCAGTAAGGCCTACCGGAAATTCAGAAGTTAAACTAGACTCTAAATATTTCTTTAAACTTTCAGAAGAAACTTTATTTCTAAATCTCTTTTTTATTGATTGAAATCCATCATAACCTATCAAACCATATCCAGTCACCTCTGTGTCAAGTATGCAATCTGGCAAACCTACTAAAGAAGAATTTAATTCTGGGAAAATACCTAGATTAACTTCATTTAAACTTCTAGTGAATGCTCTAACAATTCCGTCTTTCTTATGAATTTGTAATCTATAACCATCTTGCTTTATTTCTGCAAGTGTTCTTCCGCCATGAGTTGTAATTATTTCTCCATATATTTTCTCATCCGGTGCTCGCATGAAGATTGGATTCATAGATTCAATTGGTTTCCCAATTTGAATTCTTTGTGTTTGTTTTTTGTTTACCATATTTTGACTAACTTGTGAACCTATATGAATTTGTGAGGTGACTATTATCACCACAAGATATATAAAGAAAAAAATATTAAATTATAGTATGGAAGCATCTAAATTAAAGGCTCTTGGGCTGACAGAAAATGAAGCACTAGTTTATTCAACATTATTAGAAATTGGGCCGCGCCCTGCTGGAACAATCTCTAGGAAAACAAAACTTCACAGAAGAGTTATTTATGATACTACAGAAAGACTAATCGGCAAGGGACTTATTGGATATATGGTAGAAAATGGTAAAAAGATTTTTAGTGCTGCTAATCCTGCCAGGTTTAAAGAAATAGAAGAAGAAAGAGAAAATAAGATGAATGAAATTTTGCCAGAAATGATTGAACTTTTTAATTCTGCCAAAGAAAAAAATGGAGGAGACACATTATTTTTCAAAGGAAAAGAAGGTTTAAAATCCGTATTTGAAGACCAACTTTCTGAGAAAAAAGAAATATTAATTATTGGCGCTTCGGAAGTAGCTTATGAAGGTCTTGAATTTTATTTTCATTGGTTTGATAAAAGAAGAGTTAAAGAAAAAATAAAAACAAAAATTATTTTTAACAAGGATGTTGAAGGAAAAAATCCAAAAATTCCTTTGTCAGAAGTAAGATATCTTCCTGAAAAGTATTCTTCTCCCATGGCTGTTAATATATATGGAGATAAAATCGCAATTATCCTATGGAATAAGGTTTCTCCGTTTGCAATAGTTGTAAGACAAAAAGAAATTGCTGACGGTTATAGAAAGCATTTTGAAATGATTTGGAAAAGCGCTAAAAGTTAGTTTATTCCTAATGCTTCTGCTAATCTTTTAGTTAGAACATTTTCCCCTTCGTTGGTTAGTATTTGTCTTCCAAATAATCCTCCGTGGAAATCAGAACCATATGTTATTAGCATATTATTTCTTAAAGCATATTCTCTTGTTTCTGCATTTCTACCATTGTAGTTTGGTTGAACTTCTAATCCGTCAAGCCCTAATTTTTTAAGCTCATCTAGTTCTACCAGACTTTCAATATCTTTGAATGGATGAGCAATTAATGCTAACCCTTTTGCCAAATGTATTTGTTGGATTGCCATGTCTGCAGTTACAGCAGTCATCTTGTCAGATTCTTTTCCAGTTTTTATTAACTCATCATAAAACTCTTTCGTTAGCACAGCCCCATATTTATTCATAAAGAATTTCTGACATTCTTTATCTTGATCAAGAGCCATAAGTACATTAAACTTACCGAGTCTCGCGTGTGGAAATGCTGTTTTTACTTTATCATATGTTATTGGCACACCAAGTCCTCTAAAGAAATTAACTCTTCCGAGACATACTTTTTCTTGTTCATCAGCCGAGAATCTTAAAAATTCTTTGAAACTCTTCGATTCTACATCTATTCCTAAACCTAGAATGTGATATCTATCAGTACTTACTTCAACTCCAGGAATTATACCTAGTTGCCATTTTTCTCCTGCAGCTTTAGCTTCATAGTAACCATCTATTTTATCGTGATCTGTAATAGCTAAATAATCTAAAGCAGAAAGCCTCGCAAGCCGTACGTTAAACTCCGGTGTACCTATTCCGTCCGAATATATTGTGTGTGTATGAAAGTCGATGTGTTTTTTCATGTTGTTTTTGTCCTTTTCAATATCTTGAAGCCACAGAAACATTTATATATTTCTTATATAAATGATATAATTGATATAAAATGATAAGAAAAGTAATAAAACAAGCCAACCAAGCATATACAATAACTCTTCCAATTGAATGGGTTAGGCAGAATGCTATTGATAAAAATCCAGAGATAGATGTCCTATTGCAAGACAAGTCTTTAATTATTACAAACAATAAAGAAGTTTCTATAAAGAAGTCTCATATAGTTTTTGAAAATGAGGATCGAATTGTCTTGGCCAGGAGAATACATGCCTTATATGCTAAGGGAATTGACGAAATTGAAATTACATCTAAGGAAGATATTAGTTCAAAGATTATAGACATCATGACCGAACTTATCGGATATGCGCTTGTTTCTCAAAACAAAAATAATTATGTTATCAAAGATATTGGCGGAGGAAACTATTCTGATTTAGACGAAATATTCAAAAGAGTTTTTCAAATGGTTTTGATGTTTTATGATTATGCAATTGAAGATCTATTTGGAAAGGAATGCGAAACCCAAGAAAGTTTGGATAATCGAGACATGGAAATAAATAAATTCTGTTTGTTTTTAGAAAGAGCAATAAATAAAATGTCTTATTCAGACCCTATAAAGGGCAGAGCCTTATTTACATATTCTTTCTCACTTGAAAAAATAGGAGATGAAATACATCGTCTTTGGAGAACAAATATTAGATCAAAAACTAAAAAAACTGAAAAGTTAAAAGAGTTACTTCTTCTTTCAAAAGAAGGACTAGGATTATCTTTTGATTTTTACTATACAAATAATTTTGAAACAATGGAAAAAATATATAGAATAAAAGAAAAAGTCAGAAAAAATGCAGAGCTCTTATCCAAGCAAGAATCTTTTGATTTTGCTAGACATGCTATTAAAATCGTGGAAGACGCAGCTGATTTAAATCATTTAGCTATGATGATTAAAGAGACTAAATAACAAACAATATAAATCCTATTTAACTTTTTATAATATGCTTGGAAATAATGATCCAATTTTGAAAGTTATGGAATTCTTGAAGCCAGAGGAATTTTACTATAATGCTATGTATCTTTTATTTTCTAGCGATAGGTCTCATGAAAAAGAATATGAAACTCAATTAAAAGAGGCTTTTAAGATTGCAAATTTATCTCCAAAAAGATACAAGATAGAAAATAACATAATTGTTTTGGAATGCTCAGGATATGGCCTAGTAAGATTAGAAAACAAAATTTCGGAATGGCAAAACCCTTCTTTTACACAAGTACTAGCTCCAGCTACATATAAAATTGCTGCGGGCGAAGCCCCCCCAAGGTTAAGCTCTAGTAGTCTTGAAAATAAAGTATATACATTTAGATAAAATTATAAACAAAGAATAACATTTTATCATATGAAAGAGGCTAGAAAGTATTCTGTAATTATCTTTGATTTAGATGGCACTTTAATTGATTCTACCCCTTATCATATAAAAGCTTTTGAGAAATTATATTTATCTAGAGGGGAAAAATTAAATATTAGTGAACTTAAGTCTCTAATGGGTTTACCTGCTGCAGAAATTATTAATTTTTTGAATAAAAAGTACAAAATTAAGGACAATATCTTAAAAATGCGAGATGAAAGAAGAAAATACTTCTTTGAACTTATTAAGAACAGAGATATTGCAATAAAAGGCGTAAGAAAAACGGTTCAAATGATTAAGAAAAATTACAAAACTGCAATTGTTACTGGCTCTTCTAGAAAATCATACTTAGGTTCAACAGACAAAGAATTCCAAAAAGAATTTAATTATGTTGTATGTGTTGATGAAGTTGAAAGAGCAAAACCTGCACCAGATGAATTATTAAAAGTAATAAAAAAATTGAAAGTTGAACCTTCTGAATGCTTAATGGTTGGAGATTCTGTCTTTGATCAGATTGCAGCAAAAAGAGCAAAAATAGATTCTGTTGGAGTTTTAACAGGATATACTTCTTCAAAAGATTTGCGAAAGGCAGGTGCAAAGTATGTTATTGAAAGTGTAAACAAGTTAAACAAAGTTATTTAAATACTCACTAATTTAATATTTTAAGAGGGTTTAATTTTATGTTTAAGAAAAAATGCCATTCATGTAAAGAGAAAGTAGAGAGAAAGTTTCTATACTGCCCGTGGTGCGGAGTTCCACTAAAAGCTAAAAAGAATCTTCAAGAAGATTACGGAATGCTAGGCAATAATGATCAAGTTGAATTACAGCAAGCAGTCAATGATTTGAAGTTACCTTTCGGTTTTAACGGTATTGTTAATTCTTTAATGAAGCAGATTGAGAAAGAGATGTCTAATATTGATAATATGAACGGACCAAAACCTAAAGGTTTCAAGATACAAATTTCTACTGGAATGCCAAAAATGCAGGCTATGAATCCTCAACCAGCTGAACAAACAAAGAGCATTAGTTCTATTGAAACATTTAATGAAAGAGTTCCAGATGAAGAAAGAGAAAGAAGAGCTAAATTAAAGCAAGTTCCTGCGAAGTCAACTATTAGAAGATTACCAGAGGGATTGATTTATGAAATTGAAACACCAGGAGTTACAGCTAAAAAAGATATTACTTTAACAAAACTCGAACAGAGTTTAGAATTGAAAGCTTATACCAAAGACAAATGTTATGTGAAGAAACTTCCTTCAAAAGTAGAAATTCTTGGAATGGCTATAAAGGGCGATAAAATATTTTTAAGATTAAAAGGATAATTTTAAGTTAATTCTTTAGCTATTAACTTGTGTGCAGCATTAACTTTTTGGAAAAGATCGTGATCTCCCTCAGGCATATCTGGGTGATGCTTTCTAGCTAAATCTTTGTATTTCTTACTAATTAAATCAAAATCTTTTTCATTAACATCTACGCCTAATGTTTTTCTTGCTTCTGCACGTTGTTCAGACAAATCATCATCTTCTGAAAATTCACGAGCAAATTGGTCGAATGTTATTTCTTTAGAAACTAACTTATCAACTTCTATTTTCAAAACTTTATCAATAACACAAAGATTTTCAATAAACCGAGGCATTAAAGAATAACTATATTTTAAGTTTCTTCCTTGGAACCACCATTCTACAGAAGCTGGTGCTTTTTTTTGTGCAATTCTTTCCATAGGCATTCTAACATTATCTCGATCTATTCCTAATTGTTTTAATGTAGACATAATACTATTTTGAATTTGAACAGATCTACGTTCAAATGAATTTGTAATGCTTGGAAGTGCTATTTCGTTTCCTTTGATTTTTACCATAAAAATATATCTAAATGTGCCCTTATAAATCTGAGCCTCTGAGGAAAAAACCCAAAACCAAATCCTTTAAAAGGCATTATTGTGAACTATATTTATGGTAGAAAATAAAAATTCAAAAGACAAAAAGGAAGTTCCTGTTACAGACGAAGTTCCAGAAATGTCAGATGCTGAAGGTAATGAAATGATGAATAAAATATTAAATGCATTCAAAGAAGCAGCAACAGAAGTTCCTCAAGAAGAAGTAAGCAAAGAAGCAGAATATATGGATAAAATTGCAAGATTACAAGCAGAATTTGATAATTCCAGAAAAAGAATGGATAAAGAAAAGCAAGAAATTTTAGTTAATGCAAATGCAAATTTAATTTCAGAATTATTACCAACATTAGATCATTTTGAATTAGCTTTAAAACATAATAAAGATCCCGGAGTTCAAATGATTTACGACGAGCTAAAAGAAACATTAACAAAATTTGGTTTGAGAGTAGTTAATTCTAAAGGAAATTTTAATCCGAATATACATGAAGCAGTTGTTAGAGTTGAGGGTGAAAAAGAAAACGTCATCGTGGAAGAGATTCAGAAAGGATATTTAATAAACGAAAAGCTTTTAAGGGCATCAAAAGTCAAAGTTAGTAGGTTAAAGGATACAAAATGAGTAGCAAAATTATCGGAATTGATTTAGGAACAACATTCTCAGCTGTAAGCATCATGGAAGGTGGAAGAGCAAAGATCATTCCAAATACAGAAGGTAACAATACAACACCTAGCGTAGTTTCTATAACTGGAAATGAAATTTTAGTTGGTGACGTCGCTAAAAGAGGCGCAGTTGCAAACACAAAAAATACAGTTAGAAGTATTAAAAGATTAATGGGTACAAAGAAAATGACTCAAATTGGAGACAAAGAATATTCTCCTGAACAAATTTCTGCTATGATTTTAGGAAAATTAAAGAAAGATGCTGAAGCATATTTAGGTCATGAAGTAACTGATGCTGTTATCACAGTTCCAGCTTATTTTGGAGACGCTCAAAGAAACGCAACAAAGGATGCAGGTGTTATTGCTGGATTAAATGTAAAAAGAATTATTAACGAACCAACTGCAGCTTCATTAGCATATGGTTTAGAAAAATCTCATGATCACACAATCTTAGTTTTCGACTTTGGTGGCGGAACTTTTGATGTTTCTATCTTAGAACTTGGCGGCGGAATTTTCGAAGTTAAATCTACAAGCGGAGATAACTTCTTAGGTGGAGACGATATTGATAACTTATTAATTGATTATTTAGCTGCTGAATTCAAGAAAGACAATGGAATCGATTTGAAAACTGATTTAGTTGCTTTACAAAGACTTAGAGATGCTTCTGAAAAGGCAAAGATTGAATTAAGCTCAGCTCAACAAACAAAGGTAACAATCCCATATATTGCTGCAGCTGCTGATGGACCAAAGCACTTAGATGTTACAATAACAAGATCAAACTTTGAAAAAATCTGTGATCCTATCTTTGAAAAATTAAAGAATCCAGTAAAACAAGCAATCAAAGACGCTAAAAATCCAAAAATCGATAAAGTTATTTTAGTTGGCGGTTCTACAAGAATCCCTATGGTTCAAAAGATAGTTCAAGACCTTACAGGTTTAGTTCCAGACAAGTCTGTTAATCCAGATGAAGCTGTTTCATTAGGAGCTGCAATCCAAGGCGCAATTATCGGCGGAGACATTACAGATATCTTACTTTTAGACGTTACACCTTTAACATTAGGTATTGAAACAATGGGCGGAATCAGAGTAGCTTTAATTGATAGAAATACAACTATCCCTACAAAGAAGAGCGAAGTTTTCACAACTGCTGCTGATGGTCAACAAGCTGTAACAATCAATGTTTTACAAGGCGAAAGAGAAATGGCTGAAGACAATAAATCTTTAGGTAAATTCGACTTAGTTGGAATACCTCCAGCACCAAGAGGAATACCTCAAATTGAAGTTACATTTGATATTGATACAAACGGTATCGTTAAAGTTTCTGCTAAAGATTTAGGAACTGGTAAAGAACAGAAGATTGTTGTTACTGGTGGAGCTTTAACTGAAGAAGAAATCGAGAAAATGGTTAAGGATTCTGCTAAATTCAAAGAAGAAGATATCAAGAAGAGAGATTTAATCTTGGCTAGAAACGAAGCTGAATCTTTGATTTATTCCACTGAAAAAATGATGGAAGAATATAAGGATAATGCACAACTTAAAGACGTAATCAATAAGATACAAAAGCAAATGGAAGAATTGAAGAAAGCATTAAGCGGTACTAATATCCAAACTATTAAAGCAGAATTAGAAAATACAAAGAGAATTTCACAAGAACTTGGTGTAAAAATCTACGAACAATCTGCTAAAGAACAAGCTGCACAAGCTGAAGCTAAGAACGAGTCTAAAGTAGTTGATGCAGAAGTTGTTGACGAAAAGAAGTAATTCTATAGATGCCTTTAAAAAAGCAAACGTTTCTAATTCAATATGACAGCAATAAGGAAAGACTATTATGAAATTCTCGGCGTGAAGAAGACCGATTCTGAAGATACTATTAAGAAAGCTTACAAGAAACTAGCTTTGAAGTATCATCCAGACAAAGCGGCAGCTGACAAGAAAAAAGAATATGAGGATAAATTTAAAGAAATAAATGAAGCTTACAGTACGATTGAGAATCCTGAAAAAAGAAGAAAATATGATATGGGCGGAGAAAGTCCTTTCAGTGGTCGTTCTTCTGGTTCTCATGGCGGCGGATTTTCAGATATTTTTGGAGATTTATTTAGAGGAGGATTTGGAGGAGATTACGATGATGAGGAAGTTGATCCAGATTTACGTTATGAAATAACAATTGAATTTAATGAGGCAGTTTTTGGAGTTGAGAAAGAAATTTTAATTAAAAAGAATATCCCTTGCGAATTATGTGATGGAACCGGTGCAGAAGATAAAGTATTTAGAAAATGTTCTAAGTGTAATGGTCAAGGTAGAATAAAAATTAATCAAAGAACTCCTTTTGGAATGATTAGTCAAGTAGGAAGATGTGACAACTGTAATGGTGAAGGACAAATTCCTGAAAACGCATGTCCACATTGTGACGGGCAAGGAGTTTTTGAAAGTAGAGAGAAAGTTAAGGTAAAAATTCCAAAGGGAATTGATAATGGCCAAACATTAAGAGTTCCAGGTGGCGGAAACGCAACTAAAAACGGAGATGATGGAGATTTATATTTGTTGGTTAAAGTTAAACCACATAAAATTTTCAGTAGAGATAAATTTGATATTTATATGGACCTAACCATAAGTTTTGCACAGGCGGCTTTGGGTGCGGAGATTTCAATTCCAACATTAAATTCTGAAGAAATAAAGATTAAGGTAGCTAGCGGAACACAATCTGGAAGTGTTTTAAGACTTAAGGGAAGAGGAATTCCTGTTTTGAATAGCTCAAGCCATCATGGAGATCAATTTGTCAAAATTACTGTAAAAACACCCACTAAGTTAAGTAAAGCTCAAACAAAGTTATTTGAAGAATTAAGAGAATTGGACGAATAAAAAATTTTGTAAAACTATCTTCTTTTTCTATGCTTAACACGTCGTTTTAGCCTTCCATCTGCTCTAAGTCCTTTTGATTTTCTAAATCTTTCACGCATTCTGTCGCCTGCTTTTTTATATCTCTCTCTAGTTCTATCGTTTTCAGAATAGTATTTTCTTGTTGTTATTCCTAAAGTTTTGAAACCTTGAATACTTTTTTTTGATTTTCTGAAAGAAATTGCAGTTTTATTTCTAATTTGTAAATGATTATCCATATACTAGTAAACGAGATTACATATATAAGGGTTTGGATGAATACTCTTTTGTCAAAATAGGTAAATACCAACTTTTAAAAACCAATTAAATTAGAATATTTTGAGGGTATCACCTCTAATCGTTCAGGATTATTGTCTAATAGTTCTGCATATAACTGAGCCCGTAGCGCAGCCCGGTAGCGCATCGTCCTGATACGGCGGGGGTCCCAGGTTCAAATCCTGGCGGGCTCATTTTAAGTATTCTATAAGTTTTTAAAGTCAGAATAATGGATATAATTAAGGTGATTGATTGGCAAAGTGCTGGTTGAATTCGCCTAGGAATTCTAAATAAAAATGAAAACTGACTACGAATACCTTACAAGAAGATTGCTAAGAACTAACGGTGAAATTCGTTACGAGCTTAACATAGTTCTCCCAAATAACGTTATGGAGTGCCTTACAGTTTTTAGAGCTGTCCCAGGTAAGAACAATTTTAGATTAATTGAAGAAAGAGGAAAAGACATGTATTTTTATGGACAATCCCCTAGAGAAGAGGTAGATTCAACATTGAAAGAATTAGCAGACAAATTTCAAGTAGATGATTTTATGGCAAGACTTGAAGCTATGAGAGGAAAAGAATAAAATGGATCCTAGAACTAGAAAACTTGCACAACTTGCAGTAAGAGAAGGAGTAAATGTAAAACCAGGACATAAAATAATCATATCGGGCGGCACTGAAGCAGTTCCTTTTTTAGTCGAATTATACAAAGAAATTATTTTACAAAAAGCAATTCCAATTGTTAAAGTCGGTCTTCCAGAAGTTAATGACTTTTTTTATAAATATGCAACTAAAGAACAACTAGAACATTTTCCAGAATATTGGTTTGATACAGTAAAACAAGCTGATGGATATATTGGAATTGATACTGAATTAAACACTAGAGAGTTATCAAGTTGTGATTCTAAGAAAATGGCTACTCGTGGAAAAATCACACATAAAATATCTGATTATGTTTGTAATGAAAAAGATAAAATAAAAAGATGTACAATTGCTTATCCTTGTTTAGCATTAGCACAAGAAGCAGAAATGTCTTTTACTGAATATGAAAATTTTGTTTATTCTGCATGCTTACAAGATTGGAATAAATTGAAAAGAATAATGACAAAAGCTTTATCTAAATTTAAAGAAAATTCATCTGTTCATTTAATTGGCGAAGGAGTTGATTTGAAAATGAAAGTTCATGGAAAACTTGCTAAATCTGATTTAGATTTTGATAATATGCCGGCAGGAGAAATTTTTATGGCACCAGTTAGAGAAAGCTTGAACGGCTGGATTAAATTTGATTATAACTCAATCAAAAATGGAAAAGAAGTTTCTGATATTTTCTTAAGATTTGAAAATGGAAAAGTTGTTGAATCCAAAGCAAGTAAAAATGAAGATTTATTAAAAGAGCTATTGGCAACAGATGAAAACGCATCTTATGTTGGAGAATTAGGAATTGGATGCAATCCAAAAGTTACAAAATATACAAACAATCTTTTATTCGACGAGAAAATTGGAGGAACCATACACCTTGCATTAGGAATGGCTTACAAAGATAATGGTGGTGGAAATGATTCTGCTATACACTGGGACATTGTTAAATCTATGAAAAAAGCAAAGATGATTGTAGATGGGAATGTTATTCAAGAAAATGGAGAGTGGAAATTATGAGTCTTTCTAATAATATTCGTGCTAAAAAACTAGCAGAGTTAGTAGTAGATTATTCTTGTTCAATTAGAGAAGGAGATGTATTTTTATTGCAAGTAGATCCTTTTTACAAAGGTTACGCGGAGTTATTTACAAGTGTTGCAGAAAAAAGAGGAGCTAAAGTTCTGCAGGATTTTGGAAGCTGGAATCTTAAAAGAACTCAGCATTTATTACATCATAGAGAAGAATGGGCTGCTGAATTGGAAAGAAGAAAAGGGCTTGCTGCGCAGTGTACTTCTAGATGTTTAATTGATTGCACTGAAAATCCATTACAATTAGCTAATGAAAATCCCCAATTAATCTCTGAATTTAACTCAGAAGTTATAGGCCCATACAAGGACGTTTTATATCGAGAGGATGAAAAGCACAACTATATTGTTAGATGGAATATTGTCGGATTCCCAGGAATTGCAGAAGCAAAAGATATGAAAATGTCATTTAAAGATTATAGTGATTTTGTTTATTCTGCCACATTAGGAGTTGATTGGGAAAAAACTGGAGAAGAGATGAAGCATATGAAAGCAATTTTTGATAAGGCTAAAAGAGTTAGACTATATGTCCCCGGTCAGACAGATTTAAGTTTTAGTATTGAAGCAAGAGCTGGAGAAATTTGTGCTGGAAAATTTAATATGCCGGATGGAGAATTATTTTATGGCCCGGTCGAGGATTCTATGAATGGAACTGTTTTCTTTCAGCACCCCGCTCTTGAAAATGGACAAGAAATTTCAGGTATAAGATTAAGGTTTGAAAATGGAAAAGTTTTAGACTTTGATGCAAGAGAAAATAAATCTTTTTTAGAAGAAATGTTAAATATTCCAGGAGCAAGAACTGTTGGAGAGTTTGGAATAGGATATAATCGCGGAATTAAAAAATATGCTAAGAATTTATTATTTGATGAAAAAATTGGAGGCACCATTCATTTAGCTCTTGGAAACGGCTGTTCTTCTAATTTACAGAGTGGCGGAAGCTTAAATAAATCTTCTTTACATTGGGATATTGTTTGTGATTTAAGAAGAGATGCTAGAGATCTAGCTAATTTTCCTGGCGGAGAGATTTATTTAGATGATAAACTAGTACAAAAAGATGGAGAGTGGAGATTATGAGTATAGAAGATAAACTTGTTTATGGAGAAATTTATCAAATAAATAGGGACAAAGACTCATACATATATTTAGGTATCCAAACACATGGAGGAATAAGGCACGTAATGGCAACCAAGGATAAGTATCATGGTTTAAGAGTATTTAGTTTTAAAGAATATAAAAAAGAAAACGATAAGCTTGAGATTTCTACAATAAGTTCTAAAAAAATAAGACAATCTGAAAAAGAATATATCCTAGGATTACTTCAAAAAAAATTAGATGCCTTGGATGGAGAAAAACAAAAATGATAACAATTCCATTTTATAACCATCATTTTAATAGTAGTGAAACTGGAAAATCAGTAAGTATGGTTTTTAGCGTATTAGGTGCCAAAATTATAGAACTCCCTTGCCTTTGCCAATACTCTTCCCCTTATCAAATAAATCGTCCTGTAGCAATAGTGCATGGAATAAGAAAGAACCATGAACAGTGTTATCCAAAAATTGGCGAGCACATAAATGCAAACCCGAATACTCTTTTTTATGTTTGGGCAGTAAATTTAGAGGAGGATAAAGACACTCTTGAATTTTTAGATAAAAATAGATGTCCTCAAAATTGTAAACTAATAACTGCGCACAGTGTAGTAGATGTTGTCGAAGAAGCTGAAAAAATTTTTATAGAACGTAAACATATTTTTCAAAGAACGTAAATAAAACATAGCTATTTGAACTCAATTAAATACTCAATTTTATGAAATTTGAATGTAAGTGTTGCGGAGTATGTTGCAGTAATTTTGGAGATGCAGATCATAAATATTTGCCTATTTTTGAATCTGAAGTCGATAGCTATAAGAAAATTGCTAAAACTAAAAATGTTAAAATAGGTTTTAAACCTGTTAAATATTTGTTAGATAAAAAATCTGGAATTGTTTTTGTATATTTATATGGAATGACTACAGAGCCATGCCCTTTCTTAGAAAATAAAAAATGTTCCGTCTATGAAGATAGAGCAATTATATGCAGACAGTTCCCTCTTTTATGGACTGCAAAGTTACACATCGGAGATAATTTCGGAGCAAGTTGTTTTTCAGAGTGTCCAAAATTTAATTGTAAAAAAGAATTTGATGACAAGTTTCCCATAGATGAAATACAAAAAGAAGAAATAGATAACTATCTAAAAGAAACTTACGGAGACTGTTTTGATTCTGCTGTTTTGAGCAATACAATCGGAAGAAAGATTTTAGAAATAATAAAGAAACATGACATTGCAGGCGATTTTAGACTAAAAGAAATTGAAGAAAAAGATCTGATTAAATATGATCAAGTTCCGTTTATAAAATTTCTAAGATTAAGAGGATTTGATGAAGATGCAAAAGAATTGGAAAAGATTTATATAAGATAAATATATATCCTTATTATGAAAAAAAGATGGATTATTTTGCTATTACTTCTCTTGCTATTTTTTGGAATAATTTTGTTTTTATTTATTTTTTATAATAATGGTTCAGAAGTCAACGGTAAACTGAAAGATCCAGACTACTCCTTAAATCAAAATGGAGATATTGTTATCGATAAAGCTAACAATTTAATGTGGCAAAGAAGCTCTGGTCAAGAAAGGACTAATTGGAATGATTCTATTGCATATTGCAATTCTTTGAATTTAGAAGAATTTGAGGATTGGAGATTACCTAATTTAGAGGAATTAGAACTCGTGTATGATTCTGCTAAAAATAATTCTTTTTGGACTAATGAACTTGAAATTCATGGTTTTTGGTCAGCTACTACCGTACCCGACTATCCAGATTTGGCTTATGGATTTAGGATAGTTGATGGAAAAGGAAAGGTTTTGGAACGTGGAAAAACAGATAGTTATTATTTTGTGGCATTATGTGTTCATTCACAATAGAAGAAGTTTTGATTAAAATTTTAAATTTCTCAATAGTAATCTTTTTAAACCCACTTTTGATAAGAGAAATATGGGATTAGCAAAATATTTGAGAGAAGCATGGAAGAAACCAGATGCTGAAGCACTTAGACAAAGAATGATTGAGTGGAGAGCTGGCGGTTCCGTTGTTAGAGTAGATACTCCATTAAGATTAGACAGAGCACATTCATTAGGATACAAAGCAAAGAAAGGCGTTTTTGTAGTTAGAGTTAAAGTTCTTAGAGGCGGACATAGAAGACCTAGACCAAAGAAAGGTAGAATGGGTAGAAGAATGCACACACATCTTAATTTGAAAATGAATTATCAACAAATCTGTGAGCAAAGAGCAGCTAGAAAATATCCTAACTGTGAAGCTTTGAATTCTTATTGGATTGGAAGAGACGGAATGCATTATTTTTATGAAGTTATTATGGTAGACAGGGAAGCTCCAGAAATCAAGACTGACAAACAATTAAGTTTTATAGCTAAACCAGCAAACAAGAAGAGAATCTTTAGAGGATTAACATCTGCTGCTGCAAAGGCTAGAGGATTAAGAAATTCTCCTTTCAAAGTTCCTAAAGTTAGACCGAGCTTAAGAGCTAATAACAGACAAGGAAATTAATTTTAAACAAATTTACAACAACATGTGCATTCTTAACTTCTTGTGGACGATCTATTTTGTTTTTCTGAAGCATTAATATAAAATCAAGTTTTGAAGAAGTTTTATAAATAGCATTAACCTTTCTCATTTATGAAAAAGAGAAGAGGTAAGGTTTCTGTAAATACAGAAGAAAAGAGTTCTGGTAAGTATATTTTACTGGGAATAATTATTCTTCTTATATTCCTCTCATATCAGATTATCAAACCTTATATGATTGTTTTAATTTCTTCTTTTGTTCTTGCTTATTTATGCAAACCTGTTTTCGATTTTCTTAAAAAAAGATTTGGAGAAAATATTTCAGCAGTTATTTGTCTAATATTAATTTTAACTATAATTATTGTTCCCGCAACTCTTGCAATTACAACTTTAGCTAATCAAGCCAGCGATACTATTAGAAATACAAATGTAATGGATGTAGTTAATGAATTAACCTCTTTGCCTATAATAAATAAAATTAATTTTGATTGGGAGAAGGGAGTTAATCAGGTTGGAATGATTGTATTCTCACTCGTTGGAACTATTGCTTCAAGTTTACCTTCGGTATTGCTTTCTGCATTGGTTTTCCTTTTTTCATTTTTTTACATATTGGTTGGTTGGAATTCAATTGTAAAGCAAGTTAAAAAATTCATACCTTTCAAAGATAAAGAGAGAGTTACACATGAAATTAATCTAGCTACACATGGAATTGTCTTTGGATATTTTTTAATTGCAATATTAGACTTTATTATTTCAGCTATTGGACTTTATATTGCAGGAGTTAAATTCTATTTACTTTTATCTTTCCTTGTTGCGATTTTTGTATTTATCCCGGGATTGGGTCCTTCAATAGTTAACATCCCTCTTTTGATTTATTATGCTTTAATGAATAATTGGTATGCGTTCGGAATTATTCTTGCTACTTGGGTAATAATTGCATTATTTATAGAAACAATTTTAGTCTCAAAAGTCCTGTCTGGTAGGGCAAAAATACACCCATTAATTATGATTATTGGAATTTTAGGTGGGACGACCATATTCGGAATATTTGGATTTATAATCGGACCTTTAATTTTGGTTTATACAATAAGACTTGTTAAAGAATTAGTGAGTAATAATTAATCAATTTGAATTATTTTACCTTTTTTACCAACTTGGAAAACTTTCGTTTTTCCGATTTTCTGTTCTAATCCCTCTGCTTCGTGTATATGGGAAGAAATAAAAATATCTGGCTGGAAATGATCAATAACATGCCTTACAATTTCACTACCTGGAATTCCGGAGAATTCTGCTAAAGTGTTTCTTGCGTGAATATGAGAAACTAATATTTTCTTAGAATCTTTAGTGCTTACTTTTTCAAAATTGTTAATCAATTTGTCTAAGTTCTTTTCAGTGTCAATGTCTAGGGCAAAATCAGGACTACCTATACCAATAATGTCTACGCCATTGTAATGCGTATAACTTCCATCTATATTATTTATCTTGTAGATGTCTTTAATCATATTAGAGTCTACAGTAGTGTCCCAATTTCCTGGAACGAAGATTACTTTCTGATGTCTTTTTATGAATGGTGCAATTAGATTTCTTGTTGGTTGATGACCATGAATATCACCTGCTAAAATTACTAAGTCGACTTTTTCTTTTTCAGCTTTAGCTGCTAATGACTCTGCTACGGCCGAGCTACCTTGAAAATCTGCTGCGGCTAAAATCTTTAGGCCTTTTTTTTGCTCTTTTGTCATGTTTAGTTTAGCCTCTTTAGATATTTAAAGATAATTAATTATATAAATCTGCTAAAGTCTCAAAAAATATGGAGATACTACGAGCAATACCGAATGATGCAGATAGGATTGTCGAGTTAAATCGTTTGTTTCATATTGATATACCTAACTTTAAGTGGGATACTCCTGAGTGGGTTTTAGAGGAAACTTATAAAAAAAGTTATTTCAAAGGAATGGAAGGAGACAAACTTGTTTCTGCAATGTGCCTAAAGACCTTGAAAGACCGATTGTGCATCGAAGCAATTGCAGTTGAAAGATTACTTCATGGCAAAGGCATCGGCAAAGCAATGGTTAATTTTGCTAAGAATTATGCAATAGAAAAAGATATAAGATTTTTGTGCGTGGACTCTTTTCAGAAATATGGTCTGGAAAAATTTTATAGCTCATGTGGTTTTAGAATAGTAGGTACTGAAATTTATGAAGGCCATAAATATAACCAATTTTCTATGCAGATTTTGAATAGCTAAAGGGAAAAGTTTATATATAAGCTATAGTTTGCCTTTTAATGGTTAATGCACAAATAGTGTCTGAAAACAAGGAATTATGGTATTCTCATTGTTTGAGAACTGCTGCTGTAAGAATAAGGGCCAGGATAGGTCTTAATGAGACCGAATGGGTCCAAGAACGTATGGTTCCATTTTACCAAACTATTGAACAAGCATGTATAGACGGCGATTTTAATTCGGCTGCATATGCTTTGGATGTCTATAATCAGGCAAGCCGTTGGTTAGAAAAAAGAGGCGCCTAAGATAGTTATCTTTTTATATAGTAAATTTATGTAATGTGTATGGCAGATGCACAAGAAAATAAACAGTACAATTTTAAAGAATCAGAAGAAAAACTAAAGAAATTCTGGGAAGCTAGGAAAATTTATGCAGCTAAACCTGGAAAGAAAGCCTATTATGTTGATACTCCTCCGCCAACAGTTTCGGGTAAGATGCATTTAGGACATGCGTTCTCGTATTCTCAGCAAGACTTTATTGTAAGATTTAGAAGAATGTTTAACGGAAATGTTGTTTATCCTTTTGGAACAGATGATAACGGATTGCCAACTGAAAGACTTGTTGAAAAATTAAAGGGCGTAAAAAGCAAAGAAATGAGTCGTGAAGCTTTTATTAAACTCTGTCTTGAAACTATCAAGGAAATTACCCCTCAATTTATGCAAGATTGGAAAGATATAGGATCTTCCTGTGATTTTGAATTAAGATATTCTACAATTGATGATAACTCTAGAAAAATATCTCAGCAAAGTTTTATTGATTTGTATAAAAGAAAAATAGCTTATAAGAAAGAATTTCCTTCTATGTGGTGTCCAGAATGTCAAACTGCTATTGCTCAGGCAGAATTAGAAGATAAAGAATTGCCAAGTTTATTTACAACTATTAAATTTTCATGTGAAGGAAAAGATTTGTTAATTGGTACAACAAGACCTGAATTAATTCCAGCGTGTGTTGCGGTTTTTGTAAATCCTACTGATGAAAGATATAAAAAATTAATCGGAAAGAAAGCAAAAACTCCCTTGTTTAATGTTGAAGTTCCAATAATTGCAGATGAATCTGCTCAAATAGACAAAGGAACCGGTGTTTTGATGATTTGTTCTTATGGAGATAAATACGACGCTGATGCAATTAGAAGACATAACCTAAAGGCAAAAATAGTTCTAAATCTGAACGGAACTTTAAATTTTGGAAATTATGCTGGAATGAAAATAAGAGAAGCAAGAAAAAAAATATTGGCTGATTTGAAAGAAGCAGGATTAATAACTGAACAAAAGTCAATTACACATAATGTTAATGTTCATGATAAGTGCGGAACAGAAGTTGAATTTTTAGCAACAGAACAATGGTTTATTAAAATTTTAGAAAATAAAGAAGATTGGATTAAACTCGGAAATAAAATAAAGTGGTATCCAGAATTTATGCATAAAAGATATGATTCTTGGGTTAATGGACTAGAGTGGGATTGGAATATTTCAAGAGACAGACATTTTGGTATCCCGATTCCTGTTTGGGAATGTCCTAAATGTAAGGAAGTAATTTTAGCAGAAGAAAAAGAACTGCCTATTGACCCAACTATGATTGAAAAGAAATGTAAAAAATGTAATGTTGTTGCAGTTCCTGAGAAAAAAGTTTTAGATACTTGGGCAACATCCTCATTAACTCCGCAGCTTGTAGAATCTTTATTAGGAAAGAAAGCGATTCCGTTCTCCTTAAGACCAAATGCACATGATATAATTAGAACTTGGGCATTTTATACAATTGTAAAATCTTATTTCCATGAAAAAACAATCCCTTGGGAAAATATAATGATTTCCGGAGTCGTTTCTTTAGGTGGCGAAAAAATGTCAAAATCCAAAGGAAATGTTATTGAGCCAAGATTTATTTTAGATAATTATGGTGCAGATGCTTTAAGATTCTGGGCTGCAGGTTCTAAACTTGGAGAAGACCTAGATTATCAGGAAAAAGATTTATTGAATGGAAAGAAATTTATTACAAAACTATGGAATGCTACAAAGTTCGTTTTCATGGGCTTACAAGATTTCGATGGTAAAAAACCTAAGAAGTTTGAAAAGGTTGACGAATTATTTTTAGATAAATTGAACTCGCTTGTTAAGTCTTGTACAGAAAGTTTTGAAAATTATGAATATAGCAGAGTAAAGATGGATGTTGAGAAATTCTTCTGGCAAAGTTTCTGTGATAATTATTTAGAGATTGTTAAGAATAGAATTTATAATGCTGAAGGAGATAAGAAAAAATCTGCACAATACGCTTTACATACTTCTCTTTTAACTATTTTGAAATTGATTGCTCCAATTATGCCATTTATTAGCGAGGAAATATATCAAGAATATTTTAAGAAAGCTGAGAAGAGTGAATCAATCCATATTTCAGAATGGCCAGAATTTTCTAAAGAAAAAATATCTGATGAGCTAGATATCTTGTATGAAATATTGACTGCGATAAGACATGAAAAATCTAAAGCTCAGAAGTCTATGAAAGCAGAAATTATTTTGACTCTTGAAAAAGAGAAAATGAAAAAGATTGAAGATATTTTAGAAGATTTGAAAGCAGTAACCTGTGCTAAAGAAATCAAAGAAGGAAATTTTAAGGTAGAATTTATTTAGACTCTTGCTCTTTAGGTTTTCCAGTTTCAAATACGCTTTTTGTGTTATCTCTTAAAAATTGGGCTACAGTTTCTTCTCTAAAATAGACTCTTAATTCTCTAGGAATTGGATATCCATCGTACTCACTGAAGTCTTCTGTTAAAATTCTTAACTCTCTACCTTGCTTACCTTTTACGTGAAAGTGTAATGGAAGGTGCTCTGCACGTGAACCTGCCATAACTACGTCTGGACCAGGATAAGCAACGAAAGAATAATTCTTTTCTCTACACATAGTATATGTCATCATGCCCGAACTTCTAGATGAACTAGAACATGAACCCATGGTTTGAGGTTCGTAAAGTGTTTGTTCCAATATACTTATTTCCGGAACATCATGCTTTTCAGTTTCTTTTGGTCTTTCCATAAAAATTCTTAAAAATCTAGTCTTTTAAACCTATTCTTTGAACGCGTTTAACTTCTCATTCCTAGGTAATTGTTTAATCCAGTATTCTGCTTTACAGGCATCTGATTTATCTTTGCAGGGTTTTGTTGCAATTAGATGACTAAATCCGTGTCGCATTACGTACTTACTACCTTTTTTAGACTTATGAGCTTTCATCCTTTTTTCAACATCGTTTGTGACACCAGTATAATAAGAACCGTCAAGACATTCTAGAATATAAACGCACCAAGGTTTTTCTACCATGCTAAATAAATATGTCTTAACCTTTATAAATCCTCAATAACTGACCTAATTATGAATGATGCAGAAAAGTACGAGTTTGAAGAAACCGTAAAAGAACTTGAAAGCTACCGTGGAAGACACACTGAACTTATTAGTGTTTTAATTCCGGCAGAGTTTAACATAAACAACGTAGTTAAACAAATAGATACTGAAAAGGGAACTGCTGAAAATATTAAATCCAAGAATGTAAGAAAGGCAGTATTGGATGCTTTAGAAAGAATTTCCAGACAGTTAAAATTAATTGGACAAAAATTACCTGAGAATGGTCTTGCAATGTACGCGGGAAATGTTTCAGAAGTTGAAGGACAAGAAGACGTTAGAATTTGGAATATTGAACCTCCAAAACCATTGAAAGTTAGAGTCTATAGATGTGACCAAACTTTTGTGGTAGAACCCTTAAGAGAGATGCTTGAGACAGATGAAGTTTATGGTTTATTAGTTATTGATAGAAAAGAAGCAGCTATTGGTATTTTAGAAGGAAAATCTATTAAGATGCTACATAGCATGACTTCTGGGGTTCCTTCAAAACAAAGATCTGGCGGACAGTCTGCACAAAGATTTGAAAGAGCTACTGAAGGTGCAGCTAAAGAATTCTATAGAAGAGTTTCAGAAGTTATGAAAGAATGTTTTTTTGAAAATAAAAAATTAAAGGGAATTTTAATAGGCGGACCAATTCCAACAAAAGAAGAATATATTGAAATGGGAAATCTGGCAACTCAGCTAAAAGATAAAATTATAGGAGTTAGAGATATAGGTGATAGCGATTATCCCGGATTACGAGCGCTAGTTGAATCTTCAAAAGATATTTTAGCAGAGCAAGAAGTTACAAAACAGAGAGAGATTTTGGATGAATTTTTTATGATGCTTGCAAAACAACCAGAAAAGATTGCGTATGGTATGGCTGAAGTTGAAGAAAGATTAAGTATGGGAGCAGTTGGAAAATTAGTTATTTCCAAGGAATTACCAAGAGAAAAAATCAAGCAACTTGAAGAACTTGCAAAAACAACATCTGTTGAAGTTCATATCGTTACCGCAGAAACACAGGAAGGCGTTCAATTTTTGAATATTGGTGGCGTTGGCGGAATTTTAAGATACGCTGTGAATTAATTCTACAATAAAAACCCTTTAAAACCCTCTATTCATTAGTAATTTATGGAAGAAGAGATCAAAATGGAAGAGGTTCCGGCTACAACTGAACAACAGAAGGTTTCTGAAAAGGTTATTACACATGAAACTGCAGATGAAATGGATAACTTGTATGAAGAAAGAGAAAAAGAAAATGAAGAAAAGGTTGAAGCTGCATTGTTTATTGCTGGAAGATTCTTGAATATTCAAGACCTAATCATGCTTACAGACATTAATCCTATTATGTTAAAGGAAGTACTTACAAAACTTGAAAGAAGATATTCTAAAGGAGCTATTGTTCTAGTAAATAGAAATAATTCTTGGAAGATGGATGTTTCTGAAAAATATACTTATATGGTAAATAAGTTAGCTACTGGAAATACTGAATTTACAAAAGCAGAACAAGAAACATTGGCAGTTATTGCATATAAACAACCTATCAAACAATCTGTCGTTATTAAGATTAGAGGTAATAAAGCATACGACCATATTGCAAAATTTATTGAGTTGGGATTATTACAATCTAAAAAAGCAGGACATACAAACGATTTAATGCTTACTGAAGAATTTTATGAGTATTTTAATGTACAAAAAAGAAATATTTTGAAGGGAGAAGGGGAAAGTGAAAAAGAAGAGATAGAAGAAGCGGAGAGTGTGGGAGAAGATAATGGAAGTAATTGAAGGAATTTACTTTTTCTATATGTTTGTATCTTTATACTTCCTACTACTTAGCTTAATTTTATATTTCCATAATAGACATAAACTAATGCATGTGCCTTCTTTAGAGAATAATTACTCATTAAGTATTTTAATTCCAGCATACAATGAAGAAGAAACAATCGCAGGAACTATCGAACATGTTTTTGCTTCAGACTATAAAGGAATAAAAGAAGTTATTGTAATTAATGATGGAAGTAAAGATAACACTTTAAAAATTGCTAAAAGCCTACAGAAAAAGTATTCTAAACTGATTGTTATTGATAAGAAAAATTCTGGAAAGGCAGATAGTTTAAATTATGCTTTAAAATTTGTTAAAGGAGATTTTGTAGCGATTATTGATGCAGATAGTTATCCAGAAAAAAGTGCTTTTTCACATATGATGGGTTATTTTTCAGACACAAAAGTCGGCGCAGTTACTGCAGCCTGTACTCCCTTAAACAGAGAAACTTTCTTAGGAAGACTTCAATCAATAGAATACAAAGTTATTGCATTTACAAGAAAATTATTAGGATATATTGATTCGATTTATGTTGCTCCCGGGTCTTTATCTGTTTATAGAAAAGTAGCTCTTGATGAAATAGGAGGATTCGATAAAACAAATATGACTGAAGATATTGAATCAACCTGGCACATTCTAAAGAATGGATGGAAAGTTAAAATGTCCTTAGCAGCTAAAGTAAAAACAGTTGTTCCTGAAAAAATTAGAGTCTGGTGGATACAAAGAGTTAGGTGGACAATCGGGGGCTTCCAAGTTTTGAAGAAATATTTTAGATATGTTTTTCAAAGAAATATGTTTGGTTATTTTGTTATCCCATTCTTTGCTTTCGGCTTATCTATTGGTTTAATTGGCGTAGGCATTTTCTTTTATTTATTGCTAGGTAGACTGTTTAATCAAGCGGAAATATTATTATACAAAATGAATGCAAATGTTAATGTTATTTCAATAGCCGATTTTAATATAACTCCCACCCTACTAAATTATTTTGGAATAGTTTTATTTTTACTATTCTTATTATTTACTTTCCTTGTTTTAATTGGAATGAAAGACAAGTTTTTGAAAAATGAGAATTTATTTGAAGTGATATTTTATATGACTTTATACTTGATTGTATATCCTTTTATGATAATATGGTCCATATACAAATGGTCTAGGGGAGAATTCAGATGGAGATGAGATATAGATATTATTTTTTAGAAGCACTTGTGTTAACTATTTTACTCTTTATTGGGGGATTTCTCATAGGTTTAAGTATCGAAAAAAGTAGAAATTTAGAACTAGCTAATTATTATATTAGCACAGAGGATGAAATAAGCGGTTTGGCAGACCAACTAGACATATCTAATCTTGGAAAATATGCTTGTTCTGAATTAATAGAAAGAAATTTTTACATAGGTGACCGTATATATCAACAAGCATCTATCTTTGAAGAATATGAGAATTCCGCAATTCTAACAAAATACCAACTTATAAGAGAGCATAGAAAATTTGATGTCCTTAGAACTTTATTCTGGATTAATAGTATTAATATTAAAAAGAGATGCGGTAATGATATCTTTTATACAGTAGTTTATCTTTATGACTATCAAGCTGAAGAAGTAGAGAATGTAGCAAAACAAAAAGTAATGGCTAGAATAGCTAGTGAAATAAAAGAGAATTCGCAAAACAAAGTAATCTTGATTCCAATCGCTAAAAATCTTAATATAAGTTCTTTGAACGCATTACTACAGGACTATAAAAATACAAATGAGAGCGCCCTGATGATTGTTAATGAAGACAAAGAATTCCTGTATAACCAAACTGAAGAGATTAGAGACTACTTTGAGATCAATTTTTAAATAGTATTTTAGCCTTTTTAAGAAATATATTTTATTATATAAATGCTTAAAAAGACACGATTAATTCGTTTCTTATGGCTAAATGTTTCGCATGTGGAAAACCAGAAGAGGAAGTTTTATTATTTGACGGTATAAGCGAAAGAGGAGTCAGAAAAGTTTGCTATAAATGTTCTGAAAGAGAAGGCATTACTTTGATTAAAAAACCAACAAGAGAGCAACTAGAACAGGCTGAAAAAAGAAGAAGTGTTCGAGAAGTTATGGAACATATGTCTAATCCTCAAAAGAAATTTATGGTTAAAGACCAAATGATTGCACATAAAAATTTGGCTAAATTGAAATTTCCAGGAATGAAACAAGAGCATGGTGATTTAATAGAAAATTACGACTGGATTCTAAAACAAGCAAGAAGACATGCTAAAATAACTACTACTAAAATCGCACAACTTGCTGGCGTTGATCAAAAACAATATGAGTCTTTAGAAGCAGGACAGTTATTCCCTGGATTCCAAGCTGTTGCAGCTGCAGTTGAAAGAGTTCTTGAAGTTAAAATATTGAAGATTGCAAGAAGAGAAATTGTTATGTTACCTATGGAAACTAAGAAGATAGAAGAAAAGAAAACTGTTGAACAAGGTATTTTAGATTCAGTAAGACAGAAAATGAAGAAACATTTTTTCCTTGTTAAAAAAGCAAAGGAAGATGGAGTAGATTATTATAATGGCGATGTTGAAACACAACATGATAAAATTGATGTTGATGAAATCGTTATGCAAAAGAATGAAGAAAAGAAAAAAAGATATGATCAACTTGCAAATGAAATTGAATCAGATAAGTTTGACTTTTCTAGAAAAGAAAACTTAAATAATATTACATTACAAGATCTTGCAAATTTAAAGAAGTTAAAGAAAGAAAAAGAAGATTTAGATTCTAAAGAAAATGAGTAATGAAGGACTACAAAGTTTAGTGAATGTTTGGAATTCGGTATCGGATAGTCGTTTTAAAGTCTATGGCCATCAAGGAGTTTTGCATTTTCACAGAGACGGGGATGGAGTTGTACAGGAAAAATATTTTAGAACTTTCGAAGATTTTCAAAAAGAATACGCTTCTTCAAAGATTGAAGGATTAATGGTTGATTTGAGTGATAAAAAAAATTAATTTTTAGTTTCGTATTGACTCAAAGCTCCAAGCGAAGTTTGACTTGACTGTATTCCGGATAAAATAAGCTTGATTAAAGTTATCTTTCCATAATTTTCATCTTTTGATTGGGCCTCTAATTCTGTTTTTCTTGAGCCAAGAAATAACTCAATACTTTTTCCAGTTCTTACTCTTGCTTCATCTTCGCTTCCACTTTCTGATGCAACAATACCATAACCGTCAACTCTAGCATAATATGGGCCATTTTCACAACCGGGAGCATGAATTATACCTACCCAACCTATAGTTGGAATATCGTACTCAATAGCTATTTGTTTTTTTGCCATTTTATCCTAAATACCTCAAAATTCCAGGTCTTGGTTCATATATCATTCCTTCTTCTAAAAGGTGCTTGATTTCAGCATTAATGACCTCTGGAGATGCTTCTGTGTCTAAGATTAACTGTTCCTTGTCTAAGCCGCCTGTTGAATCAGACTTCTTTATCTTTTCTAAAATTATTTCTCTTAAAGAAGCGTTTGTTGGAAGAGGAGCATCTTTGTGAGATTTTTGAATTTCTAATTTTCTTACAAGTAACCATTTAGGATCTACCTTTTTTACAACTTCTGGAGTAATGTAAATTTCGCTATTGTATTCTCTCATTAAACCAATAATTTGAAGTGTGTCTCCTTGAGAAATATCTTTTAATGGAGCAATATCATCACCGAAAGCCTTTAGTTTTATTTGTCCTGAAGCATCATCAACTGTTATAGAAGCGTATTTTTTATCACCATCATTTATGAATTTGTCAACTGCATTTGCAATTAAGTTAACTCTTATTATTTTTTTGTCGCCAAGTTCCAAGAATAGAAGTTTACCTTCGTTTGAAACTGGTTTAGATTTCATTACGTCACCAATCCTTAGCTTGTAAGCTATATTCCTCTTTCTTTGCTCGTTATCCATTACACCTTCCATAAGCTCTGAAATAATATAGGGTTTTTAAGGATTTATATGATAAAAAAATCAACTTTTTTTAGGTTTCTTTTTGGTGTTTTTCTTCTGTACTTCTTGAGGTTTGTGACTTAAATACTTCACTTTAGATAAATCTTCTCTGCCAAAACATTTTGATTTTTGAACGGAATTATATAACTGCATGATTCCATCTTCTAACTTTGAATCATATATTCTTAATTCACAAAGTTGTTTAGCAAATTCCTCATCTAAATTTGTTTTTATATCTGCAGGTTCATTTATTGAAGCTACTAATAGTTCTGCTAATCGCAAAGTAATATCTTTTATTTTTCCTAAATTTTGCGATCTAGTTATAATTCCACAAATTCCTTCAAACGCTTGATCATATCCCGGATTTTTTTGTTGAATAGAATTGTATCCGTTCATGTAATGATTGTATTGGTCTGGTGTTGAACTGCACGGATTTGCAGGAAGCTTTCTTAACGAATCAGATCTTCCACGATTATAAAATTGTTCATTCATTTTTATAGGATTAAGTACCTCTATATCCGCCTTTTGTTTTGGACATATATCTTTCACACAATCCCCAAGCGTGAGAAAGAGAGTGAGAAACTTTAGAAGAATAGTGTGCAACAGATTTTAGCATTGTTGGAAGTTGCGCTCTTCCTTTATTTCTATCTGCTTCTTCTTGCGCTTTTATTTCTAGAGTATATTTATCAAAGAATTCCCTCTGTGAATTATAATCCATATTTGCAATAGCTTTTGCAGCCTCAATTGGAGAAACTAAAACTATTTTTTCAACCAAACCACTACTGTTTCTTTTTTCTGAAATTAAAACTTCTTTTAGAGGAACTTCTAATTTACTTGGATGATAAGACATAAATATTAGTTAATTTTTGTGTTTAAAAATATTTAGATGTTAGATTAGTTAATTTCTAAACTATCCAGAAAAGTAGCCCGTAAATTTCTGCCAGAATAACCCTTGCTCTCTAACTCTGCAAAAGCCTCTAATAAACTTGCTCTTTCTGAGAAACCATAAACAAGATCTTTAAATTCTATTCCAATTAAATACAAACCGTCTTTATTAGAATTATCTTTTCTTGCTTTATGTGCAAGATTGTTTATTGTTGCAAAATAATTTTTTACCATATTACATTCTTTGAACATAACCCTTTCTAGGTCTGAATAAATCTCCTGCACGAACTAACTTATCTAACGCCTCTTCTAATTCGTCAGTTTTTAATTTGCCGTCTGCCAACTTCTCAACTTCTTCCATAGGAATTAATTTTCCAAGTCTAGCTTCAAGCTCTTCTAAAATCTCTTTTAAAATATAAATCTTATTTCTCTTTGATGCAGGATTACCTGAAATCTTATCAATATCGAAACTCTTAGTTTCTTCGTCATAACCTACTTGCATCATGTAGAATTTCATTAAAGCTATTGCTTTTATTGCATCTTCTTCTGTAACTTGTTTACCTAAACGAGCTTTTGCAGTTGCTTCTGCTAATCTTACTAAAGCCTCTAACTGTCTAGCAGATATTGGAATAGGTTTTATTCCTTCATTCGCAATAGTTGGTTGATTTCTTAAATTAACGTAGAAAGTTTTTATTCTCTTTATTGCTTCATCTGATAAAGTAGGGCTACAATGTTGTTTTGCGAATGCAATGTATTTTCTTAAAAGCTCTTTACTAATTATATCCGCATTATGTGTTTCTTGCTTGTGCTCTCTTAAAACGTGCGCTGCAATACTTTCATCACGAGTTTTATCTGGGAGATCTCTTAAAATAAATAATACGTCAAATCTGTTTAATAATGAGGGAGCTAAATTAACTTGCTTTGCAATCATTTCATGAGGATCAAATCTACCAAATTTCGGATTCGCTGCTGCAAGAACGGCTGTCTGTGCTCTTAAGCTTGCCTGAACATTTGCTTTAGAAATTGTAACGGATTGCTGTTCCATAGCTTCGTGCATAGTTGATCTATCATTCTCATCCATTTTTTCTAACTCGTCAATACAAACTAAACCCTTATTGGATAAAACCATCGCACCGGCTTCCAATGCCCAACCTCTTAAGAATTCATCTTTAACTACAGTCGCAGTAAGACCTGCACCGGAAGTAGATTTACCAGATACATAACGTCCCTTGGGAGCAATTCCTGAAATGAATTTTAACATAACGGATTTTGCTACACCAGGATCACCGACTAACAAAACGTGTAAGTCGCCTCTTGTCTTTGTTCCATCTGAACGTGATTTCTGAACTCCTCCAAATAATTGTAAAGCTAAAGAGGTCTTAATTTCTGGATAACCCCAAACAGAAGGCGCTATACTTGCTGCAAGTTTCTCCATAATTTTAGGATCTGCTGCAAGCTCTCTAATTTCCTGCTCATCTTCTTCAGAGACTTGAATATCGTCAAAACTCTCTTCCATAGGAGTAATGCTATTTGCTTCAACTGCTAAATCAAAACGAGTTAAAATTCCACCAGTTTTTGCAGGTAAAGGAACTTCTTTCAAAACACCAATAATATTTACTCTTGCACCAGGGGTTGTTTTTTCTTCCATTTTCGGCTCTACTAAATCTTCTTTCAAAAATACAGTCATTCTTTTTGCCTGCTCTCCACCAGTTAATGCATCTGGAGATTCTTCAATAACTAATCTTTGAGCGTCAACCATTTCTTTATCCAATTCTTTAAATCCACCCCGTCTTCCACAAGAACATCTTGAAGGTTCTCTAAATTTTTCATCAATTTGCAAAACACTTAAAATAGTTCCACAAGCAGGACACTCAAATTTTGCGTTTACAACTCGCGGACGAACTTCAGAAGCTTGACGAACAATCCCTTCAATAGAAATCATAGTATTAAGATTTTTCGATCTTATATTTCTTATTTTCATTACTTGAGAATTTGATAAATTAATAAGACGTACTCGCGGTTCTAAAACTAAACCAGATTCATGTAAAGCAAGTTCTAAAATTTCTAAAGTCTCATCTGGTTTTGTAATTAATCTTTCCGCAAGTTCAGGAGACTGTTCTGAAAGTTCGTTAAAATCTAGTTTTACTACTTTATCTGCTTGTTTTGCAGATTCACCTAATTGCTTTTTTTGAGTGCTAAAAAAACTCTTAGCCTCCATAATCAAATCTTCTTGATTTAGCGTATCTGGCTTACTTGCAGGCAGTTCATCATCTTCCTCTATTTCCTCATTTCCGAAGTCTTCATCCATAAATTCGAGGAGCTTATTTTCTTTATAACTATTACTATTTTAGAAAGTATAGATTAGAATTACCGGTCATAGGCTTCTTCTGTTAATGGTAGAAGTTCTAGGGGCTTTTCAAGAAGGCTTTTTGCCAGAGAATATGCTCTTTTATTTGGAGAAACTAATGTTACAGGTATTCCAGACAAGATATCTTCATTACGTTCCCCATAATCAAATGAAAGAACAGACTTTTCTCCTACTGCATATCTAATAATTTTTCTCGGTCCATTGTAAGGTAGAAGAAGTTTTATCTGCATAGTGTCTTTTCTTTTTTCATCTAACATAGACATTAGAGCTTCAGATTCCTCTAGATTCAAACGTTCGGTTAGTGAAATTACTTTGTTTACCATATAAATCCTGCAATAATAGAGTTTTTAAAGATTTAGTTAAAAACGAAAGTCGGTCTTGCGATTATTTCAATAGATTCGTTTGTTAATTTGTATAGACCAATAAAAGAATCTTTGTGGAAAACAGCAAATTCTGCTTCATCAGGTGCTAGACCCTCTAATTCCCCTCTAAAAATGGGCTTTCCTGTTTTAAGTTGACGAATTGACTCTGGTTTTGCCTCGTAACATTTTATTACTTTTTTTATAGCTTCTTCTGCTGGAATAATCATCTTTTCTAGAAGTTTTGGATTTCCATTTTTATATTCATCAACTGCTTTTTCAAAGTCATATAGTTTTACAGCTTGACTTTCATCGAAAATCCCTGCTTGAGTTCTTCTTAATTCAAGCATATGTGCCCCACCGATTTTCTCTCCTAAATCAGAACAAAGTTTTCTTATGTATGTTCCGCCCTGTACTTCCGAAATAAATAGAAAATCTTTCTTATTTTCTCCAACTTCTAAAAGTTCGAATCTAATAATATCTCTTTCTCTTTCCTGTCTTTTTACTCTTGATTTTTTTGGAGGGGTTTGCTTAATAGTTCCAATAAAACTTTCATTGATTATTTTTTGAAGTTCTTTTACATCCTGTTCTTTATGAGTATGCATTATGCCCATGTATATTTTATCGTGTCCTAAAAAAGTTCCTGTTAGTTTGCAGGCCCTTCCTAAAGCTATAGGTAGAACACCTGTAACCTGTGGATCAAGAGTCCCAAAATGAGAAGTTTTTGATAAGTTTAATTTTTTTCTTACATAATCTGAAATGGAAAAAGAAGTCGGGCCCGTTGGTTTATCAACTATTATAATTCCAAAATTTAATAGTGTCTTTATATCTGCCATTATTTAGCTTATTTATACTGGTTTATAAGTTTACTTAAGAAAGCATAGATTTTTTAAGTTAGTAGAAATAAATTAGGTATGGGAGAGGAACTAGATCTTAGAAGGAAAAAAATTCGTAAAGAAATTAGAATTGCAAGTGTTATTCTTTTGATGATTATTGTTACAGTTAGTATTTACCTTGTTTGGAATTATGAAGAAACAAGCGAATATATGACAAATAATATTATTAATTATGGTCTAATAGCAATATTTATTTTTGTTTTAATAATAGAATTTTTACCACAGTTACTTAGCCCAGATTTTATCCTTCTTTGGGGAATGGGGTTTGGAGTTAACATTTATTCAGCAGTTCTAGTTACAATGGTTGCCTCAATTATAGGTTCAATGACTGCTTTTCTTATTGGGTACCACTATGGATTTCACGCAATAGCTCCTTTCTTTAAACAAAAAACAGTTGATAGAACAGTAAGATTTTGGAACAAACACGGTAAATGGTTTGTACTTTCTGCTGGAGTTCTTCCTTTACCAATCCCTTATTTCCCCCTAATATTTGGCGCATTGAGAATGAATAAATTACAATTTATTTTATGGGGAGTTATACCTAGAACATTAGGATTTATTGCAACAGGCCTTATTGGATATTATGGGCTTTACGGTATTTTAAGTTTAATATAAACTTAAGGTTTCCAATCTGCTTTTAAGAATGCTTTATGGCCTAAGAAAGAATAATATAAATCTCCTTCATGAGCTAATTCAATTACACTATGAGTCCCAACTACTGGAACGCCAAATGCAAAAGTAGGTAAACCTTTTTTGTTGATATCAAAACTGCAGGTTTCTAATTGTGAATTTTCTTGGGTCATTGCACTTCCAACAGGATAAAAAATAATATTTGATTCGCCTAAAATTTTCATTAAACGAGCAACATGCTCTCTTCTTGATTGATCTGCAGTATAATTTCCATCTTCAGTTAATAAGAACGGACCAAAGGCCATTTTTGCAATCGACATGGGATCAATACGACCCTCTTCAGAATCCTTCGGACTGGCAGATACATCAACATCTCCGTTTATCGCAAAAGAACTTCTATAAATTTCTCTTTTTAGAGATTCAGTTAACTCTTTTCTACTTGAAACTACCTTTGACTTTAAAAGAATATTATCTACTATGTCGTCTAAGAAAGGAGAGTTTGCTCCTCCAGGGCCGAAGCTACCTGTTTCTTCTCTATCAAATCCAATTAAAACTGTCGTGTAAGGAGACTTTGTTTTTTCAAATGCCTTCAAAGTACTATATGTTCCAATTCTTGCATCATGAGCATGGCCTGTTATGAAACCTTGTCCAAATATTCTTGTAGGATTTTCAGGATAAAGTTGTAATTGCGCAGTTTGAAAATCAGTTTCACTTTTTATCCCAATTGATTTTAAAAAGTTTGAAAGGTTATTATAACCAACAATAAGGTCTAGTCCGTCTTTAGGGTATGCTTCATTTATAGTATGACCTGCAGCATCTCTGGTATCTGTATGAACATTAACATCTGCAAGATATCCTGGAAATTCTAATTTCTTTTTTACGCCATCTTGATAAAAGAATCCTTTTACAGTATAGTCACGCCCCGCCCATTGACCAGCATGCACGCTACCCACTTCCTTTAAATCTGCAATTATACCTAAATGTAATAATTGTTGATCCGGATCCCAAGGGACAACAGCTGGTTTTGTTTTTAACCCCAAACCCGGAGAATCGTTATGAGAAAAAACAACTCTTATTCCTTCTTCTACAGGTAGAGTTCCATATTTGACGGCTGCAAATGCATTACCATCACTTTCAGTCATATAAATTCCATTCTTAAAATCAAATCTAGCTCTTTCAAGTGAATCTTTACAATAATCAGTTACATCTGAGGCAGTTCTAACTTGAGAAGAAAATTTACAATAATCTTCTGCAAAAGTTCGCATTTTTTCACGAAGAAAGGGCGAAGCCCCATCAGTCGTAGGCATAGGCCTAGTTAATTGAGAAGCAGGAAAGGTAGTCCATCTGTCAAAAACTCTTAAACCAGATTTGTTCTTTTTTACAACCATTGATTTATATAAATTAAGCCGTTTAAAAGGATAAATACCCAGGCAATATATATTTTAGAGAATATACTTTCAAAAAGTTTTTATATGGATTAAGAGTCGGTTATTTATGGTATTGGACTTTGAAGAAGATTTTATGATTGCAGAATTAAAGAAACGAAAGCCGAAAAAGGTTTTAGTTCAATTACCCGAGGGTATAAAGACCGAGGCACTTGCAATAAAAGAAAAAATTGAGAAACTTGGAATTGAAGTCGTTTTTTCTGGTGAAACGGCTTGGGGCGGATGTTGTGTTGCAGTTGATGAGGCTAAACAATTCAAAGTTGATTTGATTGTACACTTTGGACATTCTGAATTTTTGAAAACAAAGTTCCCGGTTTTATATATTGAAATAAAAGATAAATTAGATTTGGAACCTATTCTGAAAAAATCATTGGATAGTTTGAAAGATTACAAAAAAATAGGATTAAGTTTTGCAGTGCAACATAGACATGATTTGAAGAAGATTTTAGAATTTTATAAAACAAATAAAAAAGAAGTTGTCTTGAGTAAAAAAGCAGGATTCGCATTTTATGAAGGCCAAGTTATTGGTTGCGAGTACTCGGGACTTAAAGCTATTGAAAATAAAGTTGAAGCATTTGTAATTATTGGAAATAGATTCCATTCTGTTGGTGCAGCTTTAGCCGTCGATAAACCTGTTTATCTTTTAGATGTTTACAATAATGAAGTTTCTGATATGTCTAAATTCAAAGATAAAATAATTAGAGAAAGAGCGATGGCAATTGATAGATTTAAACGAGCACATAATGTAGGAATAATTGCAGAATCTAAATTAGGACAGAAATTTGGAAATTATAAAAATATTATTGATAAGTTTAAAGAAAATGGAAAGAAAGTTTTATTGATTAGTATGAGTGAAATGACTCCTGAGAAGATTATGAACTTTTATAATATTGAAGCATTTGTTGAATTAGCTTGTCCAAGAATTGCTGTAGATGATTATTCTAAATATGAAAAACCAATTTTAACTTACAAGGAAGCACTTGTTGCTTTAGGTGAAAAAACTTGGGAAGAATTATTAGAAGAAGGAATTTTGTAAAATTAAACAATATTTATCTGAACTCTATCTGATAAATCGAAACCAGGAATATCCAATCTTGCATCAACATACCAGTAGACGCTTCTTGTGTCTCCACTTATTAATTTTATAGTGTTTACTAAGGCTCCTGCAAAACCCTCTGCATTCTTTAAAACATTTGCAGGTATCTTTATCGTGAAAGAATGATCAGATTCTCCTATGGTGAAATTTTTTACACCGAAGATTTGTTGATTAAAAGAAAATATTTCTTTTTCTTTATTCTTTTGCTTATTACTTCCACCAATAGTAATAGAAGAAGGTGATGATTTCATTACACCCCGAAGAGTAACGTTTAGAGATTTTACTTCTATTGGCTTTTTTGCTTGTAAATGGATCTTGCCTTTTATTGTTTCACCTGGTGAAAATTGAGTTCTTTCAAGCAAGATTTTAATATTTCCTTTTGTTTTTGAATATAGAAAAAGACCTAGTGCAATTAATATAATTGGAATAACTATTGAAAAAACACCGATCACAATCACCTGTTCTGAAACCATATCTTGATTAGATAAATAATGTATATAAATCTTTATAGATAAATGAACAAGAACAAACGTTTAAAAAACATTCAAATTATAGAATATTAATGGATCCATAGTTCAAAGGTAGAATGCTCGCCTCCAGAGCGATTGATTAGGGTTCGATTCCCTATGGGTCCATTTAATTCATACTTTTCATTTCGTCAATCTCTTTACTAGAAATTGAAGTTCCAGAGAACTTTAAAGAGTATAGTAAAGCATCTAGCAAAGTCTTATCTTTTTTGTAATCATAAAGCCCATTTTTATATGCTAGATATACCAGTTCTGCGGAACGTATATATTTTAAGTCTTTGAATTCCTTTAGATTTTTTTGATTCAAAATTATATCCATATGAAGCTTTCTTTCCATAATTGCTTTTACATTTTGGGGAGATTCTGTAAGAAGTCTCGTTATTCTTTCATCAATTACAATAACACTTTCACATTTACATAGATTTGAAAAAGCAATACAAGAAGCTTCACCTATTTGCACAATTGGAATTGTTTTTCCGTCAGCTTTAACTACTGAATTTGAAAGAGTTAAAATCCTCTGAGTTTCTTTTTCTAATTGATTATTTGGAACAAATTCAGTAGACATTGTAATAACTTTCTTAGCTACCAAAGTCTGAACTTTAACAGCTTCTAATTCATATTTCTTAATTGTAAGTGGTTTGTCAATTATTTCTTTTTTAACTTGCGGAGTTAGTATAAATGCTACATCTGGATACTTCTGTTTTAATAATTCTAAAGTATGTAATATTCCATTTAATGTTAAAGAAATAAGAGGGCCAGCATCTAAAATTGCATATTTCATTTGAAAAAACTTTCCGCTAATTTAATTCTCTCTTTAACTGGAATTGCTTCATTTAAGTGCGATTCGCTTACAGTTGTTTGACCAATATAACTTGCTAAATCCCATAGAGAAACTCCTAAAACAGAAGCTGTTTGTTCAGCAGATAAACCATGTTCATAAAGTTTGAATGCCTTGTTTACTTGTGCTTTGTAAAATATATCTCTAATATAGTTTGATAAATCTCCTTCTATTTTATTTATTGAATTTCTTATTTTGCCCATATAATCCATAAATTTTTCATAGTTTCCTGTTTCTAAATTTAAAATTGCAGAATCCATATTTTTAACTAAAGAACTATAAAATATATCCCAACCTTCCATTTTTTTATAGCCTTCCCGCTCAACTATTTTTGCTATAGAATATGTTAAAACAGCAACGACAATACTATCTGCATCTTGATAAACTGTAGCAGTATGAAGTGTTTGATCAGATAATGCCTTTAGTTTGTAAGAGTCATTTTGCTCTAAAGCAACTCTTGCCTCTTTCATAATTCTAAGAACATTTTCAGCCTCTTGTAGCATTTTAACCTCTCAATATTTTAAAGGACTAGGAGATATATAAGTGTTACGGAATGTAACCGACACGAATATAAAGTTATTTTTCTATGAATATTTATGAAAGTATTACTTGATACGAACTTTTTATTGACATGTGCAAAACAGAAAGTAGATTTTGCAACTTTAATAGCTGAGCAAGTAGATGAGAAAATGGAATGGATTGTACCTGAAGAAGTTATTGATGAACTTACAGAACTATCCGAAAGAAAGGGAATGAAAGGAATAGATAAAGATGCTGCAAAACTAGCATTAATGCTGGCTGACAAAATGGGTTATGAATTAGTCAGAGTAAATAATAAAAATGTTGATGTAGGAATTGCAGATTTTATAAGAGGCAAACTTATTGCACTTGCTACTTTAGATAAAGGTTTGAAAAAAAGAGTAGATAATACAATTATTACTATCTCGGATAAAAGACAGGTTCAGATTATTAATTAACACCGATGTAAAATTGAGTTTCCTTAAAAAAATTTGTAAGCGCAAGCTTTAAAAATGAACTTTTTCTATTAAAATCATGTTCTATTTAGTTGAAGTTGAGGACTTTGTAAGAGTAGAGCCAAAATTGTTTGGCCTTAAAACAGCAGATGCTGTAAAAGAACAGTTGCACGCGAGCTATTCAAATTTTCAAGACAGAGAATTAGGAACTGTTGTTGATGTTTTAGAAGTTTTATCCGTCGATGATGGTATTATTATTCCAGGCGATGGTGCAGCTTACTACAAATCAAGATTCAAAATAATTGTTTTCAAACCAGAATTGCAAGAAATTGTATATGGCAAAATTGAAGAAATTACAAACTTTGGTGCATTCATAGATATGGGTGTTTTAAGAGGAATGATACACATTTCACAGACTATGGATGACTTCGTTTCATTCTCAAAAACAGGAAATCTTACAGGAAAAGATGGAAAGAAATCTTTGAATGTTGGTGATGAATGTATGGCAAGAATTGTTGCAATCTCTTACAAGGGCGAAGAACCTAAAGTAGGCCTAACAATGAGACAACCAGGATTAGGAAGACTAGATTGGATATCTGGCGATAAGGATAAAGCTAAAAAGGCTGTAAAGAAATCATCTGAAGGAGAATCAAAAGAAACTAAACCTAAGAAGGAGAAAAAGAAATAATGGCAAAAGAAAAAGCTTGCGCTAAATGTAAAACAATATATTTCGGAGAAAAATGTACTAATTGCGGAGAAAATGTAGGAATCGATAGCTTTAAAGGGGAAGCGGTTGTGTTTAATTCAGATAAATCAATAATTGCTCATAATTTGGGAATTAAATCAAACGGCAGATTTGCTGTAAAAATAAAATAAAATGGAATCAAAAATAATAAAAGAAAATAAGAATCTATCTTTGAATAGAACTGAATATATCTTAGAGATTAAATCTGAAAAGAATCCTTCAAAGACAGATGTTATTACATTATTAAAAAGCGATGCTGAATTAACAGTTGTAAGAAAAATTGATGGAAGCTTTGGTAAAGATACTTTTAAAGTAGATGCAGTAGTTTATAACACTGCAGCAGATAAAACCAAGGTAGAAACAATACCAAGAAAAGTTAGAAAGAAAGCAGTTGCAGAAGCTAAGAAAGCTGCAGCAGATGCTAGAGCAGCTGGAGGAGCTAAATAAAAATGGCTATTAAATCAAAAATAAAAGGTAAGAAGAAACATAAGAATAGTCCAACTTCTAAGAAGAGTTCTAAATATACTATCCAAGGCGATAAGGTAATTAGAGCTAAGTACTGCCCAAGATGCGGTCCTGGATTTTTCTTAATGATAGCGGATAATAGAGTATATTGTGGTAAGTGCCATTATACTGAATTTACAGTTAAAGCTTCTAAGTAATTCTTTTTTAAGAAATAATTTTAATTAATTTGAAGTAGCTAGTGCGGATTCTTTTGAATTTCTTATAGGTAATTTTTCATCTGTTTCTTTAAGACCTTCACAAGCACATAAACCTGCAGCTCTTCTTTCTGCACATTTCCCAGTTAAACAATAAGGACATGTCTCTTTTTTTGAATCTGCATAGATTTCTTGTTTAGGTTGATAAGGTGTAGACATTTTAAGATTTATAACTAGATTCTTTGTAGCATCTAATATTTTGAGGCAACATACAATTTCCACCTAGATTATGTAATGCAGGAATTAGAACTTCTGTTTGATATTTGACGATTCTATGAGCAAACCCATTTTCATGCCCAGAAGCGTCGCTAATACATTCTTCTAAACCGCTGTCATGTTCATTTACCATAGTTAAAATTTCTAAAATTTTTATTAGACCTAATCTTTCGTTGAAATGAGGGTATTTAAAGCTTTCTAAAAGTGTTACTGAAAGGTAGCAATTAATATGGCAAAGATTAAAATAGGTCTCTAGCTTTCTTTCATTTATGGAAAGAAAATATACTGATGAGTATACAGAAGTTATGAAAGAAACAATCAGAGGAGTACAGACTAGAGCTTTCTTCTTCGGTTATGCTTCTGAAAGAGTCGATAATTATTTCAAATCTCAAAAAAGAAAAATTTGGGAAGTACAAGAAGAGGCACACAGAAGAAATGAAGATATATATTCTAGAGAAAATCTAACACTAGGGGCTAAATTGTTAGAATTGGGAACAAAGAGTATCCTGGCTTGTTTTGCCCACTAAAATTCAAAGCAATCCTTAACTTGTTGACTAGACATACCTAAAGAAAATCCTATTGCTGCAATTTGTTTTTCATCTAGTAATTCTTCTTCAGATTTTGCAAAAGTAGCAAATTTTATATCACCTTTTGCTTTTCTGCAGATTTCAATATTTTGAATTATTCTAGAGATTAAACGTGCTTTTGCTTTTTTGTCTGATTGTAATTGTATAAAATTTATACCTTCTATGATTGCAATATTTTTATCTTTAGCAATTTTTGCAGTTACATGATTCATTCCAGAAGCTCTTTGCTTTAAACTGTCTTTCTGGTCATTCAACTCTGGAGAGATAAGATAGTTTATCTTTAATGTTTCCAAAGCACGACGATTAAATTCATCATCTCTTCCAAGAACTCCAATTTTGGTTTGCTTATTCTTAGCTTTGATAAATTCTATAGTTCTCCTACATTCTTTTTCATCTGCATCTATTATAATTCCATCAGAGTCAAAGTTCTTGATATCTTCTTTTTTAGAAACTAATTGAAAATAAAAACTTCCTGGATTTTTGAATAGAGTTATATCTTGATGCATAGTATAATTAGTTAAAATGAGTATTTAATATTATTCAATTAGTCTGAGATTGTCGTTCCTACAAATGGTTTTCCAGAAAGCACTTTTTCAAATTCTCTTAAGTTTCCTACGATAGTTGTTTTTATCTTATGCTTCATAATTTCTTCTGCTGCGCTTTGGTCAAGAACAAAATGTTGACCTGCACTGAATTTTATTTTATTTGCTATAGTGTTAAATTCTTTCCAAGTAATTTTTTCAATAAATTCTGCAGTTTTATCTTTTTTAGGATCGGCAGTATACAATCCTTTGACATTTGTAATATTTATGAAATTTGCGCCAAGATAACTTGCAAGTCTAGCTGCAGTTGTATCTGAAGTTTGATCAGGAGCATATCTTAGACCTCCGCAAAAAACAAAGTCATTTTTTTTAATAAGATTACTTACTTCTTTCATATCTGTAGGGATTCCTTTTTCAGGATCTACACCGAATAGATAAGACATAAATCTCGCATTCATCCTAGTTATAGAAATACCTATCATGCCTTGAAGATAGTCTGACTTTTTATCAGATTTTAATGCTTGGATATATTTTCTAGCAACGCTTCCGCCGCCACAAACAATTACGAACTTAGTATCTTTAGAATGTTTCAAGATTAAATGTTTAAATTCTTGAAGAAAAGTGAGATCAACATTATCGGGAACTATTTTGCTTCCGCCTAGAGAGATGACTAAAGTTTTCTTTGCCATGTAAATAGAAGAAAATGGGGTATTTTAAGCGTTTTGGTTAATTTCTAAGTGACTAATCTCTCACTGTAAACAGCTTATCGTCATGAACATCGAATATTCCAAGCCTTACCCCGCAGTCAATCCAACCGTGAGCATAATAAATTGCACCAAAAGAATTAATCAAATCTCCTTTTTTTTCAAAATGTTTTGAATCAGACAAATAACATTCAACCATTTCAAATATTTTTTTTGCATCTTCTTTTCTTTCCTTAACAATATTCTTCTTAACTATATCAAATGCTTTATCTGTTATCTTCCTATAATTAGCTAAACTCTCTGCCGTTATTTTGTCTTTTATCATTTGAAGGCCTCTTTGTAATCAGGAGATATCTGAAAATTCTTCTTAATTAAAAATCTATTTCCAACCACCGGAGAAATTACCGCATTAAAAAGAAGATTATCTATTGCTACTTTGAAAACATTATTTTCAAGAGGAATTCTTGTTCTATTAGAAACGTATTTTAAAATAGAATCAGTTTCTTCTTTTGAAAGAATTATATTAGTATTTTGAATATGTCCAACTCTCATAATTCTTATTGGTAAATTTTCCCCTACATATTCAATTGTAGAAACAGAGGGATCTTTAATTAACCCTGAAAGCCGACCATATCCCTCTAGAATAACTGTTTGTTGTTTACTTAAATCAGGATGAACAGTCTCTGTTTTTAATGGAAGAGGAGTCTTTAACATACTTTCCTGAAAGCCCCTAGATAATGAGTGAACTTTTGTGGAAACTGTTGGAACAATTTCATTATCAATCCTATGTTTGGCTTTAGAATTTTCTATTTCTCCGTAAGAAATAATGTTAAATACAATCTCGCGAACTATCGGAGAATTGCTGGCTATAGAGTTCATATTGTCTGCACTATTGTTTTTGGTTTAGCTTGAGCAATAGAAGGAGTATATTGCGAAGGTTGCATTCCTGCAGGAATAGTAGGAGATTGTGGTGTTGTTTGTGCTATTGGAATATTAGGAGGCATAGGATTCATAGGAGCTTTAATGGCTTCCTGCTTTTTTGTTTTATCATCTAGAGAACGTATTCCATTTATAATTGTCTTATTTTGCTCTAACAACATATTTATTCTATTCAATAGGTCCTTGTCTACTTCAGGGCTTGTTCTTCCTTTATTTACCATGTAATCTCTTGCTGAAACCTCGAATACATTTAATAACTTAGAAATATTATCAGATAAATTTTCAAACTTCATCGATAGATTAATCATTGCTCTTTGCAAACCTACAAAATTTTCTATTAGAAGTTCTTCTCTTTCACTTGCAGACATTTTTTTCTTTTTTGGAATAATACTCTTAGGAACTTTTTTTACTTTAGTCTTTTTCTCCTTAGTTTTCTTCTCCTTAAGAACCAAAACACCCTCTACAACTCTTTTTTCACCATCAACCATACTTAAGAGAGTATATTTTTGTTTATAAATATTGTGGAGATTTAAAAAATTCTGAAATACGACGATTAATTAGAAAACAGGCAATATAAATACTTAAAAAGATAATTTCTGAAAAAAGAGCATGGAAGATAAAGTAGAAATAGCAAAAGCTCTTTGTGAACTTAATTCTAGAAGAGGAATAGTACATGTATTAACTAATCAAATCCTCTCTTCAGGTGTTGTTTCTGAAGCAGGATCTGGATTAATTGATAAAATAAATTTACAGTCTAGAGCTTATTATACTTTTATTAGTCATCTCTGTGATTGGTATATAGGGGTAGAAGAAGGAGAAAGAGCAATAAATTTTAAGATACCTTTTAGAGCAAATCCTTGGTTAGCAGTAACTTACGAACCGGGAAGAGAAGAAGAGAGACAGCAAAAATATTTTGAAGAAGCAACCATAATAGAAGAGAGCGAGATGGCAGATTGTTTCCATGGAAGCCGTTGGAAAATACTTCCTCCCGAAGATCCAAATGAACTTTTTGCAGATAGTTTACCGAGCGAAAGCGCATTTTATGTAGGGCATCTTTTGTCTACTGCAATGTGGGCGGCTTATCAAAAACCTAAAGAAGCTTATGCAAAACTTATTGATGAATTTATACGTGAGACTGAAAGTATTCACCCATTTATTAAAGATGAAAAATATGTGAGAGCGATACTAGAAAAACAACCCGTTAGATTAAAAAATTTCGGGAAAAAATAGCAAACTTTTTACTTTTAGCATTGATTTAAACAGGCTAGGTCTTTGATAAAAATAGCAACCTTTTTAAACCATCATTTGTAGAATATTTTGATTAAGAAAATGGAAGAAAGAAAGATTATTATTCCCGGCGAAACTATTGTTCAGGGCGACGAATTCTTACCTGGAGATGGAGCACGAAGAGAGGGTCAAGATATTGTTGCATGTAAATACGGATTATCTGATGTAAATGATAAGCTTGTTAGAGTTATACCATTATCTGGCGTTTATGTTCCTCGAAGAGGAAATGTTATTATTGGTACAGTTGTTGGAGTTACATTCAAAGGCTGGTTAATTGATTTCGGTTCTCATCAAAATGGATTTTTGAATGTTACAGAAGTTCCAAGATATATTGGAAGAGGAGAATTAAGAGATCATTTTGATTTTGGCGATACTGTTTGTGCTAAGGTTTTTGGAACTGATGGCGGAAATGTAGACTTATCTGTAAAATTAAGAGGATTTGGAAGAGTACAAGGCGGACAATTAGTAAACGTAAATCCTAACAAAGTTCCTAGAGTTATTGGAAAAGAAGGGAGCATGGTTAATATAATCAAAGGTGCATCAAATTGTGATGTTACTGTTGGTCAAAATGGAGTTATCTGGGTTATTGGAGATAAAATTGAAGATGAGTTAAATGCTAGAAGAATTATTGAATTTATTTGTGAAAATTCATTCTTAGCTGGATTAACTGAAAAAGTTGAAGAATATATAAAGAAAGATTTAAAACTAGAAATCAAGCAAGTTAGATTTGAACAAACATCCGAAAATGCAAGTTCTGAAGAACCTCAAGGAGAACAACAATAATGGTAGAAAGTTTATACAAAAAAAGATTCGATGGAAGAAAGAACAACGAGCTTAGACCTATCACTGCTAAAGTAGGTATTGTACCTTCTGCAGACGGTTCTGCTATGTATCAATCTGGAAAAACAAGAGCTATTGCTGTTGTAAGAGGTCCAAGATTATTACATCCAAAACATATGGAAAATCCTCAAACAGGAATTTTAAGAGTTAATTATCAAATGATGTCTTTCTCAGTATGGGACAGAATCAAACCAGGTTCAAGTAGAAGAGGACAAGAAATTAGCAAAGTTAGTGAATGGGCTTTAAATGAAGTTGTTGATTTATCTGCTTTCCCTAATTCAGTAGTTGATGTTATCATTCAAATTCCACAAGCAGATGCTGGAACAAGAGTAGCTGGCTTAAATGCTGCTGCTATGGCTTTAGCACAGGCAGGCGTCCCTATGAGAGAGATGATTTCAGCTGTTGCAGTTGGAAAGATGGATAGAACATTAGTAGTTGATGTTGACAAAGATGAAGAAGACTTCCATGAAGGCGAAGGACCAACAGATATTCCAATTGCTATGACTTCAAGAAGTAACAAGATAGTATTATTACAATTAGACGGTAAAATTTCAGTTCCAGAATTAAGAGAACTTACAAAAATGGCAAAAGATGGTTGTAAAAAAATAAATGAGGTTCAAATCAAAGCATTGAGAGAACCTGGAAAGGAGATAAAAGCATAATGAGCGTACCACTATTACAAAAAGAAAGAATTGTTGAATATTTAAAACAAGGAAAAAGATTCGATGGAAGAAAACCAGAAGAATTTAGAGACATCTCTGTTCAAACAAACATTAGCGAAAACGCTGAAGGATCCTGTTCTGTTAAAATAGGAAAAACAGAAGTTTATGCTGGTGTTAAGATGTCAGTTATTGCACCTTATGCTGATGGACCTGATGAAGGAACATTATCTGTAACTCTTGAATTAGGAGCTATGGCTGATAATGACTTTGATTTAGGAGCCCCAGGAATTGGAGCTATCGAAATGGCTAGAGTTATTGATAGAGGAGTTAGAGAAAGTGGAGTTATTGATTGGGAAAAATTATGTATCAAATCTGGCGAGAAAGTTTGGCAAGTTAATTTGGATATTTATGCAATAAACAATGATGGTAATTTATTTGATGCTGCGGCTTTAGCTGCTTTAATTGCTTTATCAAATTCAAGATTCCCAGTTTATAATGCTGAAACAGGAAAAATTGAACATAAATTTACAGATACAAAATTACCATTAATCAAAGAAAATATGTCTTTCAATTTAACAATCCACAAAGTTGGAGATCAGTTTGTTCTTGATCCTTCTTTAGAAGAAGAAGAAGTTTCTGACTACAGATTAAGTATTGCTTTAGCAGACAATAAGGGTGAACCTAGAGTTACAGCTATGCAGAAAGGAAAGAGCGGCGCTATTTCTGAAGATGATATGGAAAAGATTTTAAACCTAGTCGAGTCTAAATTTAAAGAATTAAATAAAAGAGTAACAAAATTAGTTTGGGGTTAAATATGACAGAGAAACATGAATTTTCTAAATATGAAAGAGCAAGAATATTAGGAGCTAGAGCTTTACAAATTTCTATGGATGCACCTTTATTGATAAAAATGGAAGGCGAAGAATTAGAAAATTTAAACTATGATCCTTTGAAGATTGCACAAAGAGAATTAGACTCTGGAGTTTTACCAATTACAATAAATAGACCTATGCCTCTTAAGAGAGATGAAAAGTTAAAAGAATTAAAGATTGAAGAATTAGAAAAAGAAGAAGAAAAAGAAAAGAAAGAAGAAGAAAAAGCTGAATCAGATGAAGAAAATGCAGAAGTTGTGCGAGAAGAGAAAGCACAAGAAGTAGCAGACTTGAAATCTGATGAAGAAGTAGAGGAAGAGTTAGAAGGAGAAGGAATTGAAGAAGTTGCTGGTGAAAGCGGCGATGATAGCGGATCTGAAGAATAATTATGTATAAAATTTATAATCAAATAACTACAAGGGAGGATTTCTAATGGAAGGATTTAACAGAGGCGGAGGACGTGGCGGCTTTGGTGGCGGTCGAGGAGGATTCGGCGGCGGCAGAGGCGGCGGATTCAGAAGAAGCTTCAACGATGGACCTAGAGAAATGCATAAAGCAACTTGCTCTGAGTGTAAGAAGGAATGTGAAGTTCCGTTCAAACCAACAGAAGGTAAGCCAGTTTATTGCAAAGAGTGTTACTTCAAGAGAAAAGATTCTCAAGACGGAGCAGCACCTAGATCACCAAGACGTGAACAACCGCAAGACGATTCTGGTAGCGAAAACTTTTAGTTTACGCTAACTAGTACTTAATTTATTTATTTTTTATCTCTATTTTTTAAGGAGATATTGGACCCGCAAGGGAAGAGAAGATTTATTAATCAATTCTGAGTAGTATATTTATGTTTATAGAGAGAGCGTGGTGTAGGACAATTCTAGATTCTAGAAAACAGAAAACTGTAGAAGTTTTCATCAAAAGCCATCATGGAACTTTTTCGGCATCTGCTCCGGCTGGAAAATCTAAAGGTAAAAACGAAGTCGCAGATTATAATGAAAGAGGAATTATTTGGAGTGAAAAGTTAGCTAATAAATTTCTAGGAGCCTTTGCTGGAAGAAATCTTGTTATGAGAGAAGTTGATGACTTGAAAGATGTTGAGAAAAAAATAAAAGATTTTGAAAAAAGTTATGGAATTATTGGAGGAAATGTTGTTTATGCAATTGAAGCTGCAATGATGAAGTGTGCTGCAAGAGAAAGCAGAAAGGAACTATGGAGATTTGTTTATGATTCTATGAAGTATGATGGAGAGATTAAAATGCCAATGCCCGTCGGAAATTGTATCGGTGGAGGATTACACTCTAGAGGAATGAATGGAAAGAGACCGGACTTCCAAGAGTTTGAATTAATTCCGCAAGAAGAAACTTTTTCTAAAGCAGTTACTAAAAATATTAACGCTTATTTATATGCGAAGAAAATTATTAAAAAAACACATCGTGCTTGGACAATTAAAACAAATGATGAAAATGCAATTGAAACAAGTATGACAAATGAAGAGACCCTAACTTTACTTTCAAAGGTTGCTGAAAAATATGGATTAAGAATTGGTTTGGACGTTGCTGCTTCAAGCTTTGTTAATGATAACAATTATTACACTTATAAAAATAAAGAATTAATTAGAGACAGACTTGAACAAATTGATTACATGAGAATAATTGCACAAAGATATAATTTGCTTTATTTGGAAGATCCGCTTGATGAAGAAGATTTTTCTGGTTTCCAAGAATTACTTTCTAAAATTCATGCAAAGAAATTAGATACTCTTATTGTTGGAGACGATTTGACAACTACTAATTTGAAAAGAGTTGATCGAGCTTCTAGAGGTAAAGCAATTAATGCTATGATTGTAAAACCAAATCAAATCGGATCTTTTGTTGAAGTAAAAAAAGTTATTGAATTCTGTAAGAAACACAATATTAAAACTATTTTCTCACATCGTTCTGGAGAAACAATGGATGATGCTTTGGGCGATTTTGCCGTCGGATTCCAAGCAAATTTTGTAAAAACTGGTTTGTATGGTCCGGAAAGATTAATTAAGTTAAGAAGAATAATGCAAATTGAAAAAGAAATTTTAAGTGAATAATAGAATTTAAATTATATTCCAGCACATGAATTTTTATAAAGAAGAAATTACTTGATAATTTATGTCAGTTACTCGTTCAATAATATCCGGACTACTACTAGGAATTGTAGGGGGTTGTACAACTATTCCGCCAGCAAGTAGATTTATGACAGAAGAGCAGCTAATCGCTAATGATTCTAAAAGACAAAAAAGAAGCAGTATTGTCAACATGTCTCTAGAAGATAAAATTTCTTTGGTTGAAAAAAATATAGAAACTAATTTAGTTAAAATATCCGAAGGATTGCTTTTGCCACTTTATTCAAAAGGAAACGAAAAAGGTCAAATTTATTTAGATAACAATGCATTATTACTTAGTGCACTTTCAGCAAAATATGCCGTTACTAAAGATCCGCGAACAAAAAAACTTGCAGATTCTGTAATTAGAGGAATTATAGAAATGGATAAACTTAATGGATTCGACGGATATATTCCTTTTATAGTTTCACCAAAAAATTTTGAATATACTCATGAAGTGACTCACGTAAATGCATATGAACAACTATTTTTTGCGTATATACATTATGCAAAAGAAGTAGGAGATAATCCAGACATAAAAGAACACGTTTCGAAAATATATAATAAGTTTGTTGACAGCGGATTTGGATTAAAGAACAAAGATGGAAAAGTAATTGATGAAGCTGATTGGGATGTAACTCTTTTTGAAATAAATCCATCTAGAGCATTAGGTAGAAAATCTTTAGACAGTATTGCAATTAAATTAGGCGATGAACAAACTAAAAAAAGAGCTTTGGAAAATAGTTGGCAAGGTGCAACCTTCTCTCAACTCAGATTAGACATTGGAAATTTACACATACCCACAGTTTCATCTTCGTGGTTAAATTTGTTAACATTAAATATTCTTAATGAATGTGGATATGATTATAGAAAAGAAACAATTTCTTTAGTAAATTCTTATTCTGAAATGGAAAATCCATTTTTTAAAATATTAGCATTTATGGCCGACAAAAATACAGACATCTCCTCAGTTGAAAAAAGACTTAGAGAATATCCTTATCCAGTTACTGATGAACTTATGGTCAACTCACATAGGAAAGATATTGCCTTACGTAGCAAGAGATATTTTAAAAGCACTTCAAAAACAGAAGTGAAAAAAGCTTTACCTTTATATGAACTTGGCGGATGTTACAATTTATGGAAAAGAAATCTGTTGGAAGCAGATAGACAATGTTCCAATAAAGGAAGAGAATATTTTGGCGTAGATTTATTACAGGCGTATTGGTTTTATGAAATGGCTAAAAAGAGAAAGCAAGTACAATAAGGTTTAAATACCCTCAATCTAACTAATTATTAGCGGTACTGGCTGAGACAAACCCAGATCAACTCCGTATTCACACTTTATAAAATTTAAAATGGTAGTAAAAAGAAAAAAAGCAGACGTTATTGAAAAGGAAACAGCAATAGTTGAAGACACTTTAGAAGCTCAAGAAGAAACAGCAAAACAAATCAAAGAAATTGTAAAAGAACAAACTTCTTTAACAGATATTGAAGATTATATTAAAACATCCTCTTATTTAGGTACTAAAGTTATTACACCAACAATGAGAAAGTACGTTTATAGAAGAAGAATGGACGGACTTGCAATTTTAAATACTCTTTTAGTTGATGAAAAATTGAAAAATTCTATTGATTTTATTAAACAATACAAACCTAATGAATGGGTTTTGATCTGTAAGAGAGAATCTGGTTGGAGAGCAGTTAAGATGTTTTCTGAATTAACAGGCGTTAAGATTTTTACAAAGA
>CAZFJM010000002.1:51972-84099 GCA_964519415.1 Candidatus Woesearchaeota archaeon | reverse complement strand
CTATTCTTATTAGCTGAAATCCTATTTAATAGAGGAGATTATGTTGCAGCTTATGAGAAGATGAAAGAAGCTAAGACAAGCTATTTATTAGAAACTAAAGGAGAGTTTAAAATATTATATGCTATTAAGAATAATCCTATTGAGACATTAGGAATATTGGTTTCTCTAAGTGCAATTGGTTTAGGTTCTGGTTACTTCTTAAGATTAAAACTTCTAAAGAGAAAATTAAGAATGTTAACAGAAGAAGAAGGATTGTTATTACAATTAATGAGAGTAGTTCAAAGAGATTGTTTCGAAAGTAATAAGATGTCTATGGAAGAGTATGGTGAATCTATGTACCAATATGAAGCAAGACTAAGCTTTGTTATCCAAGACAAGGTCACAACAGAAACTCAAATTGCAAACTTGATGAAGTTAGGTGGTAAGAAGAAAGCATTAGGACAAGAAAAAGATAGACTGACTATTTTAATTAGACAAACCCAGGATGATTATATGAACAGAGGCAAATTAGATACCAGAATCTATGAAAATATGTTGAAGACTTATGCTACTAGATTAAGTAAGATTGAAGAACAATTAGTATTTATGGAAGCGCAGGAGCAAATTGACCAAGTTAATGGATTCTGGAAGAGATTATTTGATAGAAAATAAGAATTTAATCTAAAATAGTGTATTTATTTAGTATATCTTTCACAGGGAACCTTATTCTTTTTTAATTTTATATTGATTATATTGGTTTTTCTTTAGTAGGCTGATTTTTTATATTTTGAATGAATAAGAATGATTTAGTGTCGCTTTGTGAAGATGGTAGAAATTTAGATTTTTTGCCTGAGAGATCATTGTTAGATTCTGAGAGAAACTGTGCGCAGTTTGTTGTTTTAGGAGTTTATTCAAAAAGGTTTTCTCTAGACAATTGGACTGATAAAAAAAGCTTCTACAGTTTTGTATTGTCTAAATGGAGTAATAGTGATTATGCAAAAGATTTTGCGAATGTTTGGAAAAGTATTCGGACGTATGAAGAAATTCTTAGTGATTTAGGACTTGTTTTTGTAAATTTTAGTGAAGAGTGATTATTTGTCTGCTAGTTCTAGCATTACTATTGCTGCTATTCCTAAAAGTATTCCACTAATTTCTAATCCAGATAATTTTTCATGAAAGTAAAAGTAACTGAAAGCTAATAAGGTGATAATATTAATTAATACAAAAATTACTGAAGCTACAGCTATATTTTTATATTTAAAACTGAATGCTAAAAAATTCATTCCAATAAGATAAACAATTATTCCGATGATATAAATATATGATTTATTCGTGAGTACCCATTCTTTCATGAATAAATCTCCGACTGTAAGAGTTAATCCTCCAATTGCTAGAAGTGCTAATGCAATAAAATTCATAAAATAATAAATAATCTAATATATTTAAATTTACTCTAAAAGAACGCCTTGAACAATTCCTTCTTGGGAAGGTCTGTTTGTTATTCTTGCTTTGCCTAAGTCTGTATCAACGATAGCGCTTTTTACAAGAACATTTTGTCTAGCTAAGAAACGATTGGAAGGTGTTTCCACTACGTTTTTGATTTTTACTTTTTTTGCCTTTCCGTTTTTGATAACATTAATAAAATTTTGAGAAAGTGAAACTGTTTTAGTTGTTCCGCCAAGGCCTCTTAAGATCTTTGTTTTCTTTTCGCCTAGTTTTACAACTCTTACGTGTCCTACTTGAGAATACTTCTTCTTCTTCATCTTCTTGTGGTACTTTCCACCAGATATTTTTCTTCCACGATTTACCATAGTTTATTGTGAGAAAAATCGGTTTATAAAGTTTTGGTTAGACCAAAACAAAGCCGAACATAGTTTGCCAATCTTTGATTTTTATCAGTTCAAGCCGACTTCGTCGCCAATCTTTGATTTTTATCAGTTCAAGTCGAACTAGTTCGCCAAAGGTTATTATTTTCTTTCGTTATTATTTTCCAGAGTATAGATATCTTTAAAAACCAAAAGTTATCCAATCAATTATGGTTAACGGAATCGAACGACCTTTGGACTTGTTAAATAGTTCTAAGGGTAAGGAGATTATAGTGCAACTTAAGAGCGGCAAACAACTAGTCGGCACTCTTTTGGCATTTGACATCCACATCAATGTGGTAATTGACAATGCTAAAGAGATGGAAAACGGCCAGATGTTAAAGAGCTACGGCTTAGCTTTCTTAAGAGGCGACACAATTGTGTTTATATCTCCATCAAACTTGAAGTAAGCATTTAGCTGATTTAGTTTTTGCTACAGCACAGAATAATTCTTGTGCAATACTTTGCTTAGTCGTGACTATATTTTCACGTTAAATAAAGAGGTAGTTTAAATCCGAATAGCTTTTGCTATATTATTTTTTTTTCTTTTTTTGGTTAGGTTTATAAATGATTTTTTATTTTATTTTTTATGTTAAATGTTCAGGTGATAGCATTAGTAATTTTTATCGTTACATATTTACTAGTTATCCTATTTTATCATAAGAAATCTTTAATTGTTTGGTCTTCGGTTTTACTTATTCTATTTTTTGGAGTTTTAAGTTGGAAACAAGCTATTGTTTCAATTAATCTTAATGTTATGTTTTTGTATATTGGTATGTTATTTATTAGCGAATTATTCTTGTATTCCAAGATGCCTGATTTTCTAGCAGAAATATTTGCATCAAAAGCTAGAAGGGTTGGCGGAGCAATGCTTATTATTTGTGCTATTACTGGAGTTCTTTCAATATTTTTAGAGAATGTTGCTGTTGTTTTGTTGATGGCTCCGATTGCATTGAGTGTTGCTACAAAGTGTAAAATTAATCCAGTTCCGTTATTTATCGGTATGGCGTTAACTTCTAATTTACAAGGTGCTGCAACTTTGATTGGTGATCCTCCAAGTATGTTATTAGCTGGTTTTGCAGGAATGAATTTCAATGATTTCTTTTTTATAGATGGTAAACCTGGAATTTTCTTTGCAGTGCAATTAGCTTTTATAGCTTCTCTAGTTGTTTTGTATTTATTTTTTAGAAAAGAAAGCAAATTAATGCCTAATTTAGATAGGGAAAAACATATTACTATTATTCCTACATTGTTTGTTGGTTTGTTAATTATCTTATTGATTATTTCTTCTTCATTTGAGTCTTCTATTAGTTATATGAATGGATTAATTTGTTTAGTTTTAGGAATGATTGGTTTTGTTTGGTATATTTTTCACTATAAACGTGAGGAAAAAATTAAAGCATTTATTACAAAAATGGATTGGGATACTGCTGTATTTTTAGCAGGTATTTTTATTTTAGTTGAAAGTATTTCTGCAAATGGTTTGTTGAATTATGTTTCGGATCTTATTTTATCAATAGGTAACGGTAGTACTTTAACTATTTTTATTGCAGTGGTTATATTTTCTGTTTTAATAAGCGCGTTTGTAGATAATGTTCCCTTCTTATTGGCAATGTTGCCTGTTGTGAAATTAGTTACGGATAATCTTGGCGCAAGTCCTTATTTGTTCTATTTTGGTTTGTTAATTGGTGCTAGCGTTGGTGGAAATATAACTCCTATCGGTGCAAGTGCGAATATTGTTGCTATGGGGATAATGAAGAAGAAAGGCCACAATGTTAAGTTTATGGAATTTGTAAGAATGGGATTGGTTTTTAGTTTGGTTGCAGTTTTAGTTGCTTGTTTGTTCCTATGGTTTGTGTATAGTTAAATGGATAAATGTTTTTAAAGTAAGGATTGGTTTTTTGTTTATGTTTCGAGATAGAATTAAGTTTACTTTTGGAGATAGGACTAACTTTAGTATTTATGATTCTGTGGAAAATTATAGAAGTTCTAATCCTGATGGGAATCCTATTTTTGAATCTTTTTTAGAAGCAGCTATAAAACGTAATGGTTATGCAGTATTTATTGATAGCGTTACGGGTTCTAATGGTGAGGATATTTCTCATTTAAGTTACTCAGTTACAAGGCCGGGTTATGTATTTGGCCCTACTTTTAAATTAGGGAATACTCCTGAAGATAAAGAAAGAGGAAGAGCTGTTGCTAATTTTATTAGGAAGGCTGAGGCAGCGTATGAAGCAACAAAGAATAGTAAGTTGATTTTTAGAGCGAATATTTGCTAAATAGAGAATTTATCTAAATCTTCTGCGACTTTTGTTTCTTTGAAAACTTTTTTAGCTTCTTCTAATATCTGTTTTGGATTTTCGTATCTTTGTGAAAGATGCATTAAAATTAATTTTTTAGATTTGGATTCTTTTGCTAGTTTGGCAGATTGTGTGCTTGTCATATGTTTATATTCTTCTGCTTGTTCTTTTTCATCTTGTCCATAGGTAGATTCACAGATTAAAAGATCTGAATTTTTAGCTAAGTCTATAGATTGTGGATTTTCTCGAGTATCAATTATATAAGTTATTTTTCTTTGTTCTTCTGTATAAACTAATTTTTTACCGTCTATTTTTTTACCTTCAAAAGTTATTGTTTTTCCTTTTGCTAGTTCGCCGATTAAAGGTGAATTTTCTGGAAGTTTTAATTTTTTTAGTTTGTCTTTATCTATTCTTGATTTTTCTTTTATTGTAAAAGAATATGCTAAACAAGGACAGTCGTGATTCATTTGCATACAGTCTACTTTGAATTCTTTTTCGTCTAAAATTGTTCCATCATTTCCTTCTTTAATTTCTATTTCATATAAAGCTCCTTTTTTAACGAATAATTTTTGGTAAATTTCCATAAATTGTTTGGTTCCTTTAGGTCCATAGACATATAATTTCCCGGTATAGTTATTTAATGCCAAAGTTTGTAAAATTCCTGGGATTCCAAACACGTGGTCTCCATGCCAATGAGATATAAAAATTCTTGTTAGTTTGCAAGGATTAAGATTTGCATATCTAAACTGTCTTTGGGTTCCTTCTCCGCAATCAAACAATAAGTTTTCGTCTTTATATTGAAGTAAGACTGCGGGGTGATTTCTTCTCTTTGTAGGCACGGCTGAGCCAGTTCCTAGGAATGTAATGTTGATTTTTTCTGCCATATTGTAATATATCTGTTCTGGTTTATAAATCATTTGAATAGGAAAGTTTTAAATAGCATTTTTTGTCTGATTATTATATGCCTGGGTAGCTCAGCCTGGATAGAGCACCTGCCTTCTAAAAGTCGGCTTTAGTCGCTGTATTTCCCTCGAGGAAATTGGAGTAAGCAGGGGGTCGCCGGTTCAAATCCGGTCTCGGGCGTACATATGCAGGTATAGCCAAGCAGTAAGGCAAAAGGCTGCAACCCTTTGATGCGCAGGTGCAATTCCTGCTACCTGCTTTTATTCCTATGACAAAGTTTATTGAAATAAATCCTGAAAAAATAGATAGTAAATTGATTAAAGAAGCATCTGAAATTATTAATTCTAAAGGTCTTGTTGCTTTTCCTACAGAAACTGTTTATGGTTTGGGTGCAAATGCTTTAGATAATGAGGCTGTTTTAAAAATTTTTAAGGCGAAGAATCGTCCGGCAGATAATCCTTTGATTGTTCATGTTTCTAGTTTGAAAATGTTGGATGAAGTAGCAATAGCTATTCCTGAAGTTGCAAAGAAATTAATAAAAAAATATTGGCCAGGCCCTTTGACTTTGGTTTTAAAGAAATCAGATAAAGTTCCTTTTGCTGTTAGTTGTGGTTTAGAGACTGTCGCGGTTAGGATGCCCTTAAATAAAATTGCATTTGAATTAATAAAAAAATCTCAAGTTCCAATTGCTGCACCAAGTGCTAATTTATCTAAGAGCCCGAGTCCTACAAGAGCTAAACATGTTTTTGATGATATGAATGGAAGGATTGATATGATTATTGATGGTGGAGAATGTGATATTGGTCTAGAGTCTACTGTACTTGATGTTTCTGGTGAAATTCCGAGATTACTTCGCCCAGGTAAAATAAGTTTGGAAGAATTGGAGAATTTTATTGGAAAGATAGAAACTAACTTTACAAGTGAAAAACCTGCTTCACCCGGAATGAAATATAAACATTATTCTCCGAAAGCACAAGTTGTTCTAGCAAAAGGAAAGGAGATTGATAATAAGTTTAAAGAATTAAAGAGTCAAAATAAGAAAGTTGCTGTTTTTGTGTTTCATGATTTTAAAATAGATGCGGATTTTTATTATTGTTTTAATAGAGACTTGGATTTAATGGCTAAAGAGTTGTTTAATCTTTTTAGAATGGTGGACAGTAAGAATTTCGATGTAATTCTTGTTGAGGAAGTTGAGGAAAAAGGAATGGGAAGAGCTATTATGAATCGTCTTAGAAAGGCCGCTGGAACTGTATAAAACTTTATAAATTGAGTATTTATGTAAGATTATGGAAAAGGAAAATAAAAGTGCGGAAGAATTTAAGAAATCTTTAATGGCGTTTGTGTCAGATAAGGGATTTGTGTATGGTCCGAGTCCTGAGATTTATGGTGGCATGGCCGGTTTTTATGATTTTGGTCCAGCTGGCAAAACATTAAAAAATAATATTGAAAATTCTATACGTAAATTATTTAATAGATTTCAGTTTTTCGAAGTGGAGTGTCCAATCGTTACTCCTAAGATTGTATGGGAAGCATCCGGTCATTTAGGCGGTTTTTCTGATCCGTTGGTTAGATGTACTAAATGTACTTCTATTTGGAGAGTTGATAATTTAATTTCTGAGCAGTTCGATATTGATACTGATCCACTAACAATTGAACAACTAAAAGAATTTTTACAAAAGAATACTGTTTCTTGTCCAAGTTGTAAGACGAAATTGTCTGATGATGTGAAGAAGCATAGTTTGATGTTAAAGACACAAGTAGGGATTGACACTGAAATGTATAATCGTCCTGAGACTGCTACTACTACTTATTTGCCTTTCTTGAATTATGTTCGATTTTTTAGAGATAAACTTCCCTTCGGAATTTTCCAAATTGGTAATGCTTATAGAAATGAAATTTCGCCAAGACAGCACGTAATCCGTGGAAGAGAGTTTACTCAAGCCGAGGCTCAAGTATTTTTATTTAAAGAACAAAAAGAAAATTTTGCAAGATTTTCAGAAGTTGAAAACGTTGTTCTTCCCTTTCTAACTGCTAACAATCAGAAGGAAGAAAAAGGAATAATTAGGATGTCTATTGGTGATGCTATTAAACAGAAAGTTTTGAAAAATCAAGCTTATGCTTGGACTCTTGGAATTACTTATCAACTTTTTAGAGAAATAGGTATTGCTGATGAAAATATTAGATTCAAACAACATATGCCTGAGAAATTAGCATTTTATGCTGATGATGCATGGGATTTAGAAGTTAAGTTTAACAGTTTTGGTTGGATTGAATGTTGCGGCGTTCATGATAGAACTAATTATGATTTAACAACTCATGGAAAGTTTAGTGGAAAAGATTTGTCCGCTTTGAATCCGACTACTAATAAAAAGGAAATACCTCATATTTTAGAAATAGCTATTGGTCCAAACAGATTATTACTGGGTGTTTTAGATAATTTTTATGATAAAAAAGCTGAAGAAGAAGGAAAGACCAAACTTAGACTTCCAAGAAAGCTTGCTCCTGTGAAAGCAGCTATTTTTCCATTGATGAAAAAACCAGAATTACAAAAAGTTGCAAAAGAAGTTTTTGAAACATTATCTCAAGATTATTTGGTCGTACTGGATGAAAGTGGAAGTATTGGTAAAAGATATCTTAGACAAGATGAGATTGGAACTCCTTTATGTATTACTATCGACTATTCTAGTATTGAAAAAGATGGTCCGGTAACTCTTAGAGATAGAGATAGTGAAAAACAAGTAAGTGTTAAAATTTCCGAATTGAGAGATGTTGTTAGAAAATTCGTTGAAGGTGAAGATTTATTGAAGCTTGGAAAACTTGTTGAGAAAAAAGTTAAGGAAGAATAAGATGAATTTAATTGAAGAACTTATTGCGACAGGTAATGCGAAGAGAGAGGATTTTGAGATTTCTTATACTGGTGTTTTTGAAAGAGTTGGTGCTGTATTAGCTGATGATAGTTCAGAGCTTTCTAGAAAAGTTGCTTCGGCACAAAGAAGACCTTCTGTTGCATGGTCTGAAATGTCTCAGCAAGTAATGGGTGCTGAAAGACCTCCTAGAGATTATTTATTTGTTACGTATGGCTGACTTTAAATTGTATTAACTTCTTAGGTATCTTTTATTTATGGCAGTCTTTGCAGATGCCCTTTATTTCTATTTGTAAACTATTAATTGAACCAGGTATTTTTGATCTTATCTCTTTTAAGAAGTCTAAATTAGTTATATTAAAATGAATTATTTTTCCAGTTTTTTCGCATATATAATGACAGTGACTTTTTTCTTGGTTTGAATAAATTGTTTTTCTGTTGCAGGCATATGTAAATATTTTGTTTTGTTTTTTTAGTCCTTTCAGGAATCTGTATACTGTCGCAATTCCAATAGATGCATCTTTTTGTTTTGCTTTTTTAAGTAATTCTTCTGCTGTAAAAAATTCTTTAAATTCGGTGCATTTTTCTTGCAATAGTTCTTTCTGCTTTGTGTTTCTAGATTTTCTTTCCATTTTACTTATTGATAATTAGAATCAATAGTATTTATAAATGATTTTGTTGTGTTGTTTTTATGTTATCCGTTTGGTTATATACAATATTGAGTATTTTAGTAATTAGTCTTGCTTCTTTTGTAGGGGTTTTTACTCTGGGTATTAATTCTGAAAAGATGAAGAAGATTCTTATTTATCTGATTAGTTTTTCTGCTGGTGCTCTATTTGGAGATGCATTTATACATTTATTTCCAGAAATTATTGATACTTGGGGATTTAGTTTAGAAATTTCTATTTATCTTTTAATTGGAATATTAATATTCTTTATCTTGGAAAAGATCGTGCATTTCCAACAATATCATTGTCACGGTGATGAGTGCTGCGAACATGAATTAGTTGAAAGTCCTCATAAATCTAAAAATAAAAAACATGTACACTCTTTTACATATATGAGTTTAATTGGAAGTTCAATGCATAATTTTATTGATGGAACAATTATAGCTGCTAGCTATTTAGTTAATTTTCAATTAGGATTAGCTACTTCTATTGCAGTATTTTTACATGAAATTCCTCACGAATTGGGAGACTTTAGTATTTTAGTGCACGGAGGATTTACAAAAGGAAGAGCTTTATTTTTGAATTTTATTTCGGCATTAATCTCTTTGCTCGGAGCAGTATTTACTTTCTTGCTTAGTTCTTATGTTCCTAATCTGCAAATGATTCTTGTTCCTATCGCGACTGGAGGATTTATTTATGTTGCAGGAAGTGATTTGATTCCGGAATTGCATAAAGTTGGTGGATTGAAAACTTCAATTATTCAAGTTTTAACTTTCATTTTAGGTATCCTTGTTATGGCTAGTATGTTGTTACTTGAATAAACATAACTCTTAAAAAGATATGATTCTTTAGTTATTTATAAAAAGTGGTGAATATGGGAACGATAATTAGTTTTGTGTCTATAAAAGGAGGAGTTGGCAAGACAACTATGGCTCTTGAGACTGCTTCTGCTTTAGCAAATGATTTCGGAAAAAAAGTTCTTTTAGTTGATGCTAATTTTTCTGCTCCTAATATTGGTTTGTATCTTGACTTGAAAAATGATTTGACAATTCATGATGTTTTGAGGGATAATGAAGGATTGCATGCAGCAATTTATGAAGCGTATGGTATGGATATTGTACCTGCTTCAATGTACTTCAATGATGCTATCGACCCATTAAAATTAAAAAAAGTTTTAGAAAAATATAGAAATAGATATGATTTTATTATAATTGATTCTTCTCCACACCATTCGGAAATGTTACCTGCTATTGCCGCAGCTGATAAAATATTTGTAGTTACGACTCCTGATAGAGTTACATTACATACTTCTATGAAAGCAGCTCAACTTGCTAAGAAAAACAAAACTAATGTAGTGGGTGTTATTATTAACAAAATAAAAGATTCTAAATATGAGTTGGACTTATCTGAAATAGAGGGTTTAATTGAGTTGCCTGTATTAGCAAGAGTTAAGGATCATAAAAAACTTATTGAAGCAGGACACTTTAAAGTACCTATAACAATTTATGATGGTGTAAATGAAATTTCTAAAGAAGTAAAGAGATTAGCCTCTGCTATTGCAGGACATAAAGAAAAGGAAAGTTTTTTCTCAAAAATTATAGGTAGGCATTTCAAACCTGAGAAAGTTAATAGAGAAATGTATAGGCAGAAATTTTATGAAACTCAATTAGTTTAGTTAATTTATTTTCTTTTCTTTTTTTCTAGAAGTAGGTCTAATTTTTCTTCAATTCTTTTTAATCTTCTTCTGTCTTGGAATCTTGTGAACATTTGAAAGAAAAGTAGAATTAAGTAAATAACGAATATTATTCCTGCAGCTTTTAAGATATTTATAAATGGGAGCAGGTTTCCAGTTATAAGTGGAGAGATTGCTTTTGCAACTTCTATTGCTGTAAAATTAGCTGTTTCGTTCAGAACCATAACTTATGGGAGTATTTAGAATATATAAATCTTGGGATGGCTCGAGAGAGAATTGAACTCCCGACCCCTGCCGTATGAAAGCAATGCTCTACCACTGAGCTACCGAGCCATTATTTATTAGTGTAATTTAATCATATAAAAAGTTATCTTTTTTTGTTTTTATAGAGTAACATCACCAGATTTAAATAGTAGTTATGCTTGTTTTTTTTATGCAGATGCACTGGAGTATTAAGTGTTTGAAGAATACCTCAGTCACACCTGTATCAATTCTAGGGTTTTTTTATTGATTTCTTGTCAAGACCTTCGGATTAACTTTCTATAACTACAATCTAAGAACATCTGAAGGTCTTGCTTGAAGCAGTATTGAATTCTAGAACAACTAAACAATGATGGAGGGGCAAGAATGGTACAAATGAGAAAGGTGTACTCTTCGGGTAGAGGAAGAGCATATATAGATGCCTCCGTAGCTCTCGACGATGATGAGCTAATGCCTGAAGAAGTAGCTATTTTGAAGATGATACACTCTACAAATTTAGAGTAAATAGCTAACCCTCTAAATTTTTTTTATTTTAGAATTAGTTTGGGCCAATTCGAGTTTTATAGCTTTATGGTGCGAATTCAATTGGCTTCAAATTAATTGGATTTATTTACTTAAAACAATATCCATAGTAGAAACAGTAACTTTTTTGCCTTCTTTGTTTTCGAATTCTTGGCTATCAATCTTTATTTCTTTTACTTTGATGTTAAGTTCTTTCAAGAATTTTTTCATTGCAACTTCTACAACATCTACACATTTGGAAATAAATTTTCCTCTAGATGTAATCTTAACTTCAGTTGCTTTTTGAGTTGTAAATTGCATAACAACTCCAGTAACATAATTCATAAGTGGTTTTGCACCAATAAAAATCACATTTTCCTCTTTATTGTAATCTGTCATTTTAGAACTATTCTTCTTGGATTATTTTTTTAGTGTTTCTTTTGAATCTTGTGATATATCCTGCAATCATGTTTCTTACTTTCTTACTAGGCATGTCTCTTCCAAGAACTTTCTTGTTATGGTTAAATTCTGAATTAAATAAATCTGGGGCTGCTTCGACTAAGCTGAATCCTGCTCTTTTGATTGGTTTTGTTTTAATTCGTCCCATTTGTTTGTAATAATAGCTAATTTTAGGGGTTTAAAAGGTTTATTGTTTTGATTATTCTATACTTCCAAATCCTAAAAGAGCCTTGTATAAATCTGCTGTTTCCTTTAGCTTTTTCTGAGGCTGTGTTTGTGTAAACAAGTAATAAGGTAAATTATATTCCTGAGCTTTTTTGAATGCTTTTAGCATGTCTTTTTCATCAGGTCTTTTTTTATCTATAAAATACAATATGCATGTTTTATCAACATTTATTCTTGCCTTTGCTAATATTTGTTTTTTATCGAATTGAAGTACTTCTATTAGTTCAATATTTCTTGATTGTAATATATGTTTTACTTGTTCTAGGAATATTTCTTTCTCTGTAAGTTTCTTTATTTTTTTAGGAGCTTCATTTGGTTGTATTTGTTTTTCTTGTAGTATCATAGTTGCTACTTGTTTTGGTGCTTCTTTTTCTTCTATAGCTACTACTTCTTTTATAGGTTGTCTATGCTCTGCCTCTTTAGATAAAATTGTTACAATTTTTTCATGCGTTTCTGCAAGTATTTCTTCTACTTTAGGTTCATGTTTTATTATATTCTCTATTTGGGGTGTTTCTTTCTTTATATCTTCCCAAATTTGTTGTCCAACAACTCTTTCGCCTATTGCTACATTTCCTTCATCTTGTAAGGCTTCTCTTACCTTATTATTTGAGACTGTGAAATATTTCCAGAATAGTTTATCATTCATTTGAGTTGGAATTGCAAAGTCTTTCAATCCTCTAAGTGCTACTCTTATTCTGGGTTCTTGAGATTGGTCTTCAATTAATCTATTGTCTTTTAATAATAAGTAAGCTTCTTTTTCTACGCCTCCTAAATTTTCTGTAAAGGCGTCTAGTTTGAATTCTTGTCCTGGGATTAAATAGAGAGGAGAAGTTCCTATTTTCATAGAACTTGTTTTTATTCTTTTTTCATTTAATAATTCTGAAAGTATTGCTGAGGCAAACATTGGTTGGAGGCCTACATGCTTTGCTATTGGAACTGGAAGACTTGGTCCGTTTTTATCTAAGAATTCAAGTATTTTCTTTTTTACACTACTCACATCAATTTTTGTCATATTATATTTTTAGCCAGTTTACTTCATAGTAAGAGACTGCATTTTCTTCATCAACTACTGCAATTAAAAGCTTTTTGTTAGTCGAGTGCGCTATTCGGTTTTTAGCTGAGAAGTCTTGCCAGGTCATTTGTTGGTTTTCAGATACGGGAAATAGAATCCATCTAGAGTGTTCATCTCCAATAGATTTGCCTTTTTCATAGACCCTGTATTCTGCTCCGAATTTTAGAGCGGTTTTTACAATTAATCCTTTCTGTCTTAGGTCTCTGAATACAAAATATTTTGTTTTGAACTTTTTATCAAGCTTTTCGAATTTTTTTAGTAATTCTTTGTCTGCTATTTTTTTATCTTTCGAGTCAAAGACTTCCATTTTTTTAGTTTCAACTAGAAATAATGTTTCTGGTAAGGTATAATATATCTTTTCTCCCGTTTTTTCTCCAAATCTTTGTGATTCAAATAAACCAAAGGCTTCTTTTGAATTGGAGAAAACTTTTTCGGACATAAAATTTGCCTTTATTTTTTCCATATATGTTTATAGTATTTCGATTATATAAAGCTTACTTGAAATCTTTTTTTATTAAATACTTTCTAAACATTTATTAATCTATTTTATCTTATTTTCTTATGAGGTTATATAAGAAGGGGCAATTAAGTATCCAAACTATTTGGTTAATTTTAGGTATTATTGGTTTAGCTGCTGCAGTTCTTATTTTGATATTTTTCAAAGATACTATTTCTAATTATCTTGCTAAAGTTTATGATTGCTTACGTTATGGGGGATGTTTCAAATGAGGTCTGTCTTAAAAAATAAGAAAGGCGTTCAATTTGGGATGAATGAATTTTTGATTTTATTGGTTGGTTTGATTGTTATACTAATGGTTTTGTATTTTATGTTTGGGAAGGAATGGGGCGCAATGGTTCGTAATTTCTTGCCTACTATGGAGACTACTACAGACAATAAATATGATACTATAAGTGGTACTGATGAAGTGTTGTATGATTTGCCTTCTGGATTGCCTTCATTTGATGTTAATAAACCAGCTGTAGGATCTTGTCCATATTATGCTGTTAAATATACTGAAGGTATTTTTTCTATTTTTAATTCAAGTGGTAATCGTATTGGTGCTTTGAAGAAAAAAGAGATTCCTGCAGATTCTTGGAATTTGTATGATCTTACAGGTTTAATAAAAGTTATTCAGCAACAAAAATTAGATGGGACTGATTTGCTTAACTCTATTAATTATTACGGTGTTAAAGATGTTGGGGCTATTAATTTTTTCTTTGATGGTGAAAAAATTGTCTGTACTGGTTCTCTAAGTACAATTTCTGCTGCAGAAGTGAGAAAAAACGTAGAGTATTATGTTTCTAATACGGATTGCTATAACACTTGGAATGGGGCGGACGAGTATTGTATTCTGAAAAAGAATGCAGATGGAAGTATAGATGAGATGAATTTTTATTTTACTGTTTTTCCCTTTGAAGATAAAAATACTTATAGTCTAGATCTTAATACTAGAAATTTATTTAGCTTTGATATTAAAGGAATATGTAGTATTACTGTCGGTTCTTATATTTCCGGTAAGTGTATTGACAGTTTAAAAAAATATACTCCTTATCCAGATATTGTTGGTTCTGTTTTAGATAGTAGTGGGAAATTTATTTTTCCAAATAGAAAGTAGTTTTATTTTTCAGTTTTACCAGCCTTCTAATTTTTTAAGCATTAAAGGCTCTTCTTCATTTCCGGATTTATAAATTAATTTAAGTGAATTTGGATTTATTTCTTTTATTTTCAGTTCACCTCTATCTCTTTCCTCTTTTCCTGTTTCTGATATCTTTAGATCTTTTTCTATTCTACAGTTTAGAGCTTCTATTTCGTTACCTATTTTTTTTAATTTAGATATTCTAGTTCTGCCACCGTTCCTTGGATCGGATTCTATTCCTAATGGAAATAGATTTCCTTCAGAGGTTATAACAAAAGTGATGAATTTCTTATGTTTGTCTGATACTTCTTGAGCAAACCAGATTCCTTCTAAGGAGTTTTTTGTTTTTTGTTCTATTGTTGCAGGTAGCTTGAATGCTTCTGTATATGCGTCTAAAGTTCCTTCTTCTTGTTTTTCATCTCTTTTTAGAGCAAGATGATGATATATTGCAAGAGGAACTTCTTTTTTATCTTTTGATAAAGCAGATACTCCTATAATCCAACCTATTTGTTTGTTTCTAATTGCAAAATTTGTGTCCCTTGTCCAGAGAGGGATATTATTTATCGCAAGTTCGTATCCTGTATTCTCTTTTGCATCTCTTGTAATTTCTTGTGTTTGTTTTTCACAATACTTTGTTAATCCTTCTTTTACGTTTATATCTAAAAGTCCTGCAGTTTTGAATAAAATATAATCTTTAATTTTTTCATTTGCTTTGTCTGTTAGATTAATTCCAAATTTCATTAAAGTGCTGCTTGCTCTTTCTTTAGGTACTGTGTCTTCTAATTTTATTTCTCCTTTATTATTTAGCATGATTGCTTTTTGATACTTGATTTCAACAGAGGAGTTTCCTTCTCCGTAAAATAGTATCTTTGTTTTATTATTATCTATTGTCGGGGCATCTAAAGCGGGTTTTTTAGAATCTGTAGTTATATACATAAATTCCAACATATTGTCTGATGTTTTTCTTCCTGAAAAATAAACTTGTGTTTTGAACTGTTTAGTCGGATCTTTTTTCGGATCTGTCCCAGTATTGCCTAATGTACTTTTAAAGTAAAGTGTTGCTGGTACTTCTGTGCTCCAATTTCCATCTTGTGTTTTTATTTGGAATGGTTCTTGTGCATATATAGAAAGTGCAGATAAAGAAGATGCTAAAGCTAATTTAGTTACACTAATAATATTTTCTAAGCTTTTTTTCATGGAATTCTTGGATTTTTGAGTGTTTATATAGTTTTAGTTAAGTTTATAATTATCTTTAATATATTGTTTTTATGGATTCAAAGAGGGGCACTTTATCAGTTGAAGAGATAGTCAAACTAATATTAGGGTTGGCTGTTTTTATTTTTATTTTGTTTATTCTTTTTGGAGTTTATAATATAGTTTCTGGAAGCCTTAAAGAACAGCAAGCAAAGACTGCGTTAAATAATATCGTTTATGAACTTAATAAATTAGAATCTGGAGCTAGTAAAGAAGTTATTATTGAAAGTCCTAAGGGTTGGGCACTATTAGGTCGCGGAAATAAAGTGTGTTATTGTGCTCTTCAGAGTTCTATGTATCCTCTTAAGGCAGATGTGGGAACTTCAACTAATTATTTAGATAAAAATATTGAATTATGTGGAAAATCCGGTGTTTGCCAGACTGTTGAGGACGAAGTCCTTTTTAGTTATTTGTTTAACACTTGCATGCCTCGAGATGCAATGCTTAAAAAATTAAGCGATGATTATCTAAAATATGTTCCTGATTGTATTTATGTTTCTCAAGTTCCCTTTAGTTTAGTAATTAACAGAGTTGGCAAGACTGTTAGTTTTATGCAAAAGAATGGAAAGGAAGAGTTTCCGGTTTCTGGTTGGGGCAGTCAAAATGAGAATTGTGAGATTGTAGGGTTGGAAACTTCAACTTCAGCTATTCCAACAGGATCTAAATTTATTATTCCTTCTATTGTTCTTGATTTTAAAAATTGTAATTTGGGATTGCTTGCTGATTCAAAAGTTAATTTTTTCTTGAAATGTGATAGTTCTGTAGGAGGTTCTGAGATGAAATATCCTGGATCAATTAGTGAGAATTCTTGTAAGCTCGGAGATTTTTCTCAGGAAAGTAATTCTGCAAATTTTACTTCTTGTGAGTTTAGTAAGTCTGTTTTAGGGGATAAGTCTTCTGCTATTTGCTCTATTGGTGTTGATATTAGTTGGATCGGAACGAATGCTGCGGAAAAGAACTCTGCTGGTGAGTGGGTAGATAGAATAACTAAAGGAGATTTTGCAAATCTTGAACTAAATGTTAAATCTCCTCCAGTAGTGTGTGAGATATATTCTGTAAAATATAATAGTATGACTCCTAAAACTAATTATTATTTTTCATTTGAGACTAATTGTGGTTTAAATGATTTCGGAGCATACTTAAAGACTTTGGGTTCGGAGGAAGTTTCTGAAAAGAAAAATTATATTTCATGTTCTTCTGACTCTATGAGTACATGGGTTGACTTCGCATATAGTGAGTTAGATACTATGAGTGAAATTGGAAAAGACGGTGATCATTATTCTATAAAAGTAGCATATCCTTTTCCCTTAGATTCTTCTTTAATTTGTTCAGATTTTATTTTTCATTATTCTGAGAAACAAAGCGAAGTAAATGTTTCTTGATTTTTAATAACATTTATTAATATTGAATTCTTCTTTTTATTATGTCTGAAAATTTAGGTGAGAGTTTGGTTGTTAAGTTATCTTTAATCTTACTTGCAGTTGCAGTTGCTTATGCGGTTTATTATATTTCTAAATATTTTAGAGCTCTTGGATAATATTTAAATAGAGGCGTTTATTCTTCTTTTTATGAAAGTTGGTGGTTCGAAAAAGAAGAAAGGTGTTTCAGCAGTTGTGGCAACTATTCTAATTGTAATGATTACAGTTTTGGCTATTGGTATTATTTGGGTTACAATTCTTCCAATGATTAGAGAGAATTTGGCTGTTTCTGATGTTTGTGAAAATGCTGGTGTTTCAATTGTTTCTTCTCAAGGTTATACTTGTTATAAACCAAGTAATATTACTATGGTACAAGTTAGTAAGGGCAATTCAGATGTTAATGTTACTGGATTAAAATTTTCTGTTTCTATGGATGGAAATTCATATGATTATGATAATCAAAAAGTTGCATATTCTACTGCAGATTATAATGTTTATTATTTGAATACTTCCGAATTTGAAAAGATTGAAAAAATATCGGTTGTACCAACTATTAAACTTGGTGATTCTGATAAATCTTGTTCCGCTATTTTCTTGGATAATGTTCCTTTATGTTCTAGTAATATTAATTTAGTTGAAGCTAGTGCTGGTAGATTGATTGGTAGAAGTAGTGGATATTCAACTAATGCGCCGGTAGTTCCTGGTTGTGTTGTTAATTGCTCAAATGCTTCTAATGTTGCTCTTGGACAAAATTTCTCTGATGGATGCAGTGGAATGACTTGCGTTGGAACAAAGCAATTAGGAGTTGGTTCTGTTGAAGATCCATACCAAATAACATCTTGGACTGATTTGAATAATACTCGAAATAATTTGAGTGCTAGTTACGAATTAATGAATAATTTAAGTTCGAGTGATTCTGATTATGATGGAATTGGAAATAATTGGAATCCGATTGGAGATAGCACCGTTGGTTTCAGTGGAAACCTTGATGGACGTGGAAATATTATTTCGGATTTAAAAATAAACAGGCCTATTAACGATTATGTTGGTTTATTTGGATCTACTATGGGAGATATTTCTAATATCGGTTTGATAAATATTAATGTGACTGGTTCTTCTTATGTCGGTGGTCTCGTAGGGAGTTCTAGTGGAATAATCTCTAACTCTTACTCAACAGGAAATGTAACTGGTTTTTCTCGGACTGGAGGATTGGTAGGATATCAAAATTCTAAATTAATAACTAACTCTTCTTCTGCCGCAAATGTAATTGGTACTGGTACTGGTAATATTTGGGTTGGTGGTTTAGTTGGTTGGCAATACTTGGGGACAATCTCCAATTCCTATGCAACCGGAAATGTTCTAGGATATGGTAGTAATGTTGGTGGTTTAGTTGGAATTTGTCAAACTAATATATTACTAACTAGCTCTTATGCAACAGGAAATGTAATTGGTGTAGGTCAGGTGGGCGGTCTAGCAGGAAATGTTGCAGGAGTTATTTCTAACTCTTATGCAACCGGAAACGTATCGGGCACTGGCCCTTATGTCGGTGGCCTTGTGGCATTTAAAAATTCAGGACCAATCTCTAACTCCTATTCAACAGGAAATGTAACTGGTTCTTCTTATGTTGGCGGTTTAGTTGGTTATCATAATGGGGCAACAATAACTAATTCATATTGGGATACTCAAACCTCTGGAAAGACAGTTATGTGTGGAAATGGTGATGGGAGTAATGGGTGTATTACTGCTAATGGTAAAACAACAGAAGAGATGAAAAAGATTTTAACATATAGTGGTTGGGATACAAATATTTGGAACTTAACTAATGGAAAGTATCCGAAATTGAAATGGCAGAATTAATTTTCTTTCAGTAACCTTAATAAATATCACTTTCATTAATATTTTATGAATAAACGTGGTGATATCAATTGGTTTATTGTAACGATAATAATTTCATTGCTCACTTTAGCGGTGTTTTTAATTGTTATAATCGCTTTTCCATTTCAAGAGACTCTTGATCGAACGGCATGTAAGGAATCGGTTATTTTGAAAGCTACTCTTCCGGGAGACAAGGTTCCGGCTAAGGAGTTTATTAATTTAAGATGTAAAACTAGAAAGGTTTGTGTAACTTTAGATTCTAAGGGAAATTGTACTTCGCTCGGTGAAACTTTCGATACATTAAGATTAACTGCTACAGAAGATGCGGCAAAAAAAGAGCAGATAAAAATGCTGGTTTCTAGGGAAATGATTGATTGTTGGGAAATGTTGGGAGAGGGTAAGTTGGAAATATTTTCTAGAGCTTGGGTATGGGATTCAAGTAATTTAAGTAAGGGTATTATTTGTTCAAGAATAGAGTTTGATGATAGTATATTATCTGGCAAGGATAAAGTAGATAGTCAAGATGATTTGAAAAAAGTAACTGGATTAATGGATTATATGTTGGTTCATAAGGTTCCAAATAATAATGTGAGTTATATGGATTTCTTGAGAGGGACTCCTGAAGGGCAAAGTGCAAAGGAATATTATGGTTCTTTTATAAATTCCAATTGTACTGGTGCTAATTGTCCAACTAATACGGACTCTTTTGCAGAATTAAATTTGAGTAAACAAATGTCAATTCTTTATGTGGAGACAACTAGAACTAGGGCTGGAAGTTTATGGGGCACTGCAATTCTTGGAGTAAGCGGTAGTCTTGCTGGAGGTTATTTTACTGGTTCGTTTACAGGGGCTAAGATCTTGGGAGGGTTGGGTGCTGCAGCTGGATGGGTTGCAGGAGATTATTTACAGAATCTTTTTGGTACAACTTTACCGGATGGTAGAAATTCTGTTTCTGGTATCTTTTTAACAGAGTATAGCTTGGAAGGATTTAAGAAATATAATATAGATTCTTTTGAGAATATCTATTAGTCGTTAAGTTTATAATTCTGTTTTGGCTTGTTTTTTTATGTATTTTACGTTTGGAAAAAAAGGAGATGCTGAAGAGGTTTCATGGCCACAAGTTATATTTCTTGTGTTAGTTATTGCATTTATGGCTGTTTTTTTTATATTTGCTAAAGATTCATTAACGGGCTCTTTAATTCAAGAGGAAGTTTATGCTAAAAAAATAGCTTTAATGATTAATAGTGCTCAGCCAGGTACTGACTTGTTAATTGATATAACTTCTTTGAAGAAAATTGCAATTAAAAATGGTGTAAGTGAGGATTTACAAAATAGAACAATTACTTTGAATAATAATGCTGTTTTAGTATCTACGCGTTCTGGTGGAAAAGCTTATGTTTATTCTTATTACTCTGATTATAATATCTCTGGTAAGATGAATCCTATTGGGGAAAAGTTATTTTATTTAATTAAAGTGGAGGGGAGAAAAAATGGATAAGAAAGCAAGTGAAAAAATTAATGCTGCAATGTTTTTATTGTATTTGGTAATTATTGCTGCTGGAGTAACTTTGCTTATTTCCTCATATGTTAATGCTCCTGTTGAAATTCGTCCTTTAGAATCTAGAATTTTGTATGAAAAAATTATGGATTGTATTGTCGAAGATGGCTTTTTGAAAGAAGAGGTTTTAATTAATAATTTTGATGTTTATTCTAAATGTCATATAAATAAGACCGTAATTAATAATTCTAAGATCTTTTTTGAATTTAAATTTCTAAATGAAACGGGCATTATTAGAGAGCCGATTTCTAGTGAGTTGTCTTCTGAGTTTAAATCAAGAAAAGAATATTGTGAAATTATCAGTAACACTAAAACTCCTGATGCTATTGCTTGTTTGTATAGGAATGAAAGTTATTTTTATTTAGATAAAGGTATAAAATCTGTTAAAATTTCTGGTTGGGTAGCGTCTTTCAATCATGGAGTAAGAAATGCTTAATAAGAAAGGTGTTGGAGAAGGGTTTACTTGGGCAGCAGGTTTAATTGTAATTTTAGTGATAATTATTATGTCTTATATTGCTTATACTTTTGGACATATTGGTGAAAAAAATCCCGTAACTATTTCTGCTTCTACAACTTCTTATTCTGTTGGTTTCAATAGGTTTGCTGTATATTTAGTATCTTCTGATTTTAATAGTACTGAAAAAGGAAAAATACTTCATGATTTTTATAAGAACACTCAGGAAGTTCCTATGAGTAATGGTTTGGCAATACATTATCCCGAACTTAAGAATACTATTTTACCATTTAGAGTATATTTTAATCCTTCTTTCAAATATCCAACTGGTTTTTATTTAAATTGTAGAGCCTGTCCTAAGGATTATTTGGAATTTGCTTATTTTTTGGAGGTTAAAGATGTTTTCAAATCTTAAATTAAATAAAAGAGGAGATATCTCTGTAGCGGTAATGGTAATTTTAACTATTGTATTATTTGTATATGTACTTGGTGCGATGAATTCTGATTTGGCTAAAATTTCAGGAAATTTTAATGATGTTTCAAAATTAGAGCAAGTTTATTCAAATCATCAGTTGGCAGAAACTACATTATATTTTAGGCTTATGGAGGTTTCATTAAACAGTTATAAGGAAGTATTGGAGGAGAATTCTATGAAAATTGGGGATCCTAATTTAGATCTTAATGCATTGTTTAAAGCTAAAGTAGAAACTAATTTTAAAAATTATAATGGTAAGTCTGAGGAAATGAAAGAATTTTTTGGAAAGGTAAATTCTTTTGAATTTGATGGTACAACTATTAAGATTTCAACTTCGGTATTACAGATTGAAGAAAATTTAAGTTCTAATAAGGAAGATAATTCTAAAGTATATTACTCTTCTAGTTTGAATAGTTCTTTTAATTTGAATAGAGTTGGTTTGCCAGGTATCGATGCCTTGGTTATAAGTCATGGAATATGTTCTGAAGTTACAGATTCTGAAGTGAGTCTATTGGATTGTTTAAATGAGGAATTTCCTCAATTTGATGCAGGATATAATAGGGTTGTTCCTGGGCAGGTCCATATGGTTAGTAAAGATAGTTATTATTTAAATAAAAAAATAGAACTTATTGCATTTAATTTAATGTTTAATCATATTTCAAAAACTAGTTCATAAAAAGATTTATAAAGAGGTTTGTTGTAAGAAAAGAATGAGGATGAATAAAAAAGGTGCAGAGACTATGGAGGTTACTCCGTGGATTATTGTAGCTGTTATTGCTGCAGTTGTTGTTGCATATTTCGTTTATACTAGTTTTGGTAAAGTTAGTACTGTTATTGACGCACAAGGTGTTGAAAACAAAGCAAGAATTGCTTCTTGTCAAACAAGTTTCTTATCTTCTTTAAGTGGATCTACTGATGCAGACAAGTTTGCTAAGTATTGTGGTACTTTTGAATATCCTGCTGTTGTAGGCGGTGAGAAGGGATATACTAATTGTGAATTTATGCAAAGAAGCGGTGTTGTTTCTTTCACAGAAGCAGAAATCTCTAGCACTGTTGCTGCAAAATGTAATTCTGATATTTCCAATAAATTAGCATATAATAAATGTTTAGAATTTAACAACAGTAAAAGAAGTGATAATTCCAACTGGGTTATTTTCATTAATGGGATGGAATGTTCAAGAGCAAATGCTTTGGATGTAGTAAATTTAAGGTCTGCATTTAATGTAGATGATAGCAATCTTGGAACAGATGGTCGTTATAATATTGCATATAATACTCTTCCTTAAGTAAGTTTTTCTTTTATTTTATTGGTTATAATTTTTCTATTGTTTTTTATGTTACTGGTTGGTGGTTTCAAAACGAAAGATTTAAATAGGATTGTTGTCACTCAATAATAACTATTATTTAGTTTAACCCGAGTGAAGAGAGTGTGTGATGGATTATCATGAAGAGAGAACCACACAAAAATGCAAAGAGAATCATTCTTAGTTTAGTAAGTTTTATTTTATTAGTTGTAGTTTCATTAACATTTATTTCAGCAGTTCCCTATTTAGAAGGAAATAAGACATTATCTTCTAATGTTCTGTCTGTTGGAGATAGGGCTACTATTACTTTGACTGTTAATGGTGCAGGTAGCTCTGGATCTGTTATTGTTCCTTCAGATTTTATTATAGTTATAGATAATTCATGTAGTATGTGTGGGGATAAACTCTCACAGGCAAAATTAGCTGGAAAGGCAGTAGTTGATAGTTTAAATTCTGTTTATGATAGAGTTGGCCTTATTTATTTTAATGCTAATCCTTTTGTAAGAAATAACTTGACTCAGGATTATATCTCTGTAAAGGATAATATTAGTGCAATTTCTGCTTCTGGCGGTACTAATATTGGTGAAGCAATAAAGAAAGCTTCTGAACAGTTTAATAATACTAATAATTCAAGAGTTATTGTTTTAATCTCTGATGGAAAGGCAAATATTCCAGCTAATGCTAGAGCATACGCTCTTCAACAGGCAAGGCTTGCTGCTGCAAATAATATTTCTATTTATACAATAGGTATTGGAGAAGAATTTAACAATCCTGGATTTAATTTACTTAGGAATATATCTCGTATTGGTAATGGGATGTATTGGCATTATCCGACTGTTAGTGATCCTAATACTATGAATGATATTGCTGGTTGGTTGGTTGATGATATTAATAATACTGTTTTAACTAGTGTTTCTGGAAGTAATATAGTTGTTACAGATATTTTAGAGCAAGGAGTTTTCCCAATAACTCTGCCTGCAGATTGTCATTATATTTGGAATGAAAGAAGAGTAATTTGCGATGCTGGCTCTTTGAATATTGGAGAAGTAAAAACTTTCAGTTTCGATGTTTTTGTTTATAATTCCTCTTTAAGTCATTTAAATCAAATTGCTTATGTTAATTATACAGATTATTTAGGAGTTAATTCAAGCTTTTTATTACCTAATCCAAATGTGACAGTAGGTAATCTAGGTAATATAACAACAAATACAACTATTAATATTACTACCAATGTAACAATAAATACGACTATCAATACTACTACAAATATTACAGGTAATGCGACTGTTAACTTTACAATTAATACTACAACAAATACTACAACTAATAATTCAACTAGCAGTACAAATACTCATGTTCATACTTCTAGCTGTGGACATAATACGCATGCACCAGTAAATGACTTTGATTCTAACGAAACTGCAGATTCAATTTCGATGAATGATAATTTCGTTGTTGCTCTTAATTATGTAAATAATAGCGAGAGTGAAGGATTTAGTATGGAAAGTTATCTATCTGGAGAAGAAAATGGTTTAATTTTCAATATGATCTTACTTATTGCAATTATTTTAATGCTTTTAATTATAGTTTTGGTTGGAAGAAGAAAGTAATTTATTGTACTGATTCACATTTGATAACACACTCTGCTCTGTATTCTTCAGGTATTTGAGGATTTGTTTGACAAATATTCACGCAGTTAGCTTTTATTTCTTGTAATGCTTCTTCTGTTGTCATATCTTCTGCTCCTACTATTCCTGCTTTTTCAAATTCACTTACTGTTGTTTGTCTTGCTTGAGTACATCCTGCTTCGCAATCTGTTTTAGTTGAACCTGAAAGTTGGCTACATGTTTGCATACACCCATCTAATATTTCTCCGATGGTTTGGTCTTCTGGAGCTTTTTCTGTTTTATTAGATGAAGAACTAAAAATTGATATTGCGATTCCGGCTATGATTACTAATGCAGCGATTGCTGCAATGATTATAATTAACTTTTTATTATTTTGTAGGTCTACCATAATTATCTTATTTATCTTCTGTTTAAATACCTTTCAGTCATTGATTATCTTAATCATTTCATCGGTGATGAAATCTGTTTTCGTTCCTGAATAACTTAAATATAGTTTTTCTTTTGCTCTTGAAATTGCTACGTAGAATAATCTCTTTTCTTCTTCGTCTTTGTCGTAGTTTTCCATTTTTATCATTTCAATTATTGGGTGGTCGGATGCTTTACAGGGGAAGTTTTGAACGTTGCAGCCAATTACGAAAGTTTCTCTTGCTTGTAATCCTTTGATTGAGTGGATTGTTGCTAAAGTTACTTCTCCTTCCTTTGCATTTATTTGAGTATTTTCGTCTTCTGTTTTCAATATGTGCGGTATTTGCATATTTTTCATTATTTTTGAAATTTCTAGTAGTTGTCTATTTGTTCTAGCTAGGATAAATATTTCGTGTCTTTCTGATTTAGATTCTAGGACTTTCTGTAGGACGTCTAAAATTTCATCCATTTCTGTTTCGAATTTTTCTATTGCTATTTCGTTTATTTTGGATTCTTTATTTGAAACTAAGTCTGGAAATTTTAAGTGTTTAATTGAGGAGTTCATTAGTTCTACTATTTTTTTTGTGCTTCTGTAATTCATGATTAAAGGAACGACTTCGGATTCAGGGTATTCTTTTGAGAAGTTTGTTATATATGTGATTTCTGAGCCTCTCCAACCAAAAATAGACTGTCTGGGATCGCCAACTCCAAAAATATTTGGAGCATTTAGTAGTTTTATGAAATCTACTTGCATGGAGTTGAGATCTTGGTATTCGTCTACTAGGATATGTTCGAATCTAGGGATTTTGTCGGGGTTTCTTTTAAGGAAATTTAATGAATCTATAACTTGGTCTGAAAAGTCTCTTAGGCCTTCTGTTTCCATATATATTTTAATATAGCTGCAAGTTCTATGGACCATTAGGGCAATTAGATAGTGTTTAGTGTCTGCATCTTTTGAGAAATCAGGTATTGGTGTATTTTTAGATTTGAAATAATCTATTATTGTGAAACAATCGTTTATGAAAGTCCACATTAGTCTTTCAGGAGTTTTATTTGCTCGTTGTTGCGGTGTGAAGTATTCTTCTACTGCTTGTGAAAGTGTCTTTTTTTGACTTTCTAGGGCTTCCTTTACCATTGTTATTTTGTCTGCAGTACTAATTAGTCTTATTGGTCTTCCGTAAATTTCATTTTCATATTTGTTAAGAATGTGTTCTCCTAAAGAGTTGAATGTTTCTACATTTGTTGAGATTCCGAATTCTTGAAGTCTATTTCTCATTTCTTGTCTTGCTTTTCTTGTGAAGGTTATTGCTAGGATTTTTGAAGGATCTACTCCTCTATGTTTTACTAAGAACTCTATTCTTTTTGTTAGAACTGCTGTTTTACCAGAGCCTGCTCCTGCAATACACATTATTTTTTCGTTCTTTGAGATTATTGCTTTTTTTTGGTTTTCATTGAAGTTTTCTAGGAACTTATCAAATTCTTGAAATTCGTATATTTCTTCTGTGCTAATGTCAAACTTTGTTAGGACCGGAGTTTCTTTTTGTTTTTTATTATAGTATTGGGGGTTGATTAGTTCTGTACTGCCTTTAGATGTTAGGCTTAGAAGTTTAATAAATGGGTTTGAAAGAGTGCCTGTAACTTCTATGAATCTTTGTTTGATTAGGTCATCTATCATTTCTCTTGTTTGGTCTTTGGATAGTTTTAGACTATTGAAGTTTATTTTCCTAGTTAATTTGTTTTTAGAGACTGATGCATTTGTAGAGTCGCCTGTTAAGAAGTCTATTAAAGTTGTTTTTCCTATTGGGAAAGGAATTTCATTTAGAGATTTTAAGATTTTAAGATAATCAAAAACATGCTGGTCTTCCTTCGAACTAAATATATTTTCCATCTTTTTATTTATAATCTGTGATTCGACTATTTAAAAAGGCTTTTTAACAAATTTTTTATATAACAAGGTTTAAATAGTATTTCTGTTGTCATTTTATAATGACTTTCATAAATTTAAGTTTGGAGTTGGATAAAAGAACTGCTGTAATCGAAGAAAAGATTCGTAATTCTTTCAAAGCTGCTAAAGCTGACAACGATGAAATTAAGAAAAGAATTGATGAGATTTCTGTTAGTTTGAAAAATAGTACTCTTTCTAAAGATCTTGCTGATTTGAATAAGAAAGTTGATTCCAATGATTCTAGTTTTAAAAAATTCAAGAAAGATATGGCAAGAGATTCTTTGAAGAGAGAAGTTTTGAAGGAAGTTATGCCTCTTTTTAATGAAAAAATTAATGTTGGTTTGAAGTTAGTTAAGCTAGAAAATAAAGAATTGAAGGAAGAATTGAATTCATTTAAGAATAAATGGTCTAGTGCTAATGAAGCTAAGCTTAATACTGGTTTGGCTGAAATGAGAGCTAATTTTGCTAAGTTGGATAAAAAGGCTATCTCTGAAATGAGAGCTTTGAAGACTTCTACTAAAAGAAGTATTTCTGAACAAAATAGTTTGATGGACCAATATAGTGCTAATCTTGAGAATTATTCTGTTGAACTTGAAGGACATTATAGTAGAAGTAAGAAAGAGATATTATCTAGCTCTGAGAGAAAGTTTAATGATTTGAAAGCTTCAAATGATGAAGAGCTTGCAAGATTAAGAGGCCAAATTGCTTATATTAAAGGAAGAGTAAATAAAGAAATTGGAGTAGAAGAAGTTCCAGTAAAGAAAGTTGTTGTTAAAGAATCTAAAAAGGAAAGCAAGCCTGGATTTTTTAGTAAGTTTGTTGGTATTTTATCTGATGAAGGTGAAAAGAAAGAAGTTAAGGAAGTTCAAGTTAAATCTGTCAAAGTACAATCTAAAAAAGATAAGAGTTTATTTTCAAATTTAGTTTCTCTTTTAGCTGATGAGTCTCCTGAGATTAAGGTCGAATTTACTCCTGCTAAAGAAGTTTCAAAGAAATCTAAAGTTGTGAAAAAGCCAGTTAAGAAATTAGAAAAACAGGAGGAGAAGGGTTTTTTTAATAGCATTATAAAATCTATGTCTGATTAAAATGAGGATAAATAGAAATTTAGCTATTGGATTTTTAGTTTTGTTTGCTTTAGTTGCTTTGGCTAATTTGATTGTTCCTTTCTTTTTAGGGTTTAATGTTTATGTAGTTTCTTTATTGATGATTTTTTTAGTTGCATTGTTTGCTATTTTATATAGGACAAACGATTCTCTTAAGGCTAAATTGCTTAAGGGTTTGATATTGGTTATTCCAATAATCTTCTTTGGTTTTGTTATTTATTCTAATTTTAATACTGCTTCAGAAGTTAATTATTTTTATGATCTAGGTGGTATTCAGGAATTTAAAAGTCCTGTTTTATTTCCTTCTGAAAGAGTTTCTTCTTTGAAAGAAAATGTGAGTCATAGAAATTTGACTGCGCCGATGGTTTATTTTAATGTTCCTGCAGAATATTCTAAAGGTAATATTACTATTGCTATTAATATTAAGGATAATTTGCCTAGAAATGATTCTTTAATTATAGGTGCAAAGGCTTCATCTTATGAAGAGTATATTACACAAGTTGCTTATACTGCTTCTATTAATAGGACAAATGTAAGTAATTGGCAAATAGTTTCTGCTGAGTTTAATACAAGTGATTTGTTTGTTGAAGATGGTGAATATACATTTTACATAAATGCTCCTCATTTAGGATTGTCTTCTAAAAAGAATAGTTATGTTTCTATTGATTGGATAAATGTGACGGAGAAAGATTAATTCTTCATTTTGTTGTCATTCAATAGTTACATCAGAACCGAAAGATTTAAATACCCTGTTTTTCTGAAATATTTATGGTAAATAAAATAAAATCAGCAATTGGCGGATTGGCTATGTTAGCTTCTGCTGCTGCTAGTGCTCCACAACCACCAGTTTTTACAGGAATCAGTATTTTATCTTCAGATAATTATTCTCGAGTTAAGTTAGATGTTAAACTAGATGCTGGAGATACTAGATCTTACAAAGTTCAATCAACTACTAATTTAGCAGATAGTGCTTCTTGGACTGATTCTTTGTCTAATACTAATTTAGTTAATACATTTCCTGCTCGTGTTCAAAATGTTTATGTTTTTGAACCTTATCTTACTACAAATAGAGTATACCGTGTTAGGGAGAATTAATATGAAGAATTTTAATGTTCTTTCCTTTGTTTTTGTATCATTATTTTTATTAGTTTCTAGTGTTAGCGCAGCTGTTGATACATCTGTTGATTATTTTAGTTTAAATTCTTCTGAAGAGTCTTTACAAGTTAGAGCTCCTGGAGTTTTGAATAATGATTTATCTAAACCTAATATTACTGATGTTTATTTAGTTTCTAACGAAACTTTACATGGTGCAATTTATTTTTTCAATGATCTTATTTCTGGAGGATTGGGTTCCTTTACTTATGCAACAATTTTCACTAACTTTAGTGGTGTAGACTATTTCGATTATATTGCTAATGATGGAGTTAATAATTCTACTACAACTAGAGTATGGTTGGGTATAAATAATAGTGTCCCTCTTGTTTATGGTGAATCATATTCTTTACCTCTTGCTAATGGATCTTTACAGGTAGGCGCTCCTGGTTTATTAAATAATCTTGATGGTGATCCAGATGGAGACACAGTATACTTCTATATTACTAATGAACCTCACAAAGGAAATCTTTCTAATCTTCATATAGGTGGAATGGGTGCATTTACTTATGCAACAACTTTAACTAATGCTAGTGGTGTAGACTATTTCGATTATTTATTATCTGATGGTTATTCTAATAGTACTTCTGCTAGAGCTATTATTGTTATTGGAAACAATTCTAATCCGGTTGCAATGAATGACACATATTCTACTTCTTTAGGGGAATTGAATGTTAGTGCTTCTGCAGGTGTTAAGGCTAATGATGTTGATGCTGATGGAGATTATTTATTTGTTGAATTAGTAAATACTACAGTTAATGGTTCTTTAAACTTAGATAGCGATGGTAGTTTCATTTATACTCCAAATACAAGTTTTATAGGTACTGATAGCTTCACATATTATATTACAGATTTAGATAAAAATAGTTCAACAGTTACAGTTACTATTTATGTAAATACTACTGTTGTTAATAACGTTACAGATGATGCTGATAATGAAACAACTTCTGGAGATAATGTTACTGTTAATGTAAGTTCTGAAGTTTATCCTTTATTATTGAATTTCCAATTATATAATGGAAACGTTTTAGTAAATGAATCTAATTTCACAGCTAACAGTTCTTTAGATTTACCAACAAATTATTCTGTTCCTACAGGATTAGCAGCAGGTAATTATACATTAAACTTATCTCTTTACAGTTCTACTAATGAATTATTAAACAAGACTACTTTAGCTGAATTTGAAATCAAATCAACTGGTGGATCCGGCGATAATAACGACGGTAATACTGGTGGCGGTGGTGGAAGTTCTAGAAGAACAGTAACTAATCAAACAAATGTTACAGTTAATGCTACTATTCCAACTACATCAAATACTACTGTAGCTAATCAAACAAATTCTACAGTTTCTGAAGTTGAAGAAGAACAACCAAGTAGATTCAGTACGATTACAGGTAATGTAATAGGTACAACTACAGGTAGAGTTTCTTTAGGAATCCTTGTATTCTTAATTCTTGTAGGATTAGCTTACTGGTTTGTTGCTAAGAAAAGAAAAGCAGCAAATTCCTCTGTAAAAGTAGTTAAGATGTCTGCTTTGAAAAAGAAGAAATAATTCTTAAGATGATACATGTTCTAGATGTTGTTAGTGCTAAGAATTTTATTCCAGATAAGAAAACAATTGTTATTCGATGTATGAGTTCAAAACGTTGTAGGGCTTGGGAAAGTGAGTCTTATGGTACTTTAAATAAAGAATTATACGTTGGGCTATTATCTTTGGTTTTCGATGATCTTACTCCTATGACTGTTAGTAAAGATAGGGAAACTTATGGGAAGTTTGTTTTATTTGGTAAAAAGCATTCAAATAATATCTGTCGTTTTTTAGATAGACAAAAAGGTAATTTTGAAGATATTATGGTTCATTGTTATGCCGGATTAAGTAGGAGCACGGCAGTTGGTGCAGCAATAGGTGGTTATTTTAGTCTAGAATATAATCCGGAGATTTTAGAAAGACATTCTTCAGGTATTAATTCTCATGTTTACAATACTTTATTGCAATCTTTTATGGATAAATTTCCAGAAGGAAAACTTTAGAATTATTTTTTATCTAATCCATATAATAAATCTATATTATTTTGAGTAGGTCGGCCTAAATACATTTTGTAAGTATATTTACTTAAATCTGCTGTTGATATGTCAGTTACGTTTGTTGTTACGGGCATATATCCTTCTACTATAAAATCTAATCCGTTTCTTTTTATCTTGCCTTCAAATTCTGTTCTTTGATTAGATTTACCATATGTGTTTTTTTGGTTTAAGATTCTTTCAAATGGAAGGAGTGCTTTTCTCATTAATGAATCATCTTTTACTTCCCAGTTCCATCTTTGTGAGAATAATAGGCTTCCGAATTCATAAGTTACTCTTATTTCGCTATTTTCAACTGTTCTATCTCTACCGAATCTTGTAAACATATCATCGGTTATTCCGCTTCCAAGTATACACAATATACCTGTACCAATAAAATTAAAAGTTGCACGTCTTGATTTTTCATACCAATTTTCATTTGGTTGAGACGTAAATCCTTTTTTAGCAGCATAAACTGGGGGAGAAGCTAAAAATAGAGCAGTATTTCCTGCAAAAGAAAGATCTTCTTTCAATTTTTGAGGTACTTTTACATTAGATACTTTATCTTTTATCTCTTGTATATTTGGCATTTTCATAATTTTCTAGAAGAATTTTAATTTAAAAGCAAATATATTTTTCAATATATACATTAGATTATATATGTGTTTATATTCGATAAAATCCTAGATTTCTCGCTCCAATTTACCAGAATTCGTGCAATCCTTTTTGTTTTTTGTTTTCTTCTAGGACTTTAAGTTTATCTAAAGCAGAGTCAATTCTTTCTTTTGAGAAGTCATGTCTGTTTACTAAAATTTCAATTACTTTTTCTTTATTAATATTTAATTCAGGTATTTTCTCAGTAGTTTTTGTTTTGAATTCTTTGAATTGTTTGTAAACTTCTTGCCAGTCGAATTCTAATGAATATTTGTCAGAGTTAGCTACAAACTCGAAGATAGGTACGGGGTATTGGTATTTCTGAACGATTTCAAGAGCTCTTTTCTGTCCTATGCCTTTAACTCCGCCAGGATTGTAGTCTGTACCTACTAATATTGCTAAACAGATTAGTTG
>CAZFJM010000002.1:0-51872 GCA_964519415.1 Candidatus Woesearchaeota archaeon | reverse complement strand
TAACTCCGCCAGGATTGTAGTCTGTACCTACTAATATTGCTAAACAGATTAGTTGATCTTGATTTATTTGTAACTTATTTAGAACATCTTCAAATTCGATCATTTCAATACTAGTGTCTACGTATGCGCCGGAAGAAGTTTTTCTTTTTCTAGATAAAGTTAAATTTCTAATTAGTCTTGGTGCTCCAAATAAGAGTGAGTCATAGTCTTGTGATGCAGAGGCCCAAGCAAACTTATTCTTAGCAATTCCTGCAGCTTCAGCTTCTCCTTCACTTTCAGCTTGAATAACAGGTATCCCTAGTGCAATAAGTAGTTCTTTGCTTTCTTCAAGTATTTGTTTAGTTAGTTTAACAGTTTGAGAAGCATATTTTTTCATGTCTTTTTCTTCTTCTTGTTCTTTTGCTATTTCATATTTTTCTTGTGCAATTTCTTTTGCTTTCTGTCTTTCTTCTATTTCTTTTAATTTTAGTTCTGGTGGGACACCATCAAATACGTAGATTAGTTTTATTCCTTCCGCTAATAAGTTTATATTACGGTAAAGAAGTCCAGATAGGTGTGAAGTAATATTTCCTTTCAAATCCATTAGAGGAGTGCCATCTTGCTGTCTTATAGTAGTTAAGAACTGATAAAGTGTATTAAAAGCATCAATTGCAATTATTTTTCCTTTTAGGTCTGATAGTTCTATCTCTTTTCTTGGAATTATGTCTGATATCTGTACTCCCATGGTTTTTTATGAGTCGTTCTAAATTAATAAACTTTGGGATTAGAAGCATATTTAAATCTTAGAAGGTTTATCTTAAAATGAGTAATATTAGAGGTTTTATTGTTGATACGGATTATGTTAATCTGGATGGAAAGACATATGTTCAGTTATTTGGAAGGTTAGAGAATGGTCAGAGTTTTGCAGTAATGAATGAGTTTGTACCTTATTTCTTCATAGAAGAGTCTGATAGGTCTAAAGTTAAGAGTTTATTAAAGAATTTTAGCGTAAGTGAAACGAAGTTTCATAATTTTGCAGGTAAGAAGGTTTTGAAAATAAGTGGTTCAAGTCAAGAAGAGATGAATAAATTAGTAAAAGAATTACATCAGGAAGATATTAAGACATATGAGTCTGATTTGCGGCCCCATAATCGTTTTATGATTGATAATAATTTGAAAGCAGGTATTGAAATTGATGGAGATTACGAATCTTCAGATAGAGTAGATAGAGTTTATCGTGATGCTAAATTATCTCCCGTTACATATGTGCCAAAATTAAAAGTATTGTCTATAGATATTGAAACTAGCGGGGATAAGAAAGAATTATTCTGTATAGGTATGTATTCTGAAAATTATAAGAAAAGCTTTTTAGTTTCTAAAAAGCAAATTGAAGGAGTTATTTCTTGTAAAGACGAAGAAGATTGTTTGACTAAATTTAAAGAAGAGTTAAAGAGTTTCGATCCAGATATTATTACTGGTTGGAATGTAATTGATTTCGATTTGGAATTTTTACAATCTAGATTTAAGAAAAGAAAAATACCTTTTGATATTTCAAGAACAAATGACAATTTGCGTTTGAAAATAGAATCTAATTTTATGAAATCTTCTAGTGCAACTGTTGCAGGTAGACAAGTTATTGATGGTTTAGACTTTATTCAAGATCCGTTTATTCAAGAAGCACCTTCTATAAAAAGTGCAAAGTTTGAGTCATATACTCTAGAAAATGTTTCACAGCAATTACTCGGTAAGGGAAAAACTATCAAAGGAAGTAATAGGCACATAGAAATTGAATCTTGGTTCCATTCTGATAATCTAGCAAATTTAAAAAAACTTACAGAGTATAATCTGATTGATTGTGAATTAGTTTATGAGATCTTGGAAAAAACTAAAATGATTGATTTGGCAATTGAAAGAAGCCAGTTGACAGGAATGACCATGGATAGATTAACTGCTTCTATTGCAGCTTTTGATTCTGTTTATATTCGGGAATTGAGAAAGAGAAGTATTGTTTCTCCATCTGTTGAGTTTGGAAAGAAAGAAGAAAAATTAAAAGGAGGATATGTTGCATCTACTGCTTCCGGCATTTTCAATAATGTTTTAATTTTAGATTTCAAATCTCTGTATCCTTCAATTATTAAGACTTTCAATATAGATCCTTCTTCTTATTTAGGACATAATTTGGAGAATGAAAAAAATGTAGTTGAGTCTCCAAATAAAGTTTATTTTAGAAATAATGAAGGAATACTGCCCCAGATTATTACAGAGTTGCATGCTGCTAGAGAAAAGGCAAAGAAAGAAAAAAGAGAGTTGTCTAGTTATGCAATTAAAGTTATTATGAATTCTTTCTGGGGAGTTTTAGCTTCTCCAAACTGTCGTTATTTTGATTTTAATATGGCTTCTGCAATTACTTCTTTTGCTAGACAGTTAATTCAATTAACTGCTAAGAAGATTGAAGAAAAAGGATACAAAGTTATTTACTCAGATACTGATTCGGTTTTCGTAGAGTCTGGAGTTTCTGATTATGAGAAGGCCGATAAGTTAGCTATTTCTTTACAGAAATATATTAATGATTTTTACAAAGACTACGTGAAAGAAAATTATAATCGTGAGTCTTATTTAGAATTGGAATTTAAGAAGCAATATTTATCTATAATGTTTTCAGCACTTAGAAAAGAGGGAGATGATGCTCAGAAAGCTGCTAAAAAAAGATATGCTGGTTTAACTATAGATAATGGGAAAGAAGTTTTAGAGATTACAGGTTTAGAGGCAATTAGAGGAGATTGGACTGAAGCAGCACAGGAATTTCAGAAAGAGTTGTTGATGAGGGTTTTCAAGAAAAAAGAAATTGACCTTTTTATTAGAGAGTATGTGAAAGATATTTTAGCAGGAAAAATGGATAAAAAATTAGTTTATAGAAAGTCTATAAGAAAGAGTTTAGAGGAATATACAAAAACTACTCCTCCGCATGTTAAAGCGGCAAGAAAACTAGATTTTGTAGAATCAACTATAATTGAGTATTTTATTACTTTAGATGGGCCAGAGCCTATTCAAAAATTGAAACATAAGTTAGACTATGAACATTATATTGATAAGCAGATTAAGCCAATTGCAAATCAGATTCTAGGTTTATTCAAGAAAGACTTTGATGACGTTTTAAAAGGTACTAAACAAAAGACCTTGTTCTAATAAGGCCATATAGCTTGCGGCTAAAGACCTTATTTTAGTATTCTATGTAAATTAGATAAATATATTAATATATTTTTACTCTTTTTTTCAATGGCTAAGAATACAGACTGGGTCGCTCTTAAAAAAGAAAATAAGGACCTGGAGTCTTATTTAGAAGAGTGGTGCGTAAAGGATGAAGTCCCATATTTAAGAAAATGGTCTTATGATTTTGCTGAAATACGTGCTGATGATTTAGGGATTAAATCTGGAACAGAAAGTTATTCGCATTTACATATTGTAATTCATAATGAAGTTTTGTGGCAAACGGCTACAAAAATATCTGATTTTTTAGACAAATGTCCTGGAAAGTGTGAGTCTCTTATTATTTCTCTAGCTACGTATGAAGATATGGCAAGAATGATTGAAAACATAAGAAAGGCAACTTCTACTGTGAATAAAGAGTCTAAAAAATATTTACCTTCTGCAAAAAAGTTGCCAGTTACTCAACCTAAAAGAGATTCTTATTCTGCGGAAGAGGCATATTCGGATGAAAAAAATTTAACTAGACAAGTTGAATGTTCTCTTTTGGAATTTATAAGTTTAGATGACTTAAATGAATTGAGAAGAACTGGTTTTGACTATGCTGATAAAAAAGCTAGGTCTTACGGGTTTCTTTCTGAGAGTAAGGAGTATGCATATCTTCAGGCAGTTGTTAGACATGAATTAATGAGTGAGGCGGAAGAATACTTGGTTGTTTTTTCTGATGGGGAAATAGAACAGGCTTCTAAGATTGTTAAAGGTTTAATAGAACATAATGATTTAGATATGTTTCTTAGACAATATGATTCTAAGTTTAGAAAGAATTAGGATAGTCTTTTATACTCTATTTTTCTGGTAAATTTATGGATAGTGGAAAGAATTACGTTAAAAAAACCAACAAAGAAAAGTTGATGGAAAGATACAAACCTAAAGAAGAGTTTGTTCAAAGAATTGAGAAACTGATTGGAAAAGAAGATGCTAAAAAGTTTTTCGAGATTGCTTATTTTGCAAGTCCCGATTTTATTAGAGTTAATACTTTGAAAATTTCTCCTGAAGAAATGAAGAAAAGATTAGAATCTTATGGATGGATTATGAGCCAACCTTACAAAGAGTTTCCAGAAGTTTTATTGGTAGAAAGAGAGAGTAAATTAGTTCCGGGAGCTTTAGGAAAGACATTTGAGCATTTATTAGGATATTATTATGTACAAGAAATCTCCTCTATGTTACCTATTTTTGCTTTGAAGCCACAAGCTGACGAATTATTTTTAGATTTATGTTCTTCTCCAGGTAGTAAAACTACTCAGGCAGCAGCTTTAATGAATAATCAGGGTACAATTATTGCTAATGAGGTAAGTTTGGGCAGAATAAGAATTTTAAGTGCTAATTTGGAAAAGTCTGGAGTATCTAACACTATTATTACAAGAAAAGATGGTGTGCAATTTTGCAAGAGATGGACAAAAGAGGTAAAAATGAAATTTGATAAAATATTAGTTGATGCTCCTTGTTCTGGTGAAGGTACATTAAGAAAATCTCCTAAGACTTTTGATATGTGGAATTTAAAATATATTCAAGCACTTTCTAAGGTTCAAAGGAAATTAGCTTCTGAAGCATTGAAATTACTAAAAGTTGATGGTGAAATGATTTATTCTACTTGTACTCTCGGGCCTGAAGAAGATGAATCTGTTGTAAATTACTTGAAAGAAAACTTTGATATTGAAATAATGAAAATTGATTTGCCTTTGAAAACAAGAGATGGAATTTTAGAATGGGAAGGGGATACTTATCATCCAGAAATAAAAAACTGTAGAAGACTTTATCCGCAAGATAATAATTCTGATGGATTTTTCTTAGCGAAAATTAAGAAATTAAGTGAAGATTGCAAGTTGACTGATGTTGAAGAGTCTAGAGATCCAAATGTTGACAAAGTAACTAGACAGATTGAGGAAGGTTTATTAGATGAAGAAGATGATTACGATGAGGAGGAAGAACAGAATGAATAAATATATGATAGCCTATTTACCGAATAAAGAAGTTAGTGACTACGTTACAAAAATAATCAATGAACTTGCTGAAAAATTCAATGAAAAATATATACTTGAAAATCCAAGACCTGTTCATGTAACCTTGAAATCTCCTTTTGAATTTGAGAAGATAGAAGAAGTTGAATCCATAATAGAGAATTTTGTTAAGACTCAGAAAAGTGCGGATATTGCTACTGGAGATTTTGAAGAGTTTAGAGGAAAGGTCTTTTTTCTTAAAACTAATTTTTCTCAAGAAGCTATGGAAATACAAAAAGAATTAATTGAGCAAATTAGAGTCTTAAAAGATATACGTATTGATAGATATGCTGAAGAATTTACCCCGCATCTTACTGTTGGATATGCAAATAGTCAAGAATCTTACGATGGAATTGTAGAAATTTTAGAAAAAACTCAAAATCCCGATTTTGATTTTAAATTTGATAATATCTCTATTTTGAAAAAGGTTGGAGACGCTTGGGAACTCCATAAGAGGTTTGAAATAAGCCCACAAGGGGTCAGCCCTATGAGGTCAGAATGAAAGTTGAAATATTAGATTCACATAAGAAGAAAGATTTTCTGAATGAAGTTTCTTACTTGGGCGATTTTAAGACAAATAAGCTTTTTATTGCTACTGGAAGTGAGACTGTAAGAGTTTATTCTGGACATTTACATGTTGATGAGATTTTGAAAATTTGGAGACATTTTCCAATTGAAGGTTTAGGATTATATTTTGGTAAAATGATGATTGATAAGCATGGAAGAAAAGAAGCTCGTTTGAGTTTAGATGCTTTACATTTAATGAAAGATCAGATTACAAAAAATATTGTTGAACTTGATCAAGAGCAAGCTGAAAAATGGTTTAGGGGAAATAATTTGGAATTGAGTGCAGAACAAAAAGCAAAATATAAAGGAATTGTAAGTTATGTTGCTGTTAAATTTAAGGACGATTTAATCGGAACTGGTAAATTAACTGAAGCCGGAATTTTATTGAGTTTCCTTCCTAAAGAGAGACGTATTAGGAATTAATTTCGTTCTCCATAATCTTAAAAACTCTCATTTTCTATACAAATTATGCCAACAGAAGATTTCGGAAAAGCAGATAATTTCAGAACAAATAAACCAGCGGATGCTAGTTATTTAAAATCAAGTAAGGTTTATAGCGAAGATGATGAATCAGAAGGAATTACTCCGGAAGCATTAAAGAATTATATTAAAGCTGGAGAAATTTCTAAGAAAATTAAAGAGTATATGAAAGAAATCGTGAAGAAAGATGTTTTAGTTGTTGAGATTGCAGACAAGATTGAAGTTAGAATAAAAGAACTTGGCGGAGATATGGCTTTTCCTACAAATATTTCTATTGATGAGATTGCAGCACATTATACTCCTACTGCAAGAGATGAAACAAAAGCAAGTGGTTTAATGAAAGTAGATATTGGAGTCGAGGTTGGAGGATTTATTGCAGATACTGCTGTTTCTTTTGATTTGACAGATGATAAAAGATATTCTGATATGATTAAAGTTAATAATGAAGCACTTGAAGCTGCTTTGAAAGAATTAAAAGTTGGTTCTCCGTTAAAAGTTATTGGAAATACTATTTCAAGTATTGTAGAGAAGCATGGAAAATATAAAGTTATTAGAAATTTAACTGGACACGGGTTAGATAAAGATAATATTCATGCAGGAATTACTGTTAGCAATTTGAAAAATGAAAACGAATTTGAATTAGAAGATACTGCTATTGCTATTGAACCCTTTTTAACAGAAGGTAAAGGAGAAATTTTTGAGGGGAAATTATCCGAGATTTATGTTATGCAACAAGAAAAACTTCCAAGAGATAGAGATGCTAGGGATATGTTAAACTATATTAAAAGAACTTATAAGACAAAACCTTTCTGTAAGAGATGGATAGAAAGAGCAAATTTAGCTAAGCCAAATTATTGTTTATCTTTGTTAGTTAAAGAAGGAATTGTTTATAATTTTCCTACTTTAGTTGAGAAAGAAAGAAAGCCAGTTTCACAGGCAGAACATACAGTTGTTTTTGCAGATAAAGTTTATGTGACTACGAGATAATTTTTTATTATTTTAATGATCCGCCTGGCCAGTGCATTGTTGGACATTCTTCTGAAGAATCATCTTCATCGGATGCTTGATAATTTAAAGGTTTTCTAGCTACTCTGAACATGTCTCCAAAATTTAAGATTGTTTCTAAGTTCATTTCTGTTTGATTTAAATTAAGATCTAGAGGATTTCCATTTATTACTTCTGGTTTAATTTGGCCCGTATTTCTGTACATAAGTTTCTCGCCCTCTACATAAAAAGTACCTTGTTTTCGTGATATTGCTTGGAATTCTAAAGGTATGTCGGGGATATTGTCTCTAGAAGTTCTTCCTAATGATGCGTTAGGAGTTATAGATGTGTCTATTGATTTTGAATAAGCTCCTTTTACTCCATCTACATATATATCATATTTCATAATTACTTAAGATAAATATCGTTTATAAAGATTTCTTTTTAGTGTAACTTTAAAGGAGTATCTAAATTACCATACTCCATTGATTATAGGGAGCATTTGTACTTTTCCGTTTGAATATATTGCTGAATTACAACCCATTGCTGCACTGATTGAACCAGCCATATAGTGCAAGTCTCTTTTAGAGCTAGTTCCTAATACATAAGAGTCTCTAAACTGTTCTGGTGCATGTTTGTGTCCGATAATTGCTCTACCCATAGTTTCATCTACTTTCTTTACAGAAAGTCCCTTTGAACCATTTACTCCGATGTGTCCATGGCTTGAAAGTCTATAGCCTTGTACGCAAAGTTTGTCATCTAGGCCTAAGAAAGTAACATTTGAAGGTATTGTTCCGAACATAGAAAGTGCTTCTTTTAGATACATATCTGAACGTACTTTATTTCTTAAGATTCTTCCAGCAAGTGAATGGCAAACTTCTGCATTCCATAGATCTTTTCTTTCGTACATTCCGCTTTCTAGGTATTTTTCTAAAAAGTCGTCATGATTTGAGTGAACTACATATATTTGTCCTCTAGGATTCATTTTTGATAAATGTTGTAATTCAGCTATTGTTGTTTTTAATTCATGTTCTAATAAAAGTTCTCCTTTAGCAAATTGTTGAGCTCTATAAAGTGGTTTTTCTAGATTGTGATGAGATATTGAGTTACCTGTGAAAAAGTCATGAAGTATTAATTTTTTTGGATTCATTTGCTTTATCATTTCATAATTTGCTTGCATTGTTTGAGGATCATGTTCTCCCCAGTGTATATCTCCCAAGACCAAAGCTTCTATTCCTACTTTTGTTGGTTTTTTATGTCCATCAAATTGTTCTCCTAAATGAACAAATTTACCATCTTGAGTTGCAGTTAGGAAGTGGAATAAATAACTTCTATTGTCAAATGCTTCTACAAAAACTGCTCCTAATCTGTGGTCTCTTGCTGCTTGGTCTCCTTTGTCATTTGCACGATTATAATTTGGAGTTGTTATTGATCCTGTTGTAACAAGGAATCTTGGATATTCAGAAGGTGAAGATGCTACAGGGCACATTCTTTGTTTTGGATGTGGGAAAAATAATGTTGCGTCATATTTAGCTGTTAAATGTTTTCTAGATGTTGCAGGGTCTACATTTTGAGGAGGAACACGAATGTCTGTAATTGTTGCGTTGCTGTTTATTTTTTGAAAATGTTGTTCCCAACTTTCTAATTCTTGAACAATGTTCATGCTTGGATGGAATTGGTCTTCTTTTAGACAGACTCCTTTAACTGGGAAAACTTTGAATTCATCAACTTCATGTCTTTCTGCAAATTCTTTAAGACCATCGTATAAATGTTTATGTAACTTTGCTGGTGCTCCTTGATCTCCCCACTTTTGTAAGTTTGGTTCTTCAGGCTTTCCTGCATCATAGTAGGATGCTTGAGCACTAGTTAATAGAAATCTACGTGGATATTTAGCTTTAGGTTCCTGAATTTCTTCCGGTCTCTTTACCTCTCTTTTCACACTCATGCTTATTTCATATTTGTTTCCTTTAAAAGTATTTAGGTAGAAAAAAATATACTTTTTAAAAAGAATTTTCTATATATCGACGGTTATTTGTCTTATTTAAATTAAATTGCTTTTCTAGAATATCTTTGATCCATGTAAAGATCAATCAATCTTTTTGCAACAGACGGGGCACAAGGAATAACTTCAGGTTCTGAAAGAGCATCAGGTTTTATACGAATAGCCTCGCCATTTGTTATGAACTCTAACTCTCCTCCCTTGGTTCTAATCGGTTCGAATTTTTCAAAAGAAATATTTTCTAGTGATTTTAATTTTTCGTCTTCTGCTGATTCCGTGTATGCAACAAATATTTTTACTTTTCTTTCTGTAGCTCTTTTAATTTCGGCTAAAAGACGTTCGTTGCTAGAATAATTTACAGGAGTATTACATAATATATAGACTGAACCTTTTTCAGGAGTATACTTAAAAATCATTTCATCTATTATATCTCTATGTTCTGAACTAGAATTTGCGAGTAGCTGGTTACTTTTAAATTCGAAAAGATTATCTACACAATTACGGTAGAAATACATCATTTCTTTGTGACAAGCTTCTGATTCAGCTAATAACTTTTTCAATTCACTTTCATATTCAATTGTTGCCTTCATACTTTTTTTATGATTATTTCATTTAAAAGTATTTAGATAGAAAAATATACTTTAATTTTTTTATGTGAAATAAATAAAAATGAACACACTAATAATTCCCTCGAGTAAATAAAATAATCCTATATTTACTTCACTAGTTAGAACTTTTTAAATTCTGCCTTTAGAAGTTATCAGGATTAACCCTATCATTCAAACTCATAGACACATTCTTTTTGTCTATCCTAACAATTACTTGACCCACCTGCTCAACAGAAACTTCATAACCTTCTTTAATTAAAGACCTCATTAAATCCTTACCAGATTTTTTTGATGGATTTCTTAAAATTTTTAGCTTGTTTACGCCAGGTTCCATAAAAGAAATAAGAGACAAGAATATAAAAATGTTACTTATTCTTCTTTCATAATCGAACTTTATAATTCTTCTTAATCAAATTTACTTTGTCTCCAAGACTAGATAAGCTCGTTATTCTCTCATTTTTGTCTAACGCATCACCTCTAAATAATTATTTTAAAAGTAAGAAGATTTTTATACTTTCTAGATTTTTTATTATACATGAAATCTGAAGCACATAAACAGATTATAGATGAAAAAAAGAAGCTATTTCTTTTCTGGATAGACTGGGCAGTACAAAGTTATAAGATTTCTTCTTCTGTTTTTGTAAAATTTTGGGAAAATCATGACTTAGATCATTTTGTGAATGCTAGAGCACATATTCATTTAGAAAATAATACTGTCTGCATTTCTCAGGAAGAGTTGTCTAAAATGACTAAGGAAGAAATAAAAGAAACAGCAATACATGAAATTACTCATATACTAGAAAGGGATCATAACCCTATTTTTTATGAAAATTTAACTAATGAAATTATTGGAAGCTGGACTCCGGATTCTTCAGGCATTATTATGGTTTCAGAGAATTCTTATAGGGTGGACTTGGTAGGCGATACAATAAAAGAGGCTCATTGTAGTTATCATCTATGTCAAAAAATACATGTAAAGCTAAAAAAATGTAAGTATTGCAATAATTTGTTTTGTGAAGGACATATTGATCCTAGAGAACCGGCTTCTAAACTCTCTTATAAAAATAGTCATCCTTGTCTAGCATATGCTCTTAAAAAAGAAGAAGCGAACAATAGCAGAGAAATAAAATTTATAAAAGAAAAGAAGACTGAACGTGTAGAAAATTTAGTACTTTTTTCTGAAAATAAAAAAATTAAAAGAAACAGACGTGTTGTGAAAAGATTTTCTGTTCCGAGAAATGAATCTTTAATAAAAAAGATTTTTAATTTGTTTAAATAGTTTACATAAACACGAGGTGCCCATAACACCTCTTTTTTTGTGTTTACGGTTAACTATAATTTATCCTGCATAATTCACATTATCTGGAAGAGAGGATTTTGCATTTTTCAAATATCTTTGTTCTAATTTTCTATAGTGTTCTTCTGTTTGCTTGGAAACTGAGGGAAGTATTTTTTCTATTGCTTTTTCAAAATGTCTTTTATCTACGCTATTTGTATTTATGTCTTCTCTCAATGCAAGCATTGCAGCTTCTCTACATAGGGATTCGATATCTGCTCCTGTGTATCCTTCTGTTTTTTCTGCTAATTCTTTCAGATCTATATTTTGAATAGGCATGTTTTTTGTATGTATTTCAAGAATTTTAAATCTACTTTCTTTATCAGGTACAGAAACATAAACTATTCTATCAAATCTTCCGGGACGCAAGAGTGCAGGGTCTAATAAATCCGGCCTATTAGTCGCCCCGATCACTACTACGTCTTTTAATTCTTCTAAACCATCCATTTCAGTTAGTATTTGATTTAATACATTATTCATTCCTTTTCCTCCAGATCCAGTATCATCTGTGCCTCGTCTCATGGCTACAGAGTCTATTTCATCAAAGAAAATAATACATGGAGCAACTTGTCTAGCTTTATTAAAAATTCTCCTTATTTCTTTTTCTGATTCACCAACCCACTTACTTAGTAATTCTGGTCCTTTTATAGAGATAAAATTTGCTTCTGATTCATTTGCCACGGCTTTTGCAAGTGCAGTTTTACCTGTTCCTGGCGGGCCATATAATAAGATTCCCTTTGGAGGTTTTATACCTAGTCTTCTAAATGCTTGGGGGTTTTTTAGTGGAGTTTCTACTGCTTCTTTTAAATCGATTTTTACATTTTTTAGACCGCCGACATCTTCCCATTTTACGTCAGGTATCTCCAAAATAATTTCTCTCATTGCAGATGGTCTTACTATTCTCAATGCTTCTTCAAAGTCTTCTTTTGTGATTTTTAACTTATTAAGGATTTCTTCAGGAATTTCTTCATCTTTTTTTACTGTCCAATCTGGAAGAACTCTTCTTAATACAGCCATAGCTGCTTCTTTTGCTAGCGCACAAATATCTGCGCCTACAAAACCATGTGTAACTGAGGCCAATTCTTCTAGATTAATTTCTTTAGTTAAAGGCATTCCTCTCGTATGAATTTTGAGAATAGCAAGTCTAGCTTTTTTATCTGGAATACCTACTTCAATTTCTCTGTCAAATCTTCCAGGTCTTCTTAATGCAGGATCTATAACTTCAGGTCTGTTAGTTGCTCCAATTATTATAACATTTCCTCTTCCCTTTAACCCATCCAAATGTTTTAGTAATTCCATTCCCGGAGTATTTAGAAATTCGTTTGCCCCTCTGTCTTCTCTTTTAAATGCTATTGAATCAATTTCATCTATAAAAATTATAGAAGGAGCATTTTTTGCAGCATCTTCAAATAATTTTGCTATATTTTTTTCTGTTCCTCCTGCATATTTATCTACTACATCCGAACTTTTGAATTCAACAAAATTTGCTCCAGATTCATTTGCTACTGCTTTAGCTAAAAGTGTTTTACCTGTTCCTGGTGGGCCGAATAATAAAACTCCTTTTGGAGGTTCAATACCTAATCTATCAAAAATTTCTGGATGTTTCAATGGAAGTTCAACCATTTCTCTAATTTTCTTAACTTCATCTGTTAATCCGCCAATATCTTCATAGGTTACAGAAGGAGTAACTATTTCATCTTCAGAAATATCCATTGCTTTTGGGTTAATTGTGATTTCAGTATTTTCTGTAATCATTCCTGGTTGATTTGGAGTGATATTTGCTACAATAAATCTAATCTGTGTTGGATTTTGGAATCCACCCATCATTCCCATTTGATTAAATACATCGCTGAAATCTGAAAATAAATCTCCAAATTCCTCAGACATCGGATCTTTCCTTCTTTGTCCGCCAGAACCTCCCAAAACTAATAAATCTCCTTTAGCAAGACCCATACCAATTAATCTTTGTTTCAAACCTTCTGGATCTCCTTGTATTTGAATCATAATTCCTTTTTGTGCTGGAGCGATTGTGATTTTCTTAGCTTCTTTTAATTCTGCTTTTTTGATTATAACTTGTTCACCAATACCTGTTTTAGCGTTCTTTCTTGTGATACCGTCAATTCTAATAATATTTTCTCCAGTGTCTGAAGGATAACCTCTATCAACTACTACAAATGTTTCTCTAGAACCTTTTACAGAAAGAATATCTCCTCTTTGTAACTTTAATTTTTTCATTAATGTTGCATCGACTCTTGCAATTCCTTTGTAAGCATCATCTTGTAGAGCTTCAACTACTCTTAACTTTGCAGAGTTTGTTTCTTTTTCAATTTTTTTATCTTCTTCTTTTACCATTATTCTTCTTTTTCCTCTTTTTGTTCCTTTAAATCATTTCTGATTATGACTTTTTTGTTATTTTGAGGGTTTGCCGAATCTATAACTTGTTTTACATGGAAAACTTTTCCGTTTTTTATTATTTTAACTTCTTTAGCACTTACGGTTCTTGCATTTTCGTTTGTTTCCGGTGTATTAAACATCATACTTATTTTTCCTGGTTCTGAAAAGCATAATTTTACCATATTATTAATCATACTTTCTTGGTCTTGCATGAATGAAACTATTTCTCTAGGGATTGAAACTGCGTATGAATTTCCAACCATTCTCATTTTAACTTCGTATTCTTTATTTTTTAATCTCATAAATTCGTCATATTCTTGTTTATCTGCTGGGTGAACTATAATTTCAGGGCATTTTTCACATTTCATAGCTCGTAAGTTGAAACCGTTTTTAGAAATAAGTACTGGTTTCATTACTTTCTCGCATTTGTTACATAATATTTTGTTATCGAATATGTCTGTCATGTGTTGTTTTATAGATAAACACTGTCTGTGTGTGTATCTTGTGTATACACATGAATAGATACGGGTTTATAAACTTTGCGGTAGGTTTTTATCGATGGTTTTTCCGACGAGAAAAAAAGTATTTATATCTTAAAGTATATTCTGTATATTAATTATGTTTATATAATTTAAGTTCATTAGATTAATATGAAAGGAATTAACGTTTTATCTATGAATGATGCGATACGTTTTAGACCTAGAGCAGACACTTTAATGATTAGAATTTTTGGTTCTAGGGGTAATTTGGAAGATTTGGAAGATAGAAATGCACTTGAACATGAAGATTATTTTAGGGAGATTTTTTCTTATCAGTTTGATGATATACTTCCCTCTGAGTTTATTGCTTTGGGTGGAAGATTATTTACTAAAGCAAATGCTCGGCAGATTATCGGGGATTTTAGAGATGTCGCTCCACGTTTAGACTATTTAGCAGTACATTGTTATGCAGGAATAAGTAGAAGTTCTGCAGTTGCTAGTTCTTTGAATCATATATTTAATTTAGGTGTAAAAGAAGAAGATTATATTAATCTTAAAGAACATAATCCGAATATGCATATCTATAACACAATGGTAGAAACTGCTAGAGAATTAGGTATGGAGTTTGATTTTTGTAAGTCTGGAGATAAATATTTTTTAGAAGATAGTTAAAGCAGGTAGTAATCCTAATAATAAAATAATAAGAATTATTATTGTTTCATTCCAAATTTTTCTTTCTTTAAGGTCTTTGAAGAAGAAGTATCCGTAGATGCCTATAAATAGAATAAAATAACTTATCCCGATTATGTGAGAAATATATTTAGAGATTAAAAGGCCAATAGTGTTTATAACAAGGGCTATTGAAAGAGTATTCATAAGTAAATTGAAATTTCTATATTTGTTGAATGTATCTTCAGAGATAATTTTTGTATTTACTAGTAGGGCTGCAACTAGTAAAGGGATAGCAAGTGAAAGTTGCCAAGCAATAAGAGTATAATCTAGTAGTTCTGCTTTTACTGTAAGTATTAAAATAAATAAGGTAATAGTCATTCCTAAAAGTCTTGCTGCAACGGTTACATGCATTGAAGATCTACCTGCAAAATCTCTTACTTTCATTCTTCTTCCTCTTCAATAATATCTACTTCTCTTATTGCAGTAGAAATTTCAGAGAGCTCATTTTTCATTTCTTTAAGAGTTTCGCTTATTTCTTTTAGAACTTCTATCATTTCTTTTTCCATGTTAGGTATTAGTTAGTATAGTTTAAAAACTCTTTCTTGCTTTTATTATTATGGATATTAAAGATAACGCAAAGAGGTTTTATGCTTTTTTGAAAGAAGATTCTTGGCCTAGTTTTATTGTTGGTCTGTTAATTGCTTTAGTTGTTATTAAATTTATAATCTTTCCAGTATTAACTTTAATTACTGGGACTTCTTTACCTTTAGTTATTGTAGAATCTTGCTCTATGTATCATCAGTTTGATTTGGATCAGATAGTGCAAAATAGAATTTATTCTGAAAATGGAATAACATATGAAAATACTTCTGATTGGGTTTTAAAGAAAGGATTTACTAAAGGAGATATAATAATTGTTCTAGGTCCTAAAAATTTGAAAGTTGGAGATGTTATTATCTTTAATGCTGGGCAGACAAACCCTATTATTCATAGAATCGTTAATATTCAAAATGAAACTTATTCTACTAAAGGAGATAACAATTTCGGACAGTTAGCTGTGGAAAAATCAATTTCTGAAGATCAACTTGTAGGTAAAGCAGTTTTCAAGATTCCAGCTATTGGTTGGATAAAGTTAATTTTCTTTGATTGGAGAAAACCAGATGGTCAGAGAGGGTTCTGCTGATTCTTCTTTCGAAAGTCTTAAATAGTCTCGGAGGTACATTAAAAAATGCAATTTTGTCCAAAATGTGGTGGTATGCTAATACAGAAAACTAAAAACTTTGGTTGTGCTAGATGTAGCTATTCTACAAAAGATAAGGTAGATTTGAAGATTAAAGAGAAAGTAGATGAAGCTCAGGAAATTTCTGTTGTTAAAGATAAAGAAGTAGACACTTTTCCGACTGTTTATGCAGTTTGTAAAGATTGTAAGCATACAGAGGCATATTTCTGGACTTTACAAACAAGAAGTAGTGATGAACCAGAAACAAAGTTTTACAGATGTAAAAAGTGTCAACATACTTGGAGAGAGTATAAATAATTTTTATTCAAAATAGAAGATTTTATAAATAATTTTTGCGAGTTTTTTCGATGATAGAAAATTGTTTTTTAACAAATAATGATTTTAGTGAATACTTTCTAAAAACTTTTCCCGGATTTCAGCGAGTTGAACAAGAAGGTAAATTAAATTTTTATAATCCTTCTGCTGGTTTTTCTATAGTTCCTTATTATGGTAAACTTACGAAGGGTATAAATTTAAATGAGTTTAATTTTTCTTCAAATAGTTCTTCGAGTGTTTCATTAGTTAGTCTCTATACTTATAATGGACAAAATTCCTTTCGTAATTATTTGATTAATGATTTATTGCTTAGAAGATTTGTTACTGGTCTTTCTACTTTAGCAGAAAAAGAAAGAGTTGAACCTATAATGCTGAGGTCTGATTTAGATGATTTGTTTTCTGGAAGAGGCAGGGCTGACGCTATGGCTAGTAGTATGTGTTCTAATAGATTTTTAGTGCCTAGTTGTGTTTCTGGCGAAAGAACGATTAAAGGCGTAATTTTGAACAATAATACTGACTTGGCTGCAGTAGAATATATTGTTAATAATCATTTGGTTTAGAAACTCTTATAAATTATATAATTCTTCTATTTGTATGGTGAAAAAAACTTCTAGCAAAGAGGCAGTAGAGTTGGCTGAAGAGCATATTAAGATTGCTGAAGATTTAATTAATGAAGAATCAAAGAAATGTGATCCGGATTCAAAAAAAATGAAAGAGCTTTCTGAGGCTGCTTTTGCATTAGAAAAAGCTGAATCTGAAGTTGAAGATATAAATGAGGCAGAAGATTGATTATGGCTTCAACTTATGAGAGGAGCTTAGTAAAGGGTGCTGTTTGGGAAGGTTTTTCTTTTTTAATTACTTTGTTAGCAATTTATTTGGTGTATGGTGATTTTCATTTAGCTTTAAAATTTAATATAATCTTAACTATTGTGAAGATGTTATTATTCTTTATACATGAAAGAGTTTGGAAAGACATTCGTTGGGGAAAATATTAAGAATATGAATGACCCCGAAGGGATTTGAACCCTCGACACCCGGATTAAAAGTCCGGTACTCTGACCAGGCTGAGCTACGAGGCCATCGTTTTGATTCATCATTTCTGACTTATCTCGTCTGGTAAATAAATAGAGAAATGTGCCTTTAAAAAAGTAATGTATTTGGGGTTTTTATAATAAACAGCTAATTTTGCTTCGTAAAATGTCTTCGGAATTCATCTTATCCATTCGATCTACTAATGAACCATTTTTAAAGAATAATACGCTTGGAACTTTCATTACTTTGTGTTTTTTTGCAATGTTTTCTGCTTCTTCAATATTGACCTTTCCAAAAAGTGCTTGGCCATTAAATTCTTCTGCAATGCTTTCAATTATAGGTAGACACATTAGGCAGTCCATTTCCCAGTCGGAAAAAAAATGTAGAATCGATAGATTACTATTTAGGAATTTGTCGTGATTTGTTTCATCTATTTCTGATATAACCTCTTGAAAGCCCATGTCATCTAGAATGGACTAAGAAAAGCTATTTATAAAGATTATGCGGGGGGAAAATAAGTGTTAGAACCTACTCTTTTTTATTTTTGTCTAAATAGTTTGTCAAATGCAGATGCACGAACACCTTCAAATCTTCTTGTTAATATTCCAGCTTCTATAAATGTCTTTTTTGCTTGGTCGTTTGGATAGTCTGCTTCATAAATTATTTCTTTTATTCCTGCATTGACAATAATTCCAGCGCATATTTGACAAGGGAACGTTGTGCAATATAATATATCTCCTTTTACGGATTTTCCTTGTAAGCCTGCGTTTATTATTGCGTTAGGTTCAGCATGAACCGCTCTGCAAGTTTCAAGTCTTTGACCTGATGGGACTCCTTGTTTTTGTCTTTCACAGAATCCTAAATCTACACAGTTAGGCGTACCTCTCGGAGAACCGTTATAACCTTGGGAAACCATCGCGTTTTCAGGTGTTGTAATTACTGCTCCAACTTTTCTTCTGAGACATGTTGAACGTGCTGCCCATGTGTATGTTTCTCTCATGAAAGTTTCATCCCATGTCGGTCTTCTTGTTAAATATCCTTGTGAATCAAAAGAACTATATGCGTCGATTTTTTTAGTAAACTCTTCTTTTCCTTCATTATTTAAAACAAAAATGTCTGCTTCTTCTAAGCATTTTGTTAAATTTTGTTTGAATGGTTCTTTATTATTATTTTCCGTTTGTTCCTCTGTTAGAAAAGTTAGATAACTCTTATTTCTGTCTGTTTCACTTGCTCTTTCAATTGATCTTCTATATCTTGTTAATGGGTCTGCATCTACTCCAAATAATAAAAATTCTGGCCTTTGTCTTAATGCTGTTATTTCTCCAGGACATCTAATACTTTCTATGATTGCATTTTCTGAGTCCTTTGCTTGCTCATATAATTGTTCGATTATAAATGAAGGACCGTAACTTTCTCTTAAATTATTTGCAAGCATTTGCATGTGAGGTCTATCGATCGGTAGGTTTTGTGCTTTTAGTCTTTCAGTTAAATAACCTCTTACAGAGAAATGCTCAAAGCTTTTTTCTTTTAGAAAGTCTACAATAGTTCCTTTACCTGCTGCGTTTGTACCTGTTAATCCTATAATCATAGTTTTTATTTTATTTTAGGATTTTTAAGTATAATGGCGATAGAATTAGTATTTTATATTTACTTTATCTGCATATTTTTCAGTTATTAATTTTAGCTCTTCAAGATATTCCTCTGGAGTATTTAATACTTCATTGTACTTTTTATCTATAAATACTCCGTGATTTTTGAAACCTTGTAAGGAGAAGGTTTGTATTTTTTTACCTGTTAGTTTGCTTACCCATTGTAGCATATTTTCTACTCTTTCTTTTGTATGAATTTTTTCAATTATTGTAGTTCTAAATTCATAATTTGGAAAGTTTGCAATTGTTTTTATGCTTTCTTCTATTCTTATCATGGGTATTATTGCTCCAACCAATTCTTGATAATTTTCTTTATCTGTTTTGATGTCCATTGCAATATAATCTACTAGCTTTTTTTCAATTAGTTTTTTCAATTTTTCAGGATAGCTTCCATTAGTATCTATTTTTATAAGATAACCTAGGGATTTTACTTTTTCTAAAAACTCTTCATCAATATTCATTAGGGGTTCTCCTCCTGTAAAGCAAACTCCTTCAATTAAGCCAATTCTTTTTTTTAAAAAATCTAGAATTTCTCCTTGGCTTTTATCTTCTGTTTCTTCTTGTAATACTAAAGAAGGGTTGTAGCAAAATCCGCATCTAAATGGGCAGCCGTAAAGAAAAATAGTACATGAAATTTTTCCAGGATAATCTACAAATGTTGCCGGTTCAAGATGTTTTATTTTCATATTTTTGTTTGGAAGAATTAGTTTATATTGATTTGTGTAATATAGTATAAAAATAGTTTAATAGACTATAGAATAATAATATTTAAAATGGACTTATCTTCTTGTTTTTTATGAGCTTGGAAGATACATATAATTTGTTATATACTTCTACTAATGAGTATTTAGATGCAATTTTGGAAGGTTTAGATATTAATTCTAAAGATAGGGTTTTAGCTGTTGCGGGTTCTGGTGATCAGGCTTTGGCTATGCTTGAAATGGCAAGCTTTGTTAAAGCAGTTGACTCTACAAAGTCTCAAGTAAATTTTTTTAAAAAAAGAATTGAAGCACTGCAGGAAAGAGATTATCTTGTTGCTTTAGGGACTGAAGTAAAAGCTACTGATTTTTCATTAATTCCTCTTCAAGATCTTTCCACGGATGGTTTTTCTGTTTTAAACTTAAGGAATCGGTTTTTCTTAAGCGAAGGTCGTCTTGATAGAATTAGAAATAAATTAGGTAATTTGGTTGTTGAGCATACTGAAGATATTTTAGATCTTGCTCAAAAAGAAAAGGGATTTTCAAAGATTTATTTATCTAATGTATTTCTTTATTCAAATAAATCCGGATCTCAATCTAATATTGAAATAACTTCTATCTTTAGGGGGATTGCAGATAATCTGCCTTCTGGAGGTTTGATTTATGTTGCAAATCATAAAGAGATTAGAGATTATCATGTTGTTCATTCTAGAGGGTTTTCACTTCCTAGTATAAATCCGTCTCAGTTTGCTATAAAAAAATTAAATGTACCTTATTATGAAAAAGTAGAAGAGTCTTATTTTTTACCATCTAACTTAAAGGTAGATTTGGATTTGACTAAGAAAGCTAGGAAAGCAAATGAAGGACTTTGGAGTCCTGCAGTTTATAGAAAAGTTTGATTTTAAAAAAATATAAAAATGCCTCAAATGAGGCTAAATAAATAATTCTGTATTTAGCAAGAGAAAGTTACTCTATCTTTAAATTCTTCTGCTTTACCTTCATTCCATTGTGCGATTGGTCTGATGTATCCGCATACTCTGGAATATATTTCGCATTTAGTTCTTTGTGCCATTCAACCTCCTTTTCCTCTTTTATTTACTACTCTGATCTTTCTCTTTAGCGAGTTCTTCGTCGCACTTTGGACAGAACTCGTGTTCTCCTGCCAAATATCCGTGTATTGGACAGATGGAGAAAGTCGGAGTAATTGTGAAGTAAGGTAAGTGATATTTTGCTGATATTTTTCTTACTAATTCTTTAACCATTTCAGGAGAGATTTTTTCACCAATATAACCGTGGAATACTGTTCCGCCAGTGTATTTACATTGAAGAGCGTCTTGTAAATTAAGTGCTTCAAAAATGTCTGGAGTGTGCTTTACAGGTAATTGTGTTGAATTAGTGTAGTATGGTTTTGCTCCAAGTTTTACCGATTCTTCATTTGCAACTAATATTCTTCCAAATCTATTTTTATCTACTCTTGCAAATCTATATGTTGTTCCTTCTCCAGGTGTTGCTTCTAAATTATATATATTTCCTGTTTCTTTTTGATATTCTTCTAACTTTGTTCTCATGAAGTCAAGAACTCTTTCTGCAAATTCTTTTCCTTTAGGTGTTGCAATAGATTCTCCTGGCATGAAATTCAAAATAGCTTCATTCATTCCAAGTAATCCGATTGTTGCAAAATGATTTTTCCAATATTGATTATATCTTTCTTTAACATGTCTTAAGTAGAATTTTGAGTAAGGATATAATCCTGCTTCTGTAAGTTGTTCAATTGATTTTCTTTTTATTTCTAAACTTTCTTTTGCAAGTTCCATAAGATATTCTAATTTTCTCATGAAATCATTTTCATCAATTGATGTGAATCCCAATCTTGGCATATTGATAGTTACTACACCGATAGAACCTGTTTGAGGGTTTGCACCGAATAATCCTCCGCCTCTCTTTCTTAATTCTGTTTGATCTAATCTTAATCTACAACACATTGAACGTGCATCTTCTGGTTTCATATCAGAGTTTACAAAGTTAGAGAAGTATGGTGTTCCGTATTTTGCGGTCATCTCCCAAATTAAATTATGGTTTGGATTTTCCCAATCGAAATCTTTGGTAATATTATATGTTGGAATAGGGAATGTGAAAATTCTTCCTGCAGCATCGCCTTCAAGCATTGTTTCTACAAAGGCTTTGTTAATCATATCCATTTCAGTTTGGAATTCTTTGTAAGTTTCTTTTTGTGGAACTCCTCCAATTATTACTGGTTCGTTTGCCATGTAGCTTGGAACTTTCAAGTCCATAGTTATATTTGTAAATGGTGTTTGGAAACCAACTCTTGTTGGAACTGCTAAATTAAAAACAAATTCTTGCATTGCTTGTTTTACTTGAGCATAATCTAGTTTATCATATCTTATGAAAGGTGCAAGTAGAGAATCAAAATTAGAGAATGCTTGAGCTCCTGCTGTTTCTCCTTGTAATGTATAGAAGAAATTAACAACTTGTCCTAATGCAGTTCGTAAATGTTTTGCAGGTTTTGATTGTACTTTTCCTGGAACTCCTGTGAACCCTACCATCAATACGTCTTTCAAATCCCAACCTACACAATATGCTCCTAATGTTCCTAAATCATGAATGTGCATATCTCCGTTTTCATGTGCTTTTCTAATTGCTTCTGGGAAGACTCTTCTTAACCAGTAATTTTTAATTATTTTTTCTACAATATAATTATTTAATCCTTGTAAGGAATAGCCCATATTTGAATTTTCTTTAATCATCCAGTCATTTAATCCAATATAATCTTCAACTGCTTCAATTGTGTCAAATAATCCTTTTACATTTCTTAATTCTTCATGGGATTTTCTATAAAGGATGTATGCTTTTGCTGTTTGGTCATGACCTTCTTTAATTAATATTTTTTCTACTGTATCTTGGACTTCTTCTACTCCTGGAATTCCTTCTACTCCATACTTATTAGTTAATTCATCTGTAACTAGTTGAGCAATATGATCTGATTTGGTTTTGTCTTGTCCTCCGACAGCTCTTGCTGCTTTCCAAATTGCTTCAGCTACTTTGTCCTGTTGGAACTGAACAACACTTCCATCTCGTTTTCTAACTTTTGTTACCATCTTATTTTTTTAAATCCTGTAATTCTTTTTTGAAATCATCAATATCTGCGAATTCTCTGTAAACACTCGCGAATCTGATGTATGCGATCTTGTCTGTTTTCTTCAGCTTGTCCATGATAATCTCACCGACTTTTGCGGTTGTGATATCTTTGTCTTTTGCTGTTCTGTATATTTTTGCTTCAATTTCACTTGCGATTTCTTCAATTTGTTCTGAAGTGAATGGTCTTTTTTCAAATGCTTTGTTTAAGCCGTGATTTATTTTTTCGGGATTAAATTTTTCACGTCTTCCATCTTTTTTTATGACACTTAGATCCATTTCAACTCTTTCATAAGTTGTGAATCTTTTTTCACATTTTAGACATTCACGTCTTCTTCTTGTCATTCCTTCACTATCTCTCTTGTCGTTAACTTTCGTTTCCTCGTTTTGACAGTAAGGGCATTGCATTTTGAATTTCCGACGATCACTCGTCGACACAACCTATTGTGTTTTTTGATACTCTAAAACACTATATATTGTGTTGTTTGTAGTATCATGATGTATTGAGTATTTAAATATGTGTTACCACTTTTTTGGAAAATAGGGTTCATTTCGGATGGAACTTACCTAAATAGGTATTCCAAATGTCTTCTGCAACTTTTTCAACTGGTTGGGTGCCATCAATTACTTGTGTATTGTAATCTCCTAAATATTGAGTAGCTATTTTAGGTAATTCTAGATAGTTGCTTCTTACTTTCTCCATGAACTCTCTATTACTATCAAATTTTCTTCTATTTTCTCCATCCCTTCTTGATAGTCTTTCAAATGCGACCTCTACTGGGACATCTAATATTATTGTTAAATCTGGGATTTTTGCATGTTTATTCTGTTGTGCAATTTCCTCGTAGGGTACTTCCTGTGCGTGTTGGAAGGCTAAATTAGAGTGGTAATATCTGTCTGAGACTACTGTGATCCCTCTTTCTAAAAGTGGTGTGAAAATTGTATTGTGTGTTTCTCTGTTTTTTGCAAAATACTTTACTGCTTCTGCTGCATTTGTATACGGATCTCCATCAGATTTTAAAATTCTTCTAGCGTTTTGTCCATTTTCATCAAATTCATTAGGTTCTCTTGTTACAAAAACTGTTTGAGATTTATCTAATTCATAAATTCCTGTTACTAATTTAAATAATTGAGTTCCTTTTCCACAACCATTCAGTCCTTCTAAAACTATTAATTTTCCTTTTTCCATTTTATTTTCTTGAGTAACTCATATATGAGAAGTCGCCCCATTCCTCCTGATCAATTAATTTCCATTGTGAATAATCTATTTCTGGAAAGAACGTATCTCCTTCATAGTTTCTGTGAACTCTCGTAATTTCCATTGCATTAGCAAGAGGCAATGTTGCTCGGTAAATTTCTTGTCCGCCTATTGCATAAATACTATCATTTTTTGAGATTGCAATAGCTTCTTCTATTGTGTGTGCTAATATTATACCTTGCTCTTTATAATTAGGTTGTCGTGTTAGAACAATATTTTCTCTTCCGGGTAGGGGTTTTCCTATTGATTCAAATGTTTTTCTGCCCATAATTATTGTGTTTCCCATAGTGAGCTTTTTGAAACGGTGTAAATCTTCTGGGATTTTCCAAGGTAATTGTCCGTTTATTCCAATTACATTATTTTCAGAAATTGCAGCTATTATTGTTAGGTTTTTCATATTGCAATAGGGTAATCTAGTTTAGGGTGATGTTGATATCCTGGAAATGAAGTATTTGTATGATTCCATTCGAAAATCGATGTCGGGCCTATTGTTTCTATTCTTGGTAATCTCATCGGCTCTCTAGTTATTTGTTCTTTAGCAATTTCAATTTGGTTGTCATAAATATGGACGTCTCCTAAAAATCCAATAATCTTTCCTTCTTTTTTCCCAGTATGTCTTGCAAGTAAATGTAATAATGTTGCATAACTTGCTATATTAAATGGAAGACCTAGTGGAGTATCTACCGATCTTTGATTCCACATAAGATTTAATTTTTCATTTGTAACAACAACTTGAAAACCATAGTGGCAAGGAGGTAATGCCATTTGATTTAATACACCCGGATTCCATGCAGAAACGATCATTCTTCTATTATCTGGATCTTTTTGTATTGTATCTACTAACTTTGCAAGTTGATCAACACCTTTTTCTGAATAATTCGTATGTTGGTTTGTATATTCCGCTCCAAAGTGTCTCCATTGAAATCCATAAATTGGACCCAAGTCTTTTTCTTCAGCCATCATTCTTTTTGTTTCTTCACTATGTCCGTATGGAACTCTAGCAGGATTGCACCATTCATCCCAAATATGACATCCTCTTTCTTGGTACCATGCTTTGTCTGTTATTCCTTTGATGAATCCTTCAAGTTCAACCATCATTGTTTTTTTTGCCATTTGTTTAGTAGTTAATAATGGAAATCCCTTAGACATGTCGTGTTCAAAAATCATTCCAGGTATTGAAATTGCTCCAATTCCCGTACGTGTACTTTTCGGTTCACCTTCTTCTAAAATTTTACCTAATATATCTAAATATTGTTTCATATTCTTCTGCAAAATATATTTCTATTTAAATAAAATTTTTCTGTAAAGTATATTTTGAAAAGTAACTTCGTTTAAAAAGCGGTTCACTGAAAAATAATAAACACTCCAAACAAAGATTTATAAACTAATTAAAATAAAGTTTTTTTATGGTTAAGAAAAAAGTGGCTGAACATCATGAAGCTTCCGAGGAGCAAAAAGAATCTAAAAAGAAATTTGATTTTTCTAAAGTAAATTATTGGATGGTTGCTACAGCTCTTTTAGCTGTTGTTTTACTTGTAATGGTTTCTTTCAGTTCATTTACTACTATATCTAAAAAAACTGCAGGCAATAAAGCAATTGAATTAGCTAACATGTCTGGTTTGGCTTTGACTGTTAATAATGTTGAAGACTTAGGAGACTTTTACGGTGTTAATTATACTATACAAGGTCAACAAGGTATTCTTCACATTACAAAAGATGGAAAATATATCGGTCAAATGAGCGAATTCCCTAAAACAACAGCTCCTGCTCCTGCTTCTGATACTGATAAAGATAAATGTTCACAAGATGCTGCAACTAGATTTGGTATGGATGCTAAAAAAATAGAAGAATTAGCATTTTCTTCTGAAGGGATTGCACTATTAAAAGTAGAGGCAGACATTACTAATAAGTATTCGGTTAGCGGTAGTCCTACATTAATTATTAACGGAGTGCAATCTAAGGCAATATATACTGGTACTGATGCTACAAAGTCTGCTATTTGTTCTTCTTTTATAACTAAACCTTCTGAGTGTGATGGTGTGGCAATTAATACTACTGGAGTAAAGAAAACACAGAAGCCTGTTGTTGAGTTGTTTGTTATGTCTTATTGCCCATATGGAGTTAGAGCCCAAACTACCATTGCTCCTTTGGTTGACTTGTTCGGAGATAAAGTGGATTTCAAGATAAGATTTATTGTTCAAGTAAGTGGTAACTCAATAGAGAGTGCCCAGAGCCTCCATGGTTTAACTGAAGCAAAGGAAGATGCAAGACAGTTGGCAATAATGAAACTTTATCCTGAGAAGTATTGGACATATTTGGAAGAATTTAATAATGTTTGTTATGGCGGTGGCGCTGCTTCTTCTGGTAGTTGTTAATAGGGAAAATTTATAAACTCTAAATCGCCTATAATTGAAAATGGTAAAAAACAATTTAACTTATACTCTTTTAATCATAGTTATTGTTGCTTTAGCAGTAAGTACTGGTTTCTTTTTTTATAAATATCAGGTAGAAAGCAAACTAGCTTCTGAAAAAACAACATTAACTTCTTTGATTGTCAATTTTGAATTATATTCTTTTGAGTATTCTGACAAAGTATCTGCCCTGTGGGATAGTATAGAATTTTTAAATTATACTACTGATTATACTTCTTGTATAGCTAGAAATAATAAAATGGCAGAAATTCAAGAAGAATATAATGAGAATGAAATTGTCAAGCAGAATTTTTTAACAAATATATCTAAAAATCAAAATTGCCAAACTGCGATAGAGAAGTTTTCTTCATTAATGGAAGTTACAAAAATAAGTCGGGCAAATAGTATTGCAAAAACAGAAAAATGGTGCTATGGGTGGCATAAGGTTGAATGGAGTTCTAGTTGGACAGAGGAGTATTCTACACCTGTAAAACTCGCAGATACTGAAATGAGCGCTAATGAAGAGAAGTTGAATAATGAATTTACAAATGCTGTTAAGATCTGTTTAAAGCAACTTTCAAAATAAATAATTCTTTAAAATTATCTCTCTCAATATTAAAAAGATAGTTCAATTAGAGGGGTTGCTATAACAAAGATGAGTCTATCAAAGTTATGAAAGCTGTTGGAATTGATTCAACAAGTATTATGTCTTGTGTAGCTAAAGATGGTGTTACATTAGCAGTTTCTGCTTCTGCAAAAGCTCAACAAGCTGGAGTACAAGGTTCTCCTACAGTTACAATCAATGGAGTAATTGTTAATGCTGCAAGAAGCGCTGAAGCATATAAAGCTGCAGTTTGTGCTGCTTTCAATAATGTTCCTTCTGCTTGTTCAAGTACATTAGATTCTACTGCTGCAGCTGCTGCAGGAAATTGTTAAATATTTTTTTATTAAAAGATAATTTTATTGATCGATAATTTCTTCTAGTGTTTTTTTGGATAATTCTATTACTACTCCATCACAGCTTACATAGAAAGCTCTTCCATCGAAGTCTGGAAATGCTAAAGTATATTTTCTAAATTGTTTTGCTGCTTTTTCAAAGTTGCTTCTTGTAAAGTTATACTTTATTTCAAACCAGGTTTCTGTTTCTTCACTTTCGGTCAATAAGTCTATTTCACCATCAACTCCATTTACTTTATATGTTAAGAAAGGAAAAGCAATGTCACATTGTCCTGTTCTTATTAAGTGTTCTGCAAGCCTCATTACTCTTTGATTATGTCCTCTTTCAGCAAAGGAACTATATTTCGGGTCTTGCTTATAAGGAGTATTTATTGGAGAACTTAGTTCGGGAGAGACTTTATTCAAGATCTCCTCGAATAAAAACTCATTAAAATCCATTTTAGATCACTGTAGGTTTTTGTAAATACTCTACTTCTTCTTCTGTTAATTTTAGTTCTTTTATGATTGAGTCTTTATTTATTATTTGTTTTAATAATAAGAAATCTTTCATTGCTTCTTTTATTGAAGTGTGACAATGTTTTGCATATTTCTCACAAATAGTTTTCTTTTTTGCAGCTCTTTGATTTTGTAACCATATTTTTAGAACTCTTGATGGTTTTTTGTAATTTGTCCAACCTGTTCGATTATATTTTTTTGCAGCTGCAATTCCTGCTCCTAGGAAAAAGTTTTCATAAACTAAAAATCTCCAGTGTTGTTGTCTGTGAATTCTACCTCTGAATACATCTGCTTTAGAAAGTGCATCAAATGCCTTTGCAAGTTCAATCCCTCTGTATTCGTAGGGTATGTTTTCTTCAATCCATAAAAATACATCGTCTGCACTTACATCTACTTCATCATAGATAGTGAGCATTTTAGTGTCTAATTGTGCATTTTTGAAAACATATTGTAGTGCATTGAAAATGGAAATTTCTTTGTTTCTTTCTCCGACTTCTTTAATAATTGTTTTCTCATCCATTTTGGAGATTACTTGTAAGTCATTAAGTGCTGCTCTAATATCGCCTCTTGCTTTAATAGATATAGAAGTTAGTACGTCGTTAGAGACAAATATATTTTCCTTTGTACATATTTCTTTTAGGAGCTGCAAAACATCTTTGTAATCAATTTCTTTTAATTGAACTAGTTCGCTTTTTTGTCTTAGTAAATTAAATTTTTGTTGCCAGATATCATTTGCAGTTATAATTATCGGGAAAGATGATTTTTCTATTAATGCTAATAATTCAGTTAATCCTCCTCTGTCTCTTGTTGAAATGCCATCAACTTCGTCAACTAAAATTATTTTGCTTTTTTTGAATAAACTTCTTTGCTGTGAGGCTGGTCCTATTATTCCAGCAACTTTATCTTTATTTCTTAAATCAGAAGCATTCATTTCCAAAATTTCTGCATCATGTTCAAATGCCATAGCATATGCCAAAGAAGTTTTACCTATTCCTGGCGGTCCGTGTAATGTTAGGGATTTTTTCTTTGGAAAACTTCTTAGAAATTGTTTTACTTTGTCTATCGCAAGGTCTTGTCCTTTAACATCTTTAAAACAAGCAACTCTGTATTTTTCACACCAAGGAATATTTTCCGGGTTTATCATATCACTTCTTCCCGACGATGTTTGCGCCAGAATTTAATCCACCGCCTTGACCTGCTAGAACGAAACTTGCTAATAAGGCTTCTAATTGGATAAATTCATCAGAACCTTCTACTAATCTAAATTCTGCTTCTCCTGTTTTTTCAGTTAGTCTAACTTTGATTTCATTGTCTATTTGTAAGTTCCAAATTTCTTTTTGGATTCCTTTAATTACATCTTGTCCAGATATTGAGTCTTTTAACATAATATCTAATAATTTTTCTCTTGAACCTTGGAAATCTCCTGCTAAGGCATAGTCTAATACAACCTTGATATCGGAAGGTTTAGCTTTTGAAACTATTGTATTTACTAAATCTGGAGTGATATTTGGAGATATTGCTGCAGTTGCTTGCAAAAAGTTGATAACTCTTCTACAATCGCCTTCAGAGGCTTCGTAGATTGCATCAAATGCATCACTAGTAATTGTTAATCCTTCATTCTGTGCGATAAATTCAACTCTTCTTTTAATATCTTTTTTCTCTAGTAATTGGAATCTGAAGACTACACATCTAGATTGGATAGGGTCTAAGATTTTTGAGGAATAGTTACAGGAAAGGATAAATCTACATGTTGCTGTGGAGTTTTCCATTGTTCTTCTCAAAGCTTGTTGAGCTTCTCTCGTTAAAGCATCTGCTTCATCTAAGAAAATAACTTTAAATGGAACATCACCGATTGCTTTTGTTCTTGCGAAGTCTTTTACTTTCTGTCTTACAACATCAATACCTCTTTCATCAGAAGCATTTAATTCTAAGTAATTTTCTCTCCAAGCATCACCAAATAATTGTTTAACGGTAATTAATGCTAAAGTTGATTTACCTGTGCCTGCTGGTCCTGCAAACAATAAATGAGGTATATTTAGTGAATTAACTAATGATTTAACTCGTTTAAGAATCTCTTCTTGACCTACCACCTCTTCGAATTTCTTTGGACGGTATTTCTCTGTCCATACATCACTACTTTCCATAATAGTTTTTCTCTTTGAAGGTTTATAAGCATTTATCTTCTGTGGAAGATAAATGCAAAAAGCCATTATTTGACTTGGTTTAAAGTATATTTTTTAGTTAAAAATTGAGGAGTAAAGGTTAGGAATTTCGCCAATTTCATCTAATGTAACTAGTCTACTTTGATCTACTAACGCAAGGTCATGTTTATCATAAGCCCATGTTTCCTGAGGAATATAAACTGCACCAATCCCTATTTCGAGTGCTGGAGCAATGTCGCTTCTCGCTGAATTTCCAACAAACCAGACATTTTTTTTATTTCTTTTAGAGATTATTTCGACTAATTTCTCTTTTTTATGGTGGGGAACTACATACATTTCATTTCCAAACCATCTAGATAGTCCATAGAATTCTATTTTTTTATTTTGTACTCTCGGATCTCCCGCAGTTAAAAGGAATAACTCATCACCTTGTTCTTTTACATAATTTAGTGTTTTTGTTGCCTTTGGCATTAATTCTTCAATCCAAAAATTAGAATCAAAGACTCTTCTTCCAATCTCATATGCTTGTTTAGCTCCTTCGCTTGCTTTTTCTGCATTAATACTTAGGGCTTTTGCAATTTCTAAATAAGTATCTGCACAAGATTGAGGGAATCTTTCCATTGTGAAACCACTCGCTTTAACTGCATCTATATCTTTTTTGGATTGCAATTCTAAAATAGTTTGTGCATTCGGGGTTCTTGGGCCCAACGTACTTATAGTATGTTTTACTAAATCTGCAAGTGCAAGAGAGTAGTAGTGATGGTTATACATCAAAGTATCGTCTAAATCAAAGCCAATAAGTTTGTTTGCCATAAAGATATTTCTATAATTTTGTTTTATAAAGAATGTTATTGTTAAATATATTGTTTAAAAATCTAATTAAAAGAGATTTTATCCTCTCTTTAACTTTCTCTTTCTCTTTTCTTTCTTTAATCTTTTACGCTGCCACTTCCAACGCATTTGATTTTTCTTCTTCCAACGTCTTGAACTTCGTTTCATGGTTTTCTTAAAAAAAGTTAATTTATAAAGCTTTGTCTTAGTAGTTTTTCTTATTTTTGAGATAATCTTCTATATCTTTTTTATGTTTTCAAATATTTTAGAGATTATAGCCTCGCCAGGATTCGAACCTGGGTTTCGGGAGTCAGAGTCCCGCGAACTTGACCAACTATTCTACAAGGCTTTTTTGAATTGTTTAATTCGGTCTTTATGCTTCTTATTTGAAAAACCGATCTCTTTTAAATACTTCGCTATTTCTTTCTGCTGTGAAATATAAAATACTCTATTTCTAATTATTTTTGAGGGATGATAGCCCAAAATAACAAATCCTTTGTGAGTGTCTCTTAGAAGTGTTCTATTATGATTTGTAAAGTTTATTCTAACTAGGTTGGAATCTCTTTGTGACATTTTATGTACGCATCCATCTGTATCAATTAATCCTCTTAAGCATGCTTTGAGATAAGCTTCTTTTTCAAAAATCCATAGCGGAATAGTTGTCTGATTTTTAAGTTTGCTTCCAGGTGCTAGTCCCATTTTAACAAAGAATTTTACCAATTCTCGGCTGTAGATTACTAGATGTCTTCCGAGTTTTTTAGGTACTAATACTTCTTTCGGATTTACTTTAAATAGTTTTTCGAATTTTTCTTTTAAATAATTTAAATGGTAATCTTTATCTAATTCCTTATGTCCTGTAATATTAATTTGATATACTCCTATTTTTTTCCCTTTTTTATTAAACATAATATGGCCATCTCCTAAAATTGCACCGACAATTTCTGCAAGATTTTCCTCTTTTTTAGGAATTTCAATTTTTATTGTAGAGCCCGGAGAATTTCTAGATCCTAATAATTGTCCCCAATTATCTTTTCTTTTTTCTATTATAAATTTATCAAAATTAGTGTGAGTTTGTTCACATAATTTTTTATAGATTTCTTCAGAAAGGTGTCGTTTTTCTAGTCGAAGCTCATTAGAAAGGTAATGTGGATTTATTTTTAATTTTAATCCCAAACATTTCCATGTTTTATTCTCCTTTGATAGTTCTATTAACTTTTTTTGGAATCCTTTCTTTAGAACAATTCTCATTTAACTCATTGACTGCTAAACTATATAAATGTTATTTTATTTTATCTAATATTTCTTTTTGTTTTGTTCTGCTGTATAACTGGCCAAAACTTACAACAATATAATTTATTTTATTCCAATAACTTTTAGGGAAAAGTTTTTGAAGGTCTAGTTCTATTTTGTATGGGTTTTTGTTTTTACTCCACTTTAAATATTGCGAGACAAATGAGAGATGTGTATCTACTCCTATTGCTGGAGCGTTTCTAGCTTCTACTAAAAATACATTAGCTGTTTTTCTTCCGACTCCTGGAAGTTTAATTAATTCTTCAATAGTTTCAGGCATTTTAATTTTTGAAAGAATTTGAGCGGTTTCTTTGATGTGCTTTGCTTTAGTTTTATAATAGTTTATTGAACGAATCTGATTTTCTATTTCTTTTATATTTGCTTTTCCTAATTTTTCTGGATTTTTATATTTTTTAAATAATTCATTTGAAACTTCTATTGTTTTTGTGTCTCTTGTTTGTGCTGAGAGCATTATTGCTATAAGTGTTTGCCATTCTTGATTCCATCCTTCTGCAGCAAGTCTAGGTTTCTCTTCGTGAACTGAAACTAATTTTTTTAGTTCTTTTAGTTGTTTAATTGCTATAGATGAATTCATTTTATCTTTCTCATTTCTTCTAGTCTTTTTTTAGAGTCTATTGAAGAAGAAAACATTTTCCAGAAGATTCTTGAAAGCCATTCTACCCATTCTTTATTTTTTATTGTATAAAACATAAATACTTTTTCTGTGAGTTCGTTTTTTCTTCCAGTTGGTTCTCCGATTTCTTTTATATTAATTAAATCACCATCAATAATTGTAGCTCTCAATGGTTGTTCTCTGTGATGGATTTCAACTAATTCTTTTCCATATTTGAAGTTTAAAGCAAGTAACTTTTCCGCATTTTCTCTAGCTGCAAAATCAACTCTACAAATAACTTTTATGGAAATTCCTTTTTTAATAAGTGCTTCAATTACATCAAAGAGTTTTATTTTCTTATCTTCGAAATTTACAAAAGAAAGATTTCCTGAGAAGAATAAAACTTGTTTTTTTGAATTCATTAACATTTCTTTAAATTCTTCTAATCTTCCTGCTTCGCTTTCATCTTTTCCTTTTTTAATCCAAACAAATTTATCTTTGTCTGGGATAAATTGATAAATATCAAAAGGTCTAAAATTTTCTTTCTTTTGAAAAGTCATTATAGTATCTTCTAGTTGTTCTTGAAAAACAGTGCTTGAGATTTTTTCAACACTTGCCCAATAAACAATTTTTAATGCACCTCTAGTTCCTTCACGAAAAACTCTTGTTTCTAGTGTACCAAAATTTTTTTGTATTTCTTCTATATATCTATCTGCAGTTCTCCAATTTTTATTAATATGGTTAGCAATTTCTTGGATACTTCTTGGTTTTACTCTAACAAAATCTTCTATTTTTTTTATTTCTTCATTTTTTAGCATGGGTTTTATGAGTAATTTATCTATTTAAGCTTTATGCAACACTATGGACAAATTTTGTACAGAAAAATGTAATAAAAATACAAGTCTATGTATAGTTATGAGCATAACACTACAAAAAAAGTTGATAGCAATTACTGGAGGTCCTTGTTGTGGTAAGACAACATTACTCAATAATCTGGCGATGCAATCTTATCAAACTGTTCCGGAAGCAGCCAGAATGATTATTGAAGAGGAGCAGAAAAGAGGTTCAACTTGTGTTCCTTGGATTGACTTGTATGGTTTTCAAGAAAGTGCAGCTAATAGAATTTTAGAGTTAGAGCATTCATTTGAAGATTCTTTATTATTCTGTGATAGAGGGGTTGTTGATGGGCACGGTTATTCAACAAATGGGAAAGTTCCAACACCTGAAATTGTTAGAGACCTTGGTACTCAAAGATATGGTGCTGTTTTTATTCTTGATCCAATTCCGGTCTATCAAAAAGACGATTCTAGAAAAGAAAATCCTGAAGAAGCAAAGAAAATACATAATGCTATTTGGACAGCATATAGAGAATTTGGCTATACTCCTATAAGAGTTCCAGTAATGGATCCTAAAGAACGTGCAAGGTATTTTGTTAAATTAGTGGAGAGAATAGCATGAGTGATTTAATGAGTGAAGTTGCATATGACATAAGGAATTATGAATCTTTATGCAGCCAATATGGTGAAAGTGTGAGATATGGTTCTAATGGAAATCCAGATTGTTATGGTGTACATGCTAGAAAATTAGAAAAGAGAGCTGAAAGAGAAGAAGCGGAAAAAAACGGAAAAAAAGTTCCTATAGAAACTGAGGTAAAATTAAGAGTAAATGAAGATGTTATTTGTCGTTTAGAGAAAGAGCTTGGAAATTCTTGGGATGATGATAAATGGGAAAGACAAGAAAATATTATCTATAGAACTGGAGATGGATTTATTAGATTTAGAAAAGAGGCCGGAGAAGTCACATTAACTATCAAAGGTAAAAGAGTTGAAAATTCAAAGTATAATGAAAGGCCGGAAGTTGAATGTAAGCTTCCGAGGTCTTTTTTTGATAAAGTTCTAAATTCTGGATGTTCTGATGCAGTTGTTTATGAAAAACAAAGAGCTTCATATGAAAACCTTGGATGTGAAATTTGTCTTGATAGATTAGGAAAACATTATTTTGTTGAGATTGAAGGAACAAAAGAGAGAATAGAGAAAAATATTCGAGAGCTTCGCCTTACTAATTTTCCTTTAGAAACAAGAGACTATGCACAGATTGTTTCTGGAAAAAAAGAGGCTAAACATGATAAAAAGAATCCTAATTGAAGGGCCAGATTGTTCTGGAAAAAGTACTGCTATAGATAGAATAAAAAATTCTTTGAGGTGGGATGCTAAGTCTTTGCATCATAAAGAGGGAGATCAATTTCAAAGATATCTAAAAGAGTATTGCACTGCTGAAAATATTGTTTTTGATAGGGGGCATATTTCTGAGTCTGTCTATGGTCAAATGTGGAGGGGCGGAAATCCATTTACAAAAGAAGAATTTAATTTTCTGAATTTTTATTTGCAAAGAGAGGGATTGGTTATTTTTGCTTTGCCTTCTGAGGAAACCCTAATTAGTAGATATCGTTCAAGGAGTTTTTCACAGCAAATAAAAGAAAATGAGTTGTTTATTGCAAGAAATTCATTTTTAGAAAAATCAAAATTAGTTCCTAATATTTTGTATACTTCTTCATCATATGTAGAGCTTGATGAGTTAGTAAAAGAAGTTTTTAGGAGGGTTAATGCCTAAATTATATGTTATTCCAGTTGAATCTGCATGTAATGCCTCTTGTCCTTATTGTGTAAATCAATTTAGAAACTTGGGAAATTCTTTTTTAGATGTTGGTGAACTTGAAAAGTGTTTAAATGAAATAGGTAAATTAGATGCTATTGAAATTAGCGGTGGCGGTGAGCCAACATTGCATCCTAAAATAGAAAGAATTATCGAACTTTGTGCAGATAAGACAAGAACGCAAATGTATTCAAACGGATTCATTGTTGATTCATTATCACTTGATGTATTAAAAAGATTAAATCCTCTTTGTATTTCTAGAGCGCATTATGATTCTAAAATAAATGAAGAGATAATGGGTGTGAAGTATTCTGATTATTTATTTTCTTATGGTTTGGATATTAAATTATCTGCAGTTTTATTTAAAGGTGGAATTGAGAATGTGAGTGATGCAGAAGACTATATTTCATGGGCTATAGGGAAATCTAAAAAAGTTGTATTTAGGCAATTATTTAGTGATGTGAATTATCCTTTAGATATTTCTGAGAGAGTTGTTTCGGTTTTTCCATTTATTGATTATTTTTTTGGAAGATCTGATTTGGTTAATCCTACTTTGAAACTCGAGGGGTTGGAAGTTGAATTTGAGACTCGTTCTTGCAGCTGTGAAAATACAAATCCTATTTTACATGCGGATGGGAAAATAAATCTAAGTTGGGAGTCAATATGATTTTAACTGGTGAAGAAATAAAAAAACAGGTTGGTTTGAAAAGAATTCATATTAGTCCCTTTATTGAAGAAAATTTAAATCCAAATAGTTATAATTTTAGATTAGGCGATAGATTAAAAGTATACAAAAGTGATTTATTGGATTCCGCTGTTGAAAATGAATTTGAAGAAATTACAATTCCAGATGAAGGTTTTATTTTAGAGCCAAATAAATTATATTTGGGACATACTATTGAAGAGATGGGCTCTGATTTTTATGCTCCTACAATGCAGGCAAGAAGTTCTGTTGGAAGGCTTGGACTTTATATTTATCTTAATTCTGGTTTGGGTGATATTGGTTTTAAGAAACAGTGGACTCTAGAATTACAATCAATTCATCGATTAAGAGTTTATCCGGGTATGAAAGTTGGTCAAATGTTATTTTGGCAATCTGTTGGAGATATTGTTTTATATAATGGCAAATACAAAAATTCTATTGGGCCTCAGACAAGTCAGATATGGAGAGATTTTATTAAAATATAATTTTACTTTATTTCTTTAAATCCGGTGTATTTCCAAAGAACCTCTGGAACTTTTATTGAACCGTCTTCTTGTTGATTATACTCAATTAGTGCAATCATTAATCTTGGAAGTGCAATTCCAGATCCATTTAATGTATGGCAGAATTTGATTCCCTCTTTACCTTGGTATCTACTATTCATTCTTCTTGCTTGAAAATCTGTACAGTTAGAGCAGGAAGAACATTCTAAGTATCTTTTCATGGAAGGACTCCAGACTTCTAAGTCATATGTTTTTGCAGAAGAAAATCCTGCGTCTTCCTTAGATAACAAAAGTCTCCTGAATGGTAATCCTAACTTTTTTAATATTTGTTCTGCATATTCAGTCATTTCTTCATGAAATTTCCAAGAGTCTTCTTGTTTGCAAATATAAACCATTTCTACTTTTTCAAACTCATGTAATCTAAATAAACCTTCTTCGCCAGCCTTTCTTCCAGCCTCTGTTCTATAGCATTGTGTGAATGCACAGTATTTCTTTGGTAAATCTTTTTCAGTTAATATTTCATCAGCATAAATATTTGTTACAGGTACTTCTGCTGTTGGAACTAGAATTAATTCATCGTTTGTTTTATATAATTGGTCATCAAATTTTGGTAAGTTTCCTGTTCCAAATGCTGCTGCCCTATTTACCATTTGAGGAGGATTAATTTCTATAAAGCCGTTGCTTTCATGGAAGTCTAACATATATTGTACAAGAGCTCTTTGTAATTTTGCAGCTTTTCCAGTTAATATATAAAATCCTGCTCCTGAAATTTTTGTTGCTCTTTTCATGTCAATCATTCCAAATTTTTCTAGTAGCTCTAAATGTCCTTTTGGATTCTTTATTTCTTTAATCTTTCCTATTACATGTACTTCTTTATTATGTGAAGCGTCTCCATTTGGTGCATCTTCACTTTGAATATTTGGAATTCTAGAAATTAAGTCGTCAATTTTTATTTTTAATTTGTCTTCTGTTTCTTCGTTTTGTTTAAGTTTTTCAGAAATCTCTTTTCCTCGTTTAATTGCTTCTGTTGCTTTTGCTTCATCTTTTGCCTTTTTTGCTGCATTTATGGATTCAGAAATTTTGTTTCTTTCACATCTTAAGTCATCGTCTTCTTTTTTGCATTTTCTCCATTCAGTATCTAAAGAAATTAATTCTTCAACTATTGAAATTTCATAGCCACGCGCTTTTGTGTTTGTTTTTATTAATTCAGGATTTTCTCTGAGTATTTTAATGTCTATCATGGTATCTTGATTGAAAAATGATATTTAAACTTTGTTGTAGTTTTGTTTTTAACAAAATATTTAAATCTTCATTTTATCCTTTCTAGATCATGGTCAGTTCAAAATCAAATTTGCTTTCTATTTTAGAAGCGGGAGCTATTTTGGGCTGTTCTTTATTTTTATATGGTTGTAATAAGGAAGAGCGTCGTGAAGCTTCTCAAGTTTCGCAAGGTATTTGGGATAAATTGGATGGAAAAGATACAAGTAATAAAAAAGATAAAGAATTATCAAAAATTGAGGAAAAACAATCCAGTTCAAACTTTTCAGGATCACAAGTAGTTTTTGATTATTATTTAGGCGATGCGGCTTTTAATCGTGGAGACATTGGATTAAATAGACAAAAGATAGATATCTTGGGCTATCCTCATTCAATGAACTTTTATGTTTCTACCTTTGGAAATGATTCTCTCGGAAGCTCTTGTTGCATTAATTTATCTAAATCTAACTTAGATATTCCAGTAGAAATAGATTATTCCCAATCTCAAAGTTATATTGTCGTTTCTAGGCCAGTATTGGATTTTAAAAAAGCTCCTTGTTTTGAAGATCCTTCGATTTCTTTAAATAAATTGGGAGATAATAAATTGGCAAAAAAACTTATTTCTATAGCATCAAAAGAACCTAAACTAGGGCATAGATTTGATCCTAAAAAAGCAGAAGTATATGAAATTTTTGTTAAAGATAATCCTCGTTATCGTTCTTCTATGCAATTTTTTGATAATAGTTTTTCTTCTTATGAAAAAGGGATTAGAGGTTTTGTACAGTTTAATCAATCGAGTGATTCTTCATTAGACGGTTTATGTCTTGCTTCGATTTGTGATTTTAAATTAGAAAATAAAGAGAAAGGTACTTCTGCAAATCTTACTAGTTGTGTTACTATGGCAAGAGTTCCTTCTATTTTTCCTGATGCTGTTGGATGTTGGATGAGAAATTCAGATAGATCTGTTATAGAATTGTCTCAAGGATATATTAAAATGTATACTCGTAATTCTTCGTCTGGGTTATATAGTTCTAGTTATTGCGATTGGGCAGAGTATGATAAGAAAAAAGATATTATTTATTTAGCGGGTAAAAATAAGTTGCCAGCAATAGGTAGGGTTAAGGTTGATGGCGGAGTTTATTTATCTTTTATTGATGAGAATGGTTTGAAAGAAGCTATGGCTCCAACTTCTTTAAGATAAATTTTTTGTTAACTGTTACCTCTATAAAATTTCGTGTATCTACTATTCGTGGACGAAAAACTAGAGCAAGCTTTAAAAGCAGACTACAACTCTGAAATATAGGTTAGAACATATATATTACAATGGTAAACACAACAGGACAAGACGATAATTTCGATTTGTTTTTCAGAAGAAAACCTGCAATGATGTTGCTGGCTCTTAAAAGAATGAATAAAGCAAAATATGGTTCTGTTCTTGCAAAAGAAGTTGATTGTACCTATTCTCATGCTGTTAAGATTTTACAAATTTTAGAAGATATGGGCTTAGTAGGATTTGAGAAAAAAGGTAGAATAAAAATTATCAAATTGACTAAGAGAGGAATACAAATTGCTGAAAATATTGAAGCAATTAAAGAAGTTATTGAAAGACATTAATTCTAAATAAAGATAGACTTTTTTAATTAATTCGACATTTATTCTTGCAGAAAGATAACCTTTAAAAGCCCAATTCCTTCCCTAAATATATAGCGGAGTGGAGCAGCCTGGTTAGCTCGTGAGGCCCATAACCTCAAGGTCGCATGGTTCAAATCCTGCCTCCGCTATTAATTTTTATAAAGAATAAATACCTCTTCAATAGTTTTATAAATCATTTCACATCCCTAACTTTACGCTGAATAAATACCTGAGGAGGTACCGAAGTGGTCAAACGGGGCAGACTCAAGATCTGCTGGCTTCAGCCTTCAGGGGTTCGAATCCTCTCCTCCTCATAAATGAAACCAGAATTAAAAAGACTCTACGCAATTATCTGTGAAAGTTGCGGAGAAAGATACTCCTTAAGAACTTTTTCAAAAGAAGATCCATTAGAAGTTTGTGGAGAATGCGGATGTGAAGAATTTATACCCTACTCTAGAAATTGTCTAGCAGGTTTTAGAAGTTTGGAACATTACGTTAGTGTTCTAGATATTTTACCAAAACACCTCCACCCAGCATTTCTTTCCGAACTCGGCCCAAGATTATCTCCATTTAGAACAGCTGAATAAAATATAAGGGCTGAATTTTTCAGAACCTCCTCTCTTTTTAAAAAAAATAAAAAAATAAAATTTGTTTAATTAACTTCTTGCATTTCCAGAATCATTGCTATCACTCAAAACTGTTCCAGATGCATCATCTTCTGAATCGTCATCGGTTTTATTTGAATCATCATTTGAATCAATGGAATCTTCAGACTTATTAGAGTCGTCATTTAAATCATCTGAAGAGCTGTTATCATCACCAGTTTCATTTTCATCATTAGAGTCATCCTTGCTAACATTTCTTTCTCGAAGTTTATTTCTAACTTCCAATCTTCTTTCATCAGCAACTTCTCTCAAATGTTGAGTATTTTCTTGAGCCTTTTCAATTCTCTCTTGTAGCTTTTCAATTTGTTCAGCACTAAGATTAGAATTATTTAACTGAGCGTTAAATCTAGCAATTCTAGTCTGATGTAATTGAATAGCCCTATCAAGACCTGTCAATTTCTCAGAAGCATTACCATTTTCTATTTTTGAAACTCTCTCTTGGACTCTCTCAATTAATTTTTTATGAGCTTCCAAAGCATTTTCCATTGCTTGTGTATTGTTGTTTCTAGCAGCAATTCTTGCCCTAATCAATTGCAATTCAGCTAACTTAAGTTCTTTTTCAGCCTTCTTTTCCTGATTAAAGGTAAACCAAATACCTGCTCTTTTCCAAAAAAGATTTCCAGCAGCTTCAGTTTCATCAATAGCCTCTGTTTCATTTAGTACACTATCTTCAACCGGTGCAGAAATTAACATTGGAACATCAGAACTATTAACAGTTTCATTTTCTGCCAAAGCAAAAGAAAAGCTAAATAGCATCAAGAACAATGCAATAAATCCCGTTATTTTTGTTTTCATATATTTTAACCTCCTTTCATGTATTAAACTATTAATTTATTAAAGACTAGAAGATATATAAACCTTGTTTTATAGAGAAAAATATGGTAGAATACTTAATAGGTATAGATGATGCGGGAAGGGGACCAGTAATAGGTCCAATGGTACTTGCAGGAATAATAATTGAAAAAGATAAAGAAGCAGAAGTAAAAGAACTTGGTGCAAAAGATTCAAAACTTTTAGCACCTGCAAAAAGAAGGCATCTAGGTAGACAAATAAAAGCAATGTACAGATATCATATAGAACAATCATCACCAAAAGAAATAGATGACTGCGATAATTTGAATAACTTAGAAGCAGTAAAAGCAGCTATGATCATAAATAAACTTGCAGAAGGGATTATGGGTGAAATAGAAGCAATATTAGACTGTCCTTCCGTTAATACTGCTGAATGGGCTGCTTACGTAAAAAAACTAGTAATTAATCAAAAAATAAAAATAAGAGCAGAACATAAAGCAGATTTCAACTATCCAGTCGTATCTGCAGCATCTATAATCGCAAAAGAAACAAGAGAAGAAGAAATAGCAGACTTAAGAAAAAAACTTGATGCAAAATTTGGTTCAGGATACCCATCAGATCCTCAAACAATAGAATTCATAAAAATTAATTATAAAAATCCAAAGTTTGAATCTATTATTAGACACTCTTGGGACACCGTTAAAAAATTACACGAAAAAGCAAACCAAAGAAAACTTGCTTAACGAAATACTTTTATACTTAAAAGAGTTTAAATTGACATGAAGAGATTATTTGAGGTTAAATATCCAAAAATTCTTACTTTAATAGGATTTACGCTTACAGCATATATTATTTTTAGTGATCCTTTTTTTGCAGAATATGTAAAAGAATTACATCAATTTGGATATTATAGCATGTTTTTATTTGGATCACTTTTTACATTTGGATTTACAACTCCTTTTGCTATAGGCTATTTTTTGACATACACACCGACAAATATCTGGATTGCGGGAATAATTGGAGGAATAGGTGCAATGATAGGCGATTTATTAATATTCAAATTCGTCAAATTTTCATTTGAAGATGAATTCAATAAAATAAGAAAAGAAAAACTAACTAGAAAAGTAGACCACACCCTAAAATTTATACTAGGTAAAAAAATTAAACATTATTTAACATATGCCTTTGCAGGGATAATTATTGCGTCACCCCTACCGGACGAGGCAGGAGTAACGATGCTCGCAGGATTAACAGAAATTAAACCTTCAATACTAGCAATAATTAGTTTTATTTTTAATACAATAGGAATCTTAATTTTCTTAAAAATTTAATCCATAAAATATTTCTCATCGAAATCAACAGAAGCAACTAAATCAGAAGGACAATGTTTAGGAACTAACCATGATGTTGCACCACTCTTTCTAAGGTAACTTTCTAATTCGCCCTCCCTAAAAAAATCAAGAGAGATAGGTAAATCCCGACAACCTTCCCTTACAGCCGACACATGATCCCTATAATCTTTACCCCATTTATCAATAGGTAATTGAATTGCAACACGAACATACTTGAAAGCATCAAAGGCCTGCCTAATTAAACCAAAATCAGTTTCTGTGGCAGTTCCAAATAAAGTATAGACTCCTTTCTTCATATAATTTTGCTAAAAAGTTCATTTATAAAGCTTTACCTTAACGATACCTCAACAATCTTTAAATATGCCTTAAATTTACTAATAACAAGAGCTGATATGGGACATATAAAAAAATTAGTGATGCAGGGATTCAAATCTTTCGCAAGAAAAACAGAAATTCCTTTTGAAAATGCAATGAATGTAATCGTAGGTCCAAATGGTTCTGGAAAATCAAATATTACCGACGCACTTTGCTTTGTTCTTGGAAGAATGTCAATCAAATCAATCAGAGCTGCAAAAGCAGCAAACTTATTATTCGCAGGAACAAAAAATTACAAAGGCGTAACAGAAGCATTTGTTGAACTTGTCTTTGATAATTCAGACGGTGCTTTCAGTATAAATTCAACTGAAGTTTCAATAAAAAGAGTCCTGAGAAGAAACGGATTATCGATCTATAAAATAAACAATGAAACAAAAACCAGACAGGAGCTTATAGAATTAATTGCACAAGCCGGAATAGACCCGAATGGTGCAAATATAGTGCTTCAGGGAAATATAACTGAACTTGTAAAAATGGGCCCTGAAGAAAGAAGAAAAGTTATTGAAGACGTTGCAGGAATTTCCGTTTATGAAACAAGAAAAACAAAATCTATCGCCGAACTAGAAAAGGCAGAAGAAAGATTAAAAGAAGTTTCAGCAATTTTACGTGAAAAGAACTCTTATTTACGAAACCTAGAAAAAGACCGACAAGACGCACTAAATTACCAGAGAATTGAACAAACTATCAAAAAATGCAAAGCAACCATCATTTCTAAGACAATAAAAGAGAAAGAGAAAGAGCTTTGGGCAATTGAAAAAGTTCTTGAAAACCATAAAAAAGAAATAGAAGAAAAAAGAAGAAAAATAAAAGAAAGAGATACAGAAATAAGAACCCTACAAGAGGCTATTATAGAAGTAAATAAACAAATTCAATCCTCAACAGGAGAAGAAAATGAAACGCTCCATAGAGAAATTTCTGAATTAAAGTCATTATTGGGTGCAGCATTTGCAAGAAGAGAAAATTTCGAGAATAGAATAGATCAAAACAGAGAAAGAGAATTGAACTTAAAAGAGAAAATAAAAGAACTTGAAGAAGAAGTACAAAAAATCCAAATTACAAGCCCAGAAATAAAAAAACAACAAACAGTTCTAAAAGAATTACAAGAGAAATTTGACATTTTAGAAAAACAAAGAAGATCTTTTTATATGATTAAATCCGATCTTTCAACACTTGAGAATAAAAAAGAAGAAAAAAATAGAGCTATTATAGGATATAACAAAGAACTAGAAATAATTGAAAGAAACATAAATCAAATATTTTCCGAGATTAAATATGAAAAATCATTAACATCCCTAGTTTCATTAAAAGAAAAAACAATTAATGACACAAGAAACTTAAAAGAGAAAAAAATAGAAATTGAAAAGGAAATATTAGAATTAGAAAAAACAAATGCAGTTCTTTTTCAAATAGTAAATAGAGAAAGAAAACTAAAAGGAGATATTATCGGATTAGATGTTTGCCCTATGTGCAGAAATAAAATCACAGAAGAACATAGGTGTTATGTAGTTGACAATTCTAATAGCAAAATAAAAAATGCAGATGAAGAATCTAAAAATAATACTGAAAAAATAAAAGAACTAACGGATGAAATCAATTCAATACTAGAAAAAGTTTTACAAAATGAACAAAAGCAAAGAGAAGTTGAAATGGATATCTTCAAAATAAGAAGCACCGACGATAAAAAAGAAAATATAAAGAGACTTGTTTCTTTAAAAATGGAAGCCGAAGAATCTCTAAAAGAAATAATAAAGAGAATTTTAGAAACAAAAGAAAAATTAGAAGAACTAAAAAATGTTGAAGAAAAATATGATGAAGCTAGAATGAGAATAAATGACTTATCTCTATATAGTAAAGTAGATGTAGATACTAATGTGGCGATAAAACAGAGAGAACTTGAAAGAATAAAAAACGAAATCAAAAATATAATTAGAGATACAGAGGAAACACAAAGAGAACTTAAAATAATAACTGAAAAGCAAAGTGAAAATGATAAAATACTAGAGAAAAAAGAAAAAGAAGAACAAGAACTATACGAAAAATATCAAAAGCTCTACAATGTTAGAAATGAACTTCAAGACAAGCAAAAAGCAATAGAAACTATAATTATGGGAGTTCAAAATGAAATAAGAAACATAGAAGAAAAGATCGGTTCAATAAATATACAAAAAGCCCAACACCAAGCACAACTTGAAAATCTTAGAATCGAATTTAAAGAATTAGAAAATATTGAACAACTAAGTATAACAATAGAGCAAGCTAGAGAAAAGCTGCAAGAGTCACAAATAAGAATAAATCAATTAGGTTCTATCAACTTAAAAGCCGTAGAAATTTATGATCAAGTTAAACAAGCATGTGACCAAATAACTGAAAAAGTTAATACACTAAACAGTGAAAAAGAAAAAATAACAAAGATTATTGGAGAGATAGACAAGAAAAAGAAAAAATCATTCATGAAGACCCTTGAAGCAGTGAATATCTTATTTACAAGAAACTTCACACAATTAAGTAGAAAGGGAGAAGTATTCTTAGACTTAGAAAACAAAGAAGACCCTTTTGCAGGCGGATTGAATATTGTTGTAAAAGTAGCAAAAGGAAAATACTTTGATATTACTTCTATGTCTGGTGGAGAAAAAACACTTGTTGCACTCTCATTAATCTTCGCAATCCAAGAATACAAACCTTATTGCTTCTACATCTTTGATGAAATTGACGCAGCTTTAGATAAACACAATTCAGAGCTCCTAGCGGCTTTAATCAAGAGATATATGCTTTCAGGACAATATATTGTAATTACCCATAATGATGCTCTAATAAGTGAAGCAACGACTCTTTATGGTGTTTCTATGCAAGAAGGATTAAGTCAAGTTATTAGTTTGAAAATCTAGATTAAATAAAAAAATTAAAAGGACAAAGCGTCCTTTATTAAGTTAAAAAAAATAAAAAAATTGGTTTTATGATTAATAGTAGCTAGTTTCTACTTCTTCAGTTTGTTTACCTTTCTTAGTTAAAAGAACGATAAGAACTGCAAGAAGAACAACAAAGATAATTACAAGGATAGCTGTTAATACAACTGCAGACATTGCTACAGATTTACCTTCAACTACATTTGCATTGAAACTTGTTGTTTGTCCGTTAGCTTGTACAGTAAATGTATATGCTCCTTTAGAAGCATCATCTGCTGCAGTTACAGAAACTGGAACTGTTTTAGCGGAACCTGCATCTACAGTAACTACTGAAGGTACAGAAACAACTAATTCGGAACCAGAAGCTGTGTTAAGGTTATACACCATAACTTTGCTACCAGAATTAACAAGGATCAATTCGTATGTCTTTGTTTCGCCAGCTCTAATGTCTTGAGTTTTTACAGCAGATACTATCTGTGAATCAGTTGAAGCGCTTACTTTGATTTGTTTTGTAACTGTTGTTACAGCATCATCATCATAAACTTTTACAACCATTTCATAGACACCATCTTTAGCGTTGGAAGGTACTTTCAAAGAAACTATCTTCTGTGCAGCATCTGTATCGTCACAATCATTGCTACAATTTTCTACAGCAACAAGATCACCGAAGTAACCTTTTGCAGAGATGCCTAATTCTGGAACTGCTACAATAACAAATCCATCTTCAGAATCCTCGTAACCACGATTTTTAACAACAACAGAAACTGGAACTGTATCGCCAGCTGCAACGGATGCATCATAATCAACAGAAACAAGGCTTAATTGATAAGAATTTCTTTGTGCGAAGATAGGGACAGTAGATATATCATATTCTACGCCATTATCTGTCTTACCAGAGATCTTTACAACTAAAACTAAGTTGTCTGTTTTGTCATCAAACTTAGAAGGTAGTTCTACATTCATTATTCCTGTTTGATAAAGTTCTTGGGAAAGAACAGTACCAACAAAATAAGAATCTTCAGAATCTTCAAGTTCGATTTCAACTTCTACATCTTTCAAACTAACATTTGATTCAAATGTTACCTTAACAGGGAAAGTTTCCCCAGCAGATCTAACAACATCAAAATCACTGTCTGTTTGGACAGTAACGTTTGTTATAGCTGCAGATGTAAAACTAAATGCAAACACAGCTAGGACTGCCATAAAAGCAATCATTAAAGTTTTTGTGTTCATTTTGGTTTTTTAATAAAATTTAGTTAAAATCCATAGTTTTTAGACCTTTTTAAATCTTGCCATTTTGTTGTAACTCTAGAATTACAAATATTTATAAATAGTATACCCTAGTATACTCTATAGGCCCAAAACCAAGTAACAAAAATGAGACTAATAAACTACAATAACGAATATGAAAACGGATTAAAACTACCGGAGGAAGCAATAGATAAAGCAAAAGCAGCATACGATGCAATAGAAACAAGACTAAATAAAAAATACGGAAAAATCGCTGAAATCCCTAGAAATCGTGTCCAATCAAGACTAGCCGTAATTATGCATACACTTGGAGATCTAAGAGGTAAAACCATATTAGATATTGGTTGTGGTGCAAAAAACTCCTGGGATTACAATGGATCGGAACTTGCAAGACAAGAAAGATTTTATGATCCTTGGCTTTGTAGAGTAACTAGAGAGCTAGGAGCAATGGTAAATGGAATAGATGGTGGAAGTTCTCCAGATGAAGATTACATACACATTAAAACTAACATGCTCCAATTTGAAGAAGCTCTCAAAAAATTTAAAGAAAACTCAATAGACCTTGCCTGCGCTTGGAGTTTCTTTGATTCACCTAGCCTAATCGATGGAAAACTTATGTTCACTAGAGTAGTTAAGAGTCTTGAAAAAAAAGTAAAACCTGAAGGTTTTTTTATATTTGAATCCACAGGCACAGGATTATTAGATAAAAAAGTTTGGGAAAAATACTCAATAAATAGAGGAGAAAGAAAATGAGAGAAATGAATATACCCATACAAGTTATCTTACCTATAGAAAATCCTAAATTTCATAATGGAGAAGACTTATCTGAATTAAGAAATATATTTAATTATAAGGGAATATTACCTTTACCAATAGGAGTTCCATACGAAAAAAAGATAATTCTTTGTGACGGCCATAAGAGAGTAATTAAAGACATACTAAAAGGAGACACAATCCCTACAATCAGAGTACTTGAAACAGATTTAGATATTCACACTTATGGAACTGGAGCAGTACTTTCACAATATAGAACACTTAAAGAATTTACAAACTGGTATACTGAAACAATAAAGCCAGAAATGGAAGAAAATGGAATAGAATATATTCTAGATTACCCATTATTTAGAAATATAAAAAGAACATTAAAACAAATAAGATGAAAAAAGACAATAATATAACAACATTGAAATTAGAGAAAGAAACAAAAGAAAGACTTGAGAAACTTAGAGAACATAAAAGAGAAACATATGATGATATTATTAGAAAAATTATGTATGTTCTTAATACAGTAAGAGATGAACCAGCTAAAGCTAAAGCCGTTCTAGAATTCATCGATGAAAAAAGAAAGAGAATGTTCGAAACAGAACATGATTTAACAAAAGAAGAACAAAAACCTAAAGGTATACCTGCAAATCAAAAGCCAAAACCTGAAAATCAAAACAAAGAAAGACAGGTACAAAGAGGTATACCTAATAAAAATCAGAAAAGACAAAATGGGAATTAAAGTTGTAAAAGGATTCTTAATGTTTAGAAACGAAAATAACCCTTTAGAACAATTATTGAACGAAAAAATAAAAATGATCGAAGCATATCAAACCCCTAGAACAGCAAAAGAATTTTATGAAACAATGATGCAAATATTTGTAGAATCTAAAGCACCCATCAAAAGAAGATGGTTTTCAGATAGTGAATATAATCTACTTTTCCAAGAACACCCCGATGAAATGTTATTTTTATATTTAGAACCTAATGGCTCAGATACTGTAGGTCATATAAAAGATAAAAGAGAAATAATCGTTACCTCCAGACCTGCAGCTTTTATTCCAGGATTAAGAAAAGATATTTTTTTAGGAAGAAATAACCCTTACGATAAAATGCCGACTGGAATAAAGATTAATGATAATAGTTATGCACTAAATTATGGTTATTCAGCACAAAGACCATTAAGAGGAAAAACTAGCTAGATGATACGTGAAAAAGACATTGAAGTCGAAGGTAAAAATCCTTTTGATGAAGAACTAAAACTAAAAATAAACTTGCTTGAAGCTTTTCAAACAGAAAGAACAGCAAAAGAATTTTATGAAATAGTGCAGAAGATTTTTTTATATTATAATGCATCTCCAAAAAGACCCTGGTTCGGAGAAAGAAGAAACATTATGGCCTTTAGTGAAAACCAAACAGAGGCAATAAGCCTTACAATTGATAGGGGTGGAGAAATAATAGCTCATTACGGCAAATATCTAGAAGAAAATATTGAAAAAGAAGTATTAGTAGAAGTAGTTCCAACATACAGAATAATAGCTTTAGACAAAAGAAGAAGAGAGGGAGAAATATCTCCTTTGGAAAAAATGCCTACCGCAATAGGTATAAATGGCAAATACAAAAATATTGATTATTCTTAAATAAACTTTTCAAATAATTGCATTCCTTCTTTTGCATCTCCAACAGGATTCGGTGCTTCAGAAACAATAGTAATTTCTTTCTTCTGATTTTTCAAAAAACAAAACAAATTCTTCCATTCCTTTTCTTCTGTATGCTTATGATTCTTCTCACCTTTATCACCATAATCAATTCCAGAGAAATGACAATGCCATTCTTTAAATTTACCAAAATTCTCTTCTATTAATTCAAAATTACTTTTATCATAACGAGCAAGAACATGTGCAAAGTCTATGCAAAAACTACAACCCGTCTCTTTCACGAGCCTAGAAATTTCTTCAATAGAACCAAATACATTTCTTTTTCCCATAACTTCAGGACATAAAATAACATTAAACTTTTCCTTTTCAATTTCAGCCATTAATTCAATAATCTCATTCTTAATATTCTGAAACGCCCCTTCTGGTTCCATTTTAGAATAAAATCCAGAATGAAATACTATAGGCGTTTTATGTTTGCCATTAGATAAATAATGGCCAATTTCACAACAATCTAAAATTCTTTTTTTACTTGCAGAAATCTTTGTTTTATCTTCTGAATTAAGATTAATATAATAAGGTGCATGAATACTCAAATAAATATCCAGCTCTTTTGCTTTCTTTCCAATTTCCTCAGCATTTTTTTTATCAAGATACACTCCATAAGTAAAAGCAACTTCACAAGCTTTCAATCCTAATTCATGATATTTTTCCAAAACAGCAATTGCTTCTTGCTTTCCACCCAAACCAGAAGGTCCAAATCTAATTTCCATCGTTCATTAAAGCAAAATAAATAATAGTCAATACCTCCAAACCAATACCAACATGATAATAATCTATCCTATTAACCATTAAACTAAAAAAAGGAATTACAAAATCATCCCCTCCAAAAAAAATTAAAAGACCTCCAGATAAAATTATTCCCCATCCAATTATACCAAAAAGAGAAAACAAAGTATCAAACCCTAAAAAGCTTTTTCTTCTATGAAAAGAACGTACGCAAACAATAAATAAACAAACACTCATTGCAATAAAACCAACCCAAAACATAGCACTAGCCGCAACAACGATTCCATTAAATACTGGAACATTTGTACTTAATCCATAAGATGCAATCAAATTGAGATTTACGTCTAATAAAAAAAGAGCAAAAATAAAAAGCAAAACACAAAACAATTCAAATTTTCTCAATAAAACATTAGTAAAACTTTTTCTCACAAACTCTTTTCTAACCATAAAAAAGAAACATTTTGTAAGTATATAAAAGTTATTAATAATTAAAGATTACCACACTTTTATTGTAAAATCGTGGTTAACTATTGAACCATTTGCATAAAGAACCTTTTTTCTATAGGTACCTGCTATGACTTCTGCCTCATCAGGTATAGTTTTAGTCATATTAAAAGAAGTATCAGAAGAAACAATTGCAAAATCAACAACCTCTGGAACTTTCAGATCAATATCTTTTAAATTTGCATAATCAGAATAATACTTATTTCTCATACTAATAAGACTTTTATTAGACAAAACATCTTCTCTGTAAATATAACCTATAAGATACTTAGAATTATCACTTTCATCATTTTTACATTCCTTTGTTACAGTACTAGAACCAAACTCATTAGAAGCATAAATAGTACTAACACAAGGTTTGTCAATAATTGGTACAAATATTCTATACCCGTCATCTTTTATTTGCGGAGGATAACAAACCTTATTATAGTTATCATCTTTACAAGTATCAGGTTTCTCATTCGTTTTATTTTTATTATAATCTACTAAAACATAGCTAACATTAGTAATCGTTTGCTCAAAGAATTCATTTTGCACATTAAATAAGATAGACTCCTCAAGTAAATCTTTCTTTGTAGGTTCTAAAGTAAAAAGTAAAAATAAAGTAAATCCGACAAAAAGAACAAAAGAAATTAAAATCTCAAAATGAGAAGACCCTTTCTTATTATAAGAGTTATAAAACTGAATAGTATCTCTTTTCTTAATCACCATCTTACCAGAATTAAACAAAGAAGTTATATAAATTTAATGAAAGTTAATCTTCTTCAATCTCATCAAAATCGTCTTCACCGAGCTCTTCTTTATCATCAAAATCTTCTTCAACCACAACAGAAACTTCCTTTTTTACAGCAGGCTTACCAGCTGCATCTTCTTCATTCAATTCTTCTATTTTCTTTTCCATAGTATAGTCCTAAGATTACTCTAATTCAAGTTCATCATCTTCGAAATCCGATTCACTCAATTCGTCTTCATCAGGGTTTCTACCTCTTTCATCTAACTCCATAAGTCACCTGCTTTTGTATTTTTCCCAGCCTTTATAAATTTTTTTATAGCCCTTTTTAAAAACCAATATTTAAAAACCCTATTTTGCTCCTTATTTGATTAGACAAGTGTCAGTTGAGGATTATTAAAAACTCACAATCAATATCACGTTTTGGCGACGCCAAACATCATATTCATTCACTGCTATTTGCAGAAGCACTTTTCTAATATAA
>CAZFJM010000001.1:34293-86038 GCA_964519415.1 Candidatus Woesearchaeota archaeon | reverse complement strand
TATATTGTTGCATACAAATTGATAGGTGCCTGTGTATATAAATATTTATAAACTTGCAAAGGTATTAACGTTAATGGGAACTGAGGCACATGTAGAAGTTAGACGTCTTACTATGTCTTATGAACCTACCCGACTTTTAGATATTGATTATGTTATTGCACATACTATTCCTTCTTCTGAGGTTCATTCAAGCGGAGAGGGTATTTATGCTCATAAACCTTTTACAAATAGAGGAGTTTTCGGTTTACGCAGTAGTATTTTAGAATCTTGATTGTTTCTTAATTGTATAAATATTTATAAACTTGGAAACGTGTTGTTTTATTATGGTCGGAACATTAGGTTTGGAAAGTGGATTGCCTTCAAGAGTGGGAGTAGTTGGATCTACTAGAGAAAATCCTGCATATAATTCCCATAGTATTAGTAATTGGTTTCTTGCGTATTTAGATAGTCCTGATGCGAAACTTCAGGCAGAGTCGGAAAGAGATACACGTAGTCAAAGGTTTGGTTATATTCCTTCTGATTATATTGATAGTCTTTGGGATTCTATGACAAATCCGGAAGATCCTGAGATGAAGGAGTTTCTTAGACATTTAGTAGGTCCATAAAACATTTATATAGTTTCTTTATTAATAATTTCTATGAGAAAAGGAGATTTGAGTGATTTTTTTAATCCTAGAACGATTGCAATTATAGGTGCATCTGATCATTTGGATAAGGTCGGAGGTATTTTAATGAAGAAAGTTTTGGCTAGTAAGCTTGAAGTTATTCCGGTTAATGTTTCACATGATTTTCTTTTTGGGAAAAAATGCTATAAGTCGGTTCTAGATTTCGGAGGAAATATTGATTTGGCAGTTATTGCAATTCCGGCTAAGTTTGTAGCTCAATCTTTAGAAGAATGTGGTAAGAAGAAGACAAGAAATGTGATTATTATTAGTTCCGGGTTTTCAGAAGGCGAAGAGGATCCTGAAAAGTTGATTAAGATTGCTAAAAAATATGATTTGAAATTTTTGGGAACTAATTGTTTTGGAATTTGTAATCCTTCTAGGAAGTTAGATTTGACTTTTGCTTCAACTATGCCTAGAAATGGTAAAATTGCGTTTATTAGTCAGTCTGGAGCTTTATGGAGCTATATTTCTGATTATGGTGACTTTGGGTTTTCTAATTTTGCTAGTTTGGGGAATATGGAGAATCTAGACTTCAATGATTTCATTAAATATTTCTCAAAAGATAAGAATACTAGTTCTATTGTATTATATGTTGAGAAGTTTAAGGATGGGCAAGAGTTCATTAGTGTTTGTAAGAAGGCGATTAAGCGTGGAAAAAAGATTTATGCAATTAAGGGCGGAAGTTCTTCTGTAGGCGAGAAAGCGGCGATAAGTCATACTGCAAGTGTTGCGTCTGATTATGCAATTTACAAAGGAGTTTTCAAACAGGCAGGAGTTATTCAGTGCGATAGTTTCTTAGAGATGTTTGAGAAGGCAAGTGGTAAGAAGATTAGTTATGAAAAGGTAAAAATGCCTCAAGGTGATTCTTTTATTTTAACAAATGCGGGCGGTGCAGGAGTTTTGCTTTCTGACCATTTATCTAGAAAAGGAATCGATTTGATTGAAAAGCCAATGGATATTTTAGGAACTGCGCGGTCTGAAGATTACGCTAAAGCGTTTGACGAGATAAAGAAGTTAAAATTTGAAAATTTGTATGTGATTGTAACTCCGCAGAGTATGTCTGATAACGAAGATATAGCTTGGAAGATTATTGAATTTAGTAAGGAAAATAAGAATAAGAAAGTAATTGGTGTATTTTTAGGTGGAAAGTCTGTTCAGAAGGCTAAAGATTTGTTGAAGAAAAATAATATTCTTTGTGTTGACTCTATTGAAGGATTGAGTTAACACTCTTCCACAACTTTTAAATAATAGGTTTTTCTTTTGTTTCTATGAGGTGCGAGATTCTTATTGGTGGTAAGGCTGGACAAGGCCCTAATTTTTTGAGTGAGCTTCTTGCGAATGCTTTGTTAAAAGAAGGATATTATGTTTTTTATTCAAGAGATTATCAGTCTTTGATTAGAGGAGGACATAATTTCAATCAAGTTAGCTTTTCAGATAGTCCTGTTTACAGTAATACTTCAAAAGTTGATGTGATGGTTTGTTTAGATGAGAATACTTCTAAGGTGCATAAGAAAGATTTAGCTAAAGATGCAATTGTTGTTGATTTTGTTCAGGGAAAAGGAAATACTTATTTCGCAGGTGTTTTGTTTAAGATTCTTGAAATTCCTTTTTCTATTTTAGAGAATGAGCTTAAGAATTATGGAAAACTTGAGGAGAATTTGAAAGATGCAAAAGAAGGTTATGCACATAATGGCCGTTCTTTGAAATTTAAGATTAAGAAAGCTGGACATAAATTAGCTTTATTTAATGGAAGCGAAGCTACTGCTTTTTCTGCTCTTAAATCTGGTTTGGATTTATATTATGCTTACCCTATGACTCCTGCTACTCCTTTGATGATGGAATTGGGAACGATGCAACTTGACAAAGGGAATAAGCATAAAGTTATTGAAGTTGAAAATGAAATTGCTGCAGCTTTAGTTGGAGTTGGTTCTGCTGTTGTTGGGAAAAGAGTTATGGTTGGAACTGCAGGGGGTGGATTCGATTTAATGGCTGAGAGTTTGAGTTTTATTGCACAAGCAGAAGTTCCAATAGTTTTCTATTTGGCACAAAGACCTGGGCCTGGAACGGGTGTTGCAACATATACTTCACAAGGTGATTTGAATATGGCTTTACATGCCGGGCATGGTGAGTTTTTTAGAATGGTTTTAGCTCCGGGAGATAATGAAGAGAGTGTTAAACTTACAAATGATGCGTTTTATTTTTCACAGAAATATAGGGTTCCTTCAATTGTTTTGACTGATAAACATCTTGGAGAGGGTAAGTCTTTATTTGATAAAGAAAAATCATTGAAGTCTATTAAAGAAGTTAAGAGCTCTGTGAAAGTTGGAGAGAGATTTAATAGTTATGAAAGAGATACTAAACAAGAAAATATTGCTACTGAAGATGCTGAAGTTATTAAGGCAAACTTTGATGCTAGAATGAAAAAAGAAAAGGAAATTATAAAAGAGTCTGAAAAGTTTGAGCAGGTTAAAGTTTATGGAAATAAAAATTCTAAGAATTTAATTTTATCTTGGGGTTCAACTAAAGGTGCGATTTTAGATGCTTTAAATGAGAATAAAATCGATGCTAAGTTTGTTCAAGTTTTATATATGAATCCATTTCCAACAAAGCAAATTAAAGAAACAATAGGCAAGGCTAAGAAAGTTTTAGTTGTTGAAAACAATTCTGAAAGTCCTTTGAGTAGATTAGTTGCTGAAAAGACGGGCGTGTTAATTGAAGATAAAAATAAAATTTTAAGGTATGATGGAAGACCTTTTTTTAGTGATGAATTAGCTGAAGAAATTAGGAGGAGATTAAAATGATTATTGGTTATCTTGGTTTGATCTTTTTGGTTGCAGCGTATGCTCTTTTATTATTTAAAGCAGAAAAATATTTTCCGTATGTATGTTGGGTTGCGACTTTATTTTTGATTTTAGATAATTATCGTAATTTATTTCAACCTATTGTTTTAGCAAATGTATTTATTTTAATCATATTATCTATTAGAATAAATAGGAGCATTAAATGAAATTGATTTATAGGCTTGCTAAAGTTGGTGATGAAAAAGGTGTTGCTGAATTAATTAAGGAAGGAATTGAAAGGAAAAATTGGATTTATAATGGCGGTAATGTGGCTCCTAATAAAAAGAAAATTTTAGGTATGCGTGACGGTTACAAAAAAAGTTCCAATAATCTTTCTGTTTTAGCTTTTGATGGAAAAAAAGTTGTTGGTTCTGTTTCTGCATTTTTTAAAAAGGCTGGAAGGACAAGACATAGAGCTGAAATGGGTTGGGGAGTTCATCCTGATTATCAAGGGCAAGGGATAGCTACTAATTTGGTTAAAATTTTATTAGCTGAAGTTAAAAAAAGAGGATTTAAACGAGTTGAAGCAGAGTGTGCTATTGAAAATAAAGCTTCTTGGAAATTGGCTAAAAAATTTGGTCTTGAAATAGAAGGTAAAAGGAAGTGCGGATTGATTACGGATGACGGAAGATATATAGATACTTATTTACTTGGGAAGGTGTTAAAATGAGCAGTAAATCAATTCGAACAAATGCAATACCGACATGGTGTCCGGGATGTTTTAATTTTATGATACTTGCTGGCGTGCAGAGATTTTTAGATTCTCAGATTAAACAGGGCAAGAAGAAAGATGATTTTGCAATGGTTTCTGGAATTGGATGTCACGCGAAGATTTTCGACTATTTGAATTTACAAGGAGTTAATTCTTTACACGGAAGAGTTTTACCCGTCGCTTTGGGAATGAAAGTTGCTAATCCTAAATTGAATCTTCTTGCTTTCTCTGGTGATGGTGATGCTTATGCTGAAGGGATGGAACATTTAATTCATATGGCTAGATATAATTCAGATATAAAATATTTAGTTCATAATAATCAGGTTTTTGCTTTGACTATTGCTGAGCCTTCTCCAGTTACAGAAAAGGGCTATAAAGACAAAACAAACCCTTTAGGCGTCAAATTACAACCAGTTAATCCTATTAAGCTAATGATTGGAGCTGGTGCAAGTTTTGTTGCTAGAGTTTTTGCTGATCCTGTTCAAGTTCAAAATGTTTTAGAAGAAGCTCAGAAGCATAAAGGATTTTGTTTCATCGAAGTTATACAGCCTTGTGTTATTTTCCATAATGATGTGGGATATAAAGAGAAGACGTATAATTTACAAGAGAAAGGACATGATAAAACAAATTTTGAAGCAGCTATGAAAAAAGCTGAAGAGTTTGATTATAATTCTCTTAAGCCAGATACAAAGATCCCTCTAGGTATCTTTTATCAGAAGAAAGCCGATGTTTTTGAAGAAATGATTTAGGCACAATTAAAAAGGTTAAATGATTCTTAGTTTTATGAGAAATGGTGTTATTATAATTCGTGGTCCTTTAGGAGTTGGAAAGTCTACTCTTAGTAGAATATTAGCTGAAAGAATGGGAGCTAAACTTTATCTTATTGATGATTTATTAAAAGAAGCCGGTTTTGATAGAATTGATCCAAAACTTGGTTGTATTCCTGTAGCTAATTTTTTGGCAGTTCAAGAAGATATTCTTCCAGAGATAAAAAAGCATCTTAGCAAATATAGCGTAGTTATTGAGGGAAATTTCTATCACAAAGATCAAATTGATTTTTTCTTCAAGAGTCTTAAAGAGAATCCAATTGTGGTTACTCTAAAAGCGGATTTGGAAACTTGCATAGCTAGGGATGAAAAAAGAAAGCCTTCTTCTGGTGCTAAGACAGTAACATCTATTTATAATTTGGTTTCTAAATTTGAGGATGGTTTGGTTTTGGATATTGAAGGCAAGCCGAGAGAATTTATTGTTGAAGCAATACAAAAGTGGTTGAAGAAGAGTAATTAAAAATATTTATAAATAATAGTTTATCTAATTTTTTATGAATAAAGGACTTAATAGTGTGCTGGCATCTTGTTTTGCTGCAGGAAGTTTATTTTTTACGGGATGTGGAAGTAAGAATGAGTATCATAGTATAAAGTTTCAAGATGACACTTTTTTTGCTAAAAGTGCTCCAGTCGGTGAAGGGCAATATAACAGTGCTATATGGGCGAAAGGCAAAGCGGGCCATATTTATTTTGAAATCTTTGGTCCTTCTCTTTCTTCTAGTGAGGAGTTCAGCATTACTTCAATCGAAATATCTCCTTCTAATTTAAAATCAGAAAAAGTATATGCTGCTGATAAAGAGTTAAAAACTCATCTTTTACCTGCGTTTCATTATGAACATATGCTTAGGAAAGATCATGGAAGAGATTCTTTCAATAGTGGGCTTATGGGAACAAATTATCCTGTTTTCTTAAAACATATTAAAGAATGTAAAGGCGAGTCTCCTTGTTATATTCCTAAAGACAGTAGGTAGTATAGATTAATTTAAAAACTATAAATCTTATGTTTATTTATTAAAGGAGGTTTAAATGGTAACTGTTAAAGTTGATAAAAAATTATGCATTGGTTGTGGTGCTTGTGCTTCTATGTGTTCGGATATTTTTGAAATGAAAGGCGGAAAGTCCGTAGTTAAGAAAGCTAAAGTAGATGATGCTACATGTGCTAAAGATGCAGAAAGTTCTTGTCCTGTTGGCGCAATAAGTGTTAAGTAATTATTTTCTAAAATTTATTCCTTCGGCTTTTTTTATCCAACCTTTGTTGTTTTCTTTTATTGAAGCCTTTTTTGAGAATTTCATATAATCTTGGATTCTTTTCATTTTTTTAGAAGGAGTTTTATCCTTTCCTATAAATGGGCCTCCTAGACATCCATTTTCACAGAAGTTTATGTCTAAGAATCTTATTTTCTTATCAGGTTTCTTCTTATAATTATCAAGGTATTTTCTTACTTTTTCTACTCCATCAATTATTTTCACTTCGCTTTTTTTGAGAATTCCTTTCAAATGAGCTGTTTTGCTTAGTCCTCCTGCAACAGGATATATCTTTGTATAGTCATTATACAAACAATCAAATTTCTCAACGTTTCCATTTGGAGTTTTCTTAACTGAAATTTTATTTTTCGTGAATAGTTGTTTTAATTGTTGATAGTCAATTATGTAATCTATATATTTTGAAGATTCTGCTTCTTGTTTTTTGAAACTGCATGGGGAGATAAAAATTCTTGTGTATTTTGGAAAATTCTTTTTGCAAATTTTTGCTGTGGCAATCATTGGGCTATCTACTTTTACAAGATTATTTTTAAATTCAGGATAGTTTGTTTCAATAAAATATGTTATTCCTGGGCAAGCTGTTGAGATAAACATTTTATTCTCTTTTAGAATTTCATGGTAGTTTCTGTTAACCATTTTTGCTCCAAATGTTAGTTCTGTAACTTTTTTGAAGCCGAGTTTTTTTAGTGCAATAATAATTTCTGGATAATCAAATTCAGCTATGAAACTTGGTGCAAGCAAGGCTATACACTCTTTTTCTTTAATCACCTTTTCTATTTTTGGAATGTCGTTTTTCATATTATCGCTCTTTTTCTTTATTTTGTATATTTGTAAAACATAATTGTGAATATTATGCTTAATGATGCTAAATAATAATACATCAAGCTAGTATTTAAATCCCATATATAACCTGCGATTATTCCTCCAATTACAGTAGCTAATCCAATAGAGAAATAGTAAAGACCCATTGCTGTACCTTTTTCTTTTCCAGATAAATCTGCAATTAAAGATCTTTGAACTGGCCCAGTCATTGCACTCATTATTCCATATAAACTAAATAATATTGCTACTAATAATAAACTATTAGCAAAGATAAATCCTAAACAAATTGCGGAGAATAATAAATATCCTGCAATTATAATCTTTCTTTTTCCAAAACTGTTAGAATATCTTCCAATTCTTTCTGCAAATATTGCATTCATAAGATTGAATAAGATATATAAGAATAGGGGAGCTATTGAACTGCCGGTTACTTCTTTGACTCTTAATAAAAAGAACATAGCTAAACCAAAATTTACGATTGCAAATAGTCCAAGTATTAGAATCATGCCCTTTAGGTTAGCTTCTAATTTTTTTATGCTTTGGAATAAGTTTGTTTTTATTTTCGTAGATTTGGTGTCAGTTACCATAAATAATGGAATAATTGAAAATAATGATATTCCTGCAGCAATTAAAGTTATTGATCTGAAATCTAAGTTTAGTGCCCAGAATAAAACTAATACTAATATCGTTCCTAGAACTCCTCCGGCTTTGTCAAACATTTCATGCAGTCCGAATGCTTTTCCACGATCTTTATTCGTTCTGGCAATTATTGCATCTCTGGGTGCGTCTCTAATTTTTCCTACTCTTTCTAAAGAAACAAAGCTAATAATTTGTGTGGAAGTTTGTGCAACTCCAATAAATAACTTTAAAATTGCAGACATAACATAACCAAAGAAAACGATTCCTATTCTGCTACCTTTTTTGTCTGAAAGCCAACCCCCGAATAATTTTAGTAAACTTGAAATGCCCTCTCTTAAACCACTAATCAAACCCGTTGCTAGGCCTCCGCCGCCTAAAGATTGAATAAAAAATGGGAGAATTGGTGTAATCATCTCACTACCCATATCATTGAGTAAGCTGGATGCTCCTAGAAGATAAACGTTCTTTTTTCCTCTTTTTGACATATTATTTATTAGAGATGTTTGTTTTTAAGCGTTGTTAATTTAGTACAATAATCCTTATAATCTTTAATTATTTGTTTGTTCTATGTCAATTGAAACAGAAGTTATGCCTGAAAGAGATTATTTATTTACTATAGCTGAAGAAGTGATGTATTCAGTTGAAGTGGCAGAGAGTCTTGCTGATATTGTTTCGCTTGAGGGTTTTTCTGATGAAGAAAATGAGGTTTTTTTAAAGGCAGTTAAAAATATTGTCCGACCTGAGGATAAATATTTTCTATGTAATATTGGGCTTCATAATGGGTGTGGTTCTGGAGAACACATAGATACTTTCCTTTATGCAGGCAGGTTTTCAAAAGATCCAAATTTAAGATATATTTCAAGTGGTATTCTTTATACGGACTTTTTATCTGTTGATTCTAAACTTGAACGTGAAAAATGGGTTGCTGCTTTAAACGAAGTTGGCGGGAAATTTGGGTTTTATTGTGGTGACAGAGAATTTGATGTTGTTTTGAAAGAAGGAGTAGCATTAGATTCTCCTGGACTTGAAAGAATTGTTGCATCTCTTTAGAAATTCTAAAAAGCCTTTTTGCTCAGAATCAAATGTTTAATTCTATTTAATACGCCAACACAGGGAATCGAACCCTGGGGCCCAGTAAAGGGCCGAGGTTAGCAACCTCGTGCAATACCACTATGCGATGTTGGCTTGATATTTCGATAGTTTAAACGTTTAAAAAGCTTTGTTGAGTGAATATTCTATGGCTGGACTTGGTAATTTGAGAAAAGAGTTGAAGTTACTGGCTAATCCTAAAAAAGCTAAACTTCTACAAGGATTTTTTAAGACGGGAAAAGGAGAGTATGGTGAGGGCGATATTTTTATGGGAATTATGGTTCCAGATCAAAGGAATTTAGTTAAGAAATATTTTAAGGATTTGAGTTCGGAAGAGGTCGGGGTTTTATTGAATAGTAAATTTCATGAAGAAAGGCTTGTTGCTTTGTTGGTTTTAGTTATGAGGTATGAAAAATTTACTGATCAGAGAAGATTAATATTTCAGTTTTATTTGGAAAATTATTCTAATATCAATAATTGGGACTTGGTTGATTTGAGTGCGCCAAATATAGTTGGTAAACATTTATTGAATGAAGATAAGGCTGTTTTGTATGAGTTTGCTAATTCGGATAATTTGTGGAAGAAGAGAATTGCGATTCTTTCTACCTTTACTTTTATACGATATAATAAGTTTGAAGATGCTTTGAAAATCGCAGAGATTTTGCTTGAAGATAAACACGATTTAATTCATAAGGCCGTAGGATGGATGCTTAGAGAAATAGGAAAAAGGAATTTAGAAGTTGAAGAGAATTTTCTGAAGAAACATTATAAGAAAATGCCACGAACAATGCTTAGATATGCTATTGAAAAGTTTGATGAAGTGAAGCGTAAGAAGTATTTGAATGGAGAAATATAGTTTTATAAATAGTCTTTTTATTTCTTAATTATGGAAAACGAAGGATTGCAAGAAGGAGAATGCCCTGAGAATGAAAAACATTTGATGGAAGGTTGTGAAACTGGAAAAGATTGTTCTAGCTGTAAAGGAAATTGTTGTAGATATGTTGTTATTGAAATTGATAAACCTGAAAAATTAGAAGACTTTGATATAATCAAATGGTATGTTTGTCATAAGAATGTTAATGTTTTTGTTGAAGAAGAAGGTGCATGGAATATAGAATTTCTTACTCCTTGTGAACATTTAGGTGAAGATAATTTATGTCAGATTTATGAGAAGAGACCTCAGATTTGCAGAGATTTTTCAGTTGATGAATGTCCACACCATAATGAGTATATTGAATTGCATAGTTTTCATTCTTTAGACGAAATAGAAAATTATATTGAGAATGTTTGGAAACCTGCTCAAGTGAAAGAAGAAAATAAATAATTATATTTTAATTTTTCCTTCTTGCCAGTCTTTGAGAATTTCTCTAGCAGAACGATCTTCATCGACAACCCCGCCTCTTTTTAGAAGATTTCTTTTTCTTCCAACTTCTTCAATTAATAAATCTCCGTCACCGTGAACGTCAACTCCATAGTATTTTTCTATAATTGGGCCGTATTCGTTCATTATTGTTTGGATTACTACATCTGGTCTTTTTACTTTATTTGCATCTCGTGCACTTATTTTTGCATGTTGGCTAATCATATCTTGTTTTTGATGAGAGTAGTCTTTTGCAGGAATAACTCCTGGTGTGTCTAAAATTAAAATGTCCGCACTTAATCTTATTTTTTGCATTGATTTTGTGAAGCCGGCTTCTGCACCAACTTTAGCTGCTGTGCTGCCTGCTAAAAAATTAATCAAAGAAGACTTTCCTGTGTTTGGATATCCTACAATTCCTACTTGAACTCTTCTCATTTCTTCGTGAGGTAGTTCAACTCTTTTAGCTTCTATTTTTAGTTTTGTTCTAAGTTCTCTTGCTCCTTTTCTTGTTGTACACGAAATTAAAACATAAGGATACAACCCTTTTTCTTTCATTTCTTTTTTCTTAGCTGCTAAATCTACTAGATCGCATTTGTTTAAAATATAAAATAACTTTTTACCGCTTTTTTTTACAGCTTCTTCCAAGTCTGTATTTCTAGTGTCATCAATGAAACGAGCGTCTAAAACTTCTAAGATAATATCTGAAACTTTTAAGATTTCTGCGACTATGTCTGGATATTTCTTTCGTTGTTTCTCCATATTTTCAATATGGCCTGTTCTCTTTGAAGAGAATGAATATCGTACTCTCATAATTTAATTAAGAAACTCGGATATATAAGGCTTTTCTGTTGTTTGTTTTTTGATGTTATTATGTAGTAGTATCAACCAAAAGATTTAAATAGTATATCTTTGTTAAATATTAAAGAAAATGGGATTGGAAAATATACAAAACAACCTTATTATTAAAATGCCTAGACTAGGTGTTACTTTCGAAGTTAATTCAAATCCTATTAAACTTACTGAAGATTATACAACTTATTCTCTTTCAAGTTCTAAAGATAAACAAATTTCTTTTAGATCTATGTTACTTGTAAAAGATTACTCTGTAGGGTCTGAATTAATATATAATGGGGACTCAGTAATAACTACTGGTTCTTGGATGAAAGAACATAAAAGAGGAGCGAGGATTTGCTGATGGGAAACGTTGAAAATATTCTTATTTCTGTTCCTAAGTTAGATACTTCTTTTATAGTACATGGGGTTTCAAGTACTTCTGGTGATTATGTTACTTATATGATGGTTGGTAAGCCTATGGGCAGAACTGTTGGTTTTGCAGCAGATAAACTTTCACGTGAAGGTCCAAATAACCTACTTTATAATGGAGATTCTGTAATAACTAATGGTTCTTGGATGCGTAAAGAACATGACGGGGTGATTGCATAATGGCGCCAGAATTAACAGAAGCTCAGAAAATTGAAAAATCTTTGAAACGTGATTTATACTTTTGTCTTCCTTTGCATTGTGGTATCTTTGGCTGGCATACTGATTCTGCTCGTTCTCACATTAAGAATACTGCAAAGGTATTAAAGACTTTAGAAGAATTAGAAGGCCCGACTCCTCAATTTAAAGATATTCAAGCGTTATTTAATTACTATCAGCATAAGTCTGATGATGCTGTAGGCGTTGTTAATCAAACTAATTATCGTTATTAGAATATAAATCATTTTAAACCCTAAATTTTTCTTAGTTTTATGATAGGTGATTATTGCAAGTTTATTGAAGAGAACAATTTGTCTCCATTTAACAAGCTTAAAACTTCTGTGAATGGCGGTTCTGATTCTATTTACAAGACTAAAGATGGGAAATTGATCCATAATAAGTTTTTGACTAAGATTTCATCTAATTTCAATTTTTCAGATAGTTCTAATTTATGGCAGTGCCATTTTTTTACTGAGAATTCTGCGGAGATTAGGAGGAGACAGGATTTTTTTAGAAATTTAGTTTCTTCGGATAATAGTTTTTTGAAAGAGTTAAAAAAACCTAAACAGATGTGGTCGCCAAAGTACGAAGTGATTGCTGTTACGGAAAATGAGGATACATTTGTTAAACTTAGTGAGTTTGGTTGTTCTACTAAATTCTTATCTTCTGAGTATGATTTGAATGAATTGGAAAGATATGATATTGTGCAAGTTATTGATTGTGATGCTTTTCAGAGAGCCTTGGAAAATTTACCTCAGTCTGTTTTTATTGATAGTATAGAAGATATTTATTTGGAAAGATATTTGGAGACTCTTTCTGCGTGGAGAGAAAATCTAGAGGTTTTGAAATTGCATTCTAAAGATGAAGAGATTTTGAAAATTATTCAAGAAGTTGCTCCTTTATTTCCTTTTTTGGAAGAATTAAATTCTAAGATAATTAAACGTGAAGAAGTTGCTAAAATTGTTGAAGAGATAAATGCTAAAGTTGAAGACAAGATAAAAGATATTAGTATTTCTGGCGGTTCGTTGATGAAGATTCTTGGAGAGAAGAAGTTACCTCCAGAATTTCAGAAAATTATCACCGATGCAATTAATGAAAGTGGAGTTCCAGAATATATTTTTAATTTTGCTATTCCGGTTTCTGTTGATGAGAAAGAATTGGACGATTTGATTAGAAGACAAAGTGCAAACGAATTTACTGATTTGGCTGAAGAAATAAAGGCTAAGGCCAAAGTTTTAAAGTCTATTCCGGAGAAACTTAATCGTATTTCAAATTTGATATTGGTTAATGATTTTCTTGGCGGTGTTTCAAAATATATGGAAACGGTTAATTCTATTCCTATAGAAAATAAAGAGTTGTATATTTCAAATTCTAAAAATTACTTCTTAGATAATCCTCAGCCGATTAGTTTTAATTTATCCGGAGAATATAGGTGTTCAATTTTGACTGGTGCGAATAGCGGTGGTAAAACTACTTTATTAGAGCATATTATACAACTTATTTCTGCTTTTCAGATTGGCTTGCCTGTAAATGGCGAAGTTAATATGCCTATTTTTGAAGAGGTTTATTATTTCGCTAAGAATAAAGGTGCAGCGAATAAAGGTGCGTTTGAAAACTTACTTACTCAGATGTCTGAGATTAAACCTGGAAACAGAACTTTGATTTTGGCTGATGAAATTGAAGCGGTGACTGAACCCGGGGTTGCTGGAAAGATAATTGCTTCTACTGCTGAGTATTTCCTTAATAAAAATTGTTTCTTGATTATTGCTACTCATTTAGGTTACGAAATTAAGGAAGTTTTACCTAAACATGCTAGAATTGATGGAATTGAGGCTAAAGGACTTGATGCAGAGTTTAATTTAATTGTTGATCATAATCCTGTAATTGGAAGACTTGCAAATTCTACGCCAGAGTTAATTGTTGAGAAGATGGCAAATATTCATCAGACAGAATACTTTAAGCACTTGAACGAGAAACTGAAAAGAGGAAAGTGAATTAGTGCTTTATTATTGCAAAAATAATCCCATTTACAATTAATGAAACAATTAAAGTGATTACTAGCATAGGTACTATAAAGAAGAGTAATGTCGCTTCTTCTCCTCTAGCAAAATTGACTGCCCAAATAAAGCTTATTATTCCTACGAGTAAAACAAAAGAAACAGGAAGCAACAAACTCTTGAGATAACCTTCTTTTTGTTTATATAAGTATAACGCACTCATAAAGATAATAAAAATTGGAAAACCAAAAAAAGTAAATAAACCTATTGTTTGTTTTAGAAAAAAATAAGGTGTGTCTTCTGGAACTTGTGTGATTAATTGATTTCCTTGCGAATCATATTTTGCTTCAGGAACGTTATTTTTTATATCAGAGTTATATAATTCTGCAGAAATATAAAATAATGCTAGTAACAGTATCAAAACTGAGTAAACAATAGTAAAATATTTTGTTATTCTCTCCATCTTTTTAATTTAAATTAGTCTAATTAATAAACTTAACTGAACTTTTTTAAGTAGTTTTAGTTTTAGCTCTTTTTTACCCAATTACATAGCTTTATAATGCCTCATTTCTCTGATTATTCATGGGAGATTTTAGATCATTCGATAACGATAGAAGAGAAGGCGGTCGGTCTGGCGGAAGCAGAGGCGGATTCGGCGGAGGCAGAAGCTTCGGTGGAGATGATAGAAGATCTGGTGGCGGAAGAAGTTTCGGCGGAAGCAGAGGCGGATTCGGCGGCGGAAGAGATAGAAGAGAAATGCCAATGTGCGATGCAGTTTGTGCAAAGTGCGGTAAAAATTGTAAAGTTCCATTTAAACCAACAGGTGATAAACCAGTTTATTGCAGTGATTGTTTCGGAAACCAAAGAGGAGAAAATAGACCAAGTGGACTTGCTTCATCTGGTGCAGGAATTACATCTGATCAATTTCAACAACTTAATAAAAAATTAGATCAAGTTTTAGATATCTTAAACTCTTTAGAAATGATTGACGGCGAAGAAGAAGATGAAGAAGCTGATGCTGAAGAGATTGAAGAAACAGTAGAACCTGCAGAAGCAAAGTAATTCTTAGAAAATATAATTTTTATAGTTCTAAAGTTTAGTTTAAAGAATAAACATAATGTTTTGTGTCTACATTTTTAATTGTGTCTACAAAAATGTCTACAAATTAGAATTAATCTCTTTTTTAGTGGATTTGTATTCCTTTAGTAAGAATTCTATTGTTGGTCTTAGATTCTTATTATTTTCATATTCTTGCAAACAAGCATAATATTCGTGTCTATTTGCTAATTTTATGTCTATTGGTGGAAGATTGTGTTTTATTAATATATTATTTAAAATTATTCTTCCAACTCTCCCATTTCCGTCTGCAAATGGGTGGATATTTTCAAACTGATTGTGAACGACAGATGCTAAAATTATGCCTGGATATTTTGATTTATTGTTATTATACCAGTTTACTAAATTTTGGAGTAATCCTGCAACTCTAGATTGCGGTGCTCCTTCATGTACTACTTTTCCTGAAGAGGACATTACAACTACTTCTTGTCCTGGTTTTCTAAATTCTCCTGCAAAACTTTTAGAATTTTTGAAAACTTCTTTATGTATTTCTTTTAATAGCTGGACTGATAAATGCTCTTTTGTCGTTCTAATAAATTTTATTGCTTCTTTGACTCCATAAGCTTCGGCTATATCTTCTTTTGATTTTTCCGGCCATTTATTTTCCGTTAATATTCCAGAAACCTCTTTTGAAGTAAGTTCGCTTCCTTCTATTGCATTTGTGTTATATGTGAAATTAGTTGAGAAGACATCCCATTCTTTTTCAGATAAATGTGATATTTTAAAGTCTGCTTGTAATTCTAATTTTCTAATAAAAGAAAGTTCGTCTTTAGAGAGTTCTTTATCCAATGGATCTTGAATAATTTTATATTTTGAAATTTCTTCTATAATTAACACTTCTAGTTTTTTCTTTCTTTCTTCTAGCATTTCTTTTGTTAAGTCAGTTCCAATTAATTTTCTTATTTTGTGAACTTTGTCTTCTTCTCTAAAAGAATGCGCCAAGAAATACTTTTTCTTTCCCTTGATGATCTTTTCTTCAATGTACATAATATACTAATAGTGTCTACATTTATAAACTTTTCTACAAAAATGTCTACAAATCTAAAGTTTCGTTTAAAGAAGGAATGTAAGCTTCTAGTTTTTCTTTTGTTAATGTTTTAACTAATGCTTCTTGTTGTTCAAGATCTCCATGTGTGATGAAAACTTTTTTAGGTTTTGGTGCGAAGTTCTTTATCCATTTTAGTAAACCTACTTTATCTGCATGAGCTGAAAATCCTTCTATCGATTCAACTTTTGCTTTAACTTCAAGTTCTTTTCCTAGGAGATGAACGTGTTTTTCACCTTTTTGTATCCAATAACCTAAAGTTCCTTCAACTTGGAAACCAACAAATAAAATTGTATTCTTTTCGTCTTCAATATTATTTGCAATGTGGTGCTTAATTCTTCCTGCTGAACACATACCATTTCCTGCAATTATAATTGCTGGTTCAGTAACTCCATTAATTTCTATAGATTCTGCTCTGGTTTTTGTTAGGGTTAATTCTGGAAAACCAAAGACATCATTTGTTTCTTTATATCTTTCTTGTACATCATCATTAAAGTATCTCATAAATTTTCTGAAAACATCTGTTGAACGAATTGCCATTGGAGAATCAAGGAAAACTGGCATTTTTGGAATTGCTCCTTCTTCCATATATTGGCCGATATTATATAATAATTCTTGAGTTCTTTCAACTGCAAATGAAGGTATAAATAATTTTCCTCCGCGATTATATGTTTCTTTTATTACTCTAATTAGTTCTCTTGTTCTTTTGTCTCTAGGATCATGTAATCTATCTCCATATGTTGATTCCATAAATACATAATCTGCTTTTTGTATTGGTGCAGTATTTTTAACTAAGATAGAATTTTCTTGCCCTAGATCTCCAGAGAAAACAACTGTTTTTGTTTTGTCTTTTTCTTTTACACTTATTTGTGCAGAGGAGGAACCTAAAATGTGTCCTGCGTCGTAAAGTTGTAAATCTATATTTTTAGTAACTCTTGCTTTCTCTTCATATTTTAAAGTTGAAAAGAGTTTCATTGCATCAGTAACGTCTGTTAATGTGTAAATTGGTTTTCTCGGTGGGAGATTTTCTTTAGCTCTTCTTTTATTTTCAGTAATTGCATCTTCAAACGCTATTTTTGCAGAATCAGTCATTATTACTTGTGCTAAAGCTTTAGTGGCTTCGGTAGAATAAATTTTTCCTCTGAAACCATTTTTTACTAGCAAAGGGATTCTACCGCAATGGTCTAAATGTGCATGAGTTAAAACTAAAGCTTTGTATTTTCTAGGGCTAAATCCAAATTTTTCATAATTTAATCTTTCAAGATCTTTACTTCCTTGGAACATTCCGCAATCTACTAGAATTTGATCTTCTTCAGAAGTTATACTATAACATGAACCGGTAACCTCTTTTGCAGCACCTAAAACTTGTACTTTCATTTAATATTGTAAGAATCGGTCCTTTTAATAATTAACTACTCTTTTGGTTTTGGTACAACTGGGGTCAAATAATTGTCTTTAAACATTTCACTGTTGAATCTTAAAGGTATTTTTGGAGTAACTGTTTTTCTTGGGTTAAAGAAATCTGCATATTTTAAACAAGAAGGTTTTCCCCAGGAATATGTTTCATGTCCTGGGCATTGTTCTCCATCTAGTCCGCAAGTTCCATAGATTAGCTTGGTTTGATTGTTAACTAGAGGGTTTCTAACATAAGGGCAAACTTCTTCTTCATGCCCAAGATACCGACTTGAATTTTCTTGATCAAGGATTGGGAAAAATGGATTCTCCTTTTTACTTCTCCTAAGTATTAGTTTTGGTTGATAAGTATGTTTTGTAGGTTCGGTTACTACATAAAATTTTCCGGTTTTTCCTTTTTTATGAGGTGTTTCTATAAAAATAAAAGAATGAAAGGACGGTTTTTCATGAGTTTGTCTTTCATGATTCCTATTATGTGAATGTTCGTGCCATCCTATTTTTTTGATTAGGCCGTTCATCTTTATTATCCTTTTTCATGCTTTTTAAGTATTTATGTTTTATAACATAAATTCATTAAACCTCGACTATGTCTCCGTTTAAAGTATTTATATAGAAAAAGAATATAAATGCTGTTGTTTCTTAATTACTATGGGTGAGAGAAAAAAAGTAGGTTTAGCTTTAAGCGGCGGCGGTGCTCGAGGATTAGCGCATATAGGTGTTTTAAAGATTTTAGAGAAAAATAAAATTCCTATAGATTTTATTTCAGGTACTAGTATGGGTGCTTTTGTTGGTGCAATTTATTCTGCCGAGCCAAATGCAAAAAAGCTAGAAAAAGATTTTTTAGATAAACCTTGGAAAAATGCCTTTGATTATAATCTTCTTCCAAGTCAAGGATTAATTAAAGGTGATAAGATCGAGCGTTGGTTGGAAAAGAAAATAGATGATATTGAATTTAAAGATGTAAGAATTCCTTTATTTGTAACTGCTTTCGATTTGAAAAGTAAACGTGAGGTAATTTTTAATAAAGGCAATGTTGCTGAAGCTGTTCGTGCTAGTATTTCTCTTCCAGGTATCTTTGTTCCTGTAGAAAATAAAGGTAGATTATTAGTTGATGGAGGAATTGTTGATCCAATACCTAGTGAGGTTTTAACTAAGGCAGGAGCAGATATTGTTATTGTAATAAATGTTAACGCTATTCATGATAAAGATCCTATTATGGGAGAAATAGCTACTAAGAAAAGAGATTCAAAAAATGCCTCTAGTATTTTAAAGACGTTTACTAGTTCTATTCAGCGAGAGGGAGCTATATTAGCAGAGTATGACTTAATTAATAAAAAAATTGATTTGGTTGTTAATGTTTATATTGAGGATATAGGTACCTTAGAATTTGATAAAATAAAGTCAGCTATTCGTGCAGGAGAGTTAGCTGCAAAAAGAAGTATAGATGAAATTAAAAAATTAGTTGGGCAAAATATTCTTGAATCTATTGTTGGTAATAAGGCTGCAGAGAATATTGAAAAAATTGTTAAACCTTTAAAGGAGTTTGGAAAAAGCACTGGTTTAAGTAATGTTGTTAGTCCTGTTAAAGAAATTGGTAAGAAAATAGAAAGTATTAAAAACAAAAAGTAACTTTGAATACTATGATTAAAGAGTTGTCTAAGGACTATCTTCCCGAACTCGTTAAACTTAATATTTCTGCTTTCAAACCCATTGAAGATTCTTTAGGTAAGATGGATTCTGCGTCAATAAAAGAATATTTTGAGTTTACTTTCAGGGAAGGAAAAGTTTTTGGTTATTTTATTGATAAAGAGTTGGTGGGGTGTATAGGTTATGTTTTAAATCCGTACGGGGATTCTGTGGAAATTGAACATGTTTTGCTTGAGCCTAAATTTCATAAAAAAGGTATAGGTCGAGAGATGATGGTATTTGTCGAGGATTTTATTAAGGAGAAATATAAAAAAGTTAAGGAGTTTAGATTGACTGTTAGATGTAAGAATGAGCATGCGCTTGAGTTTTATGGGAAAAATGGATATTCTAAACATGCATATATTATGAAAAAGAAAATTTAAGTTCATCACAATAATGCTTTTAAAATAAGGTAACTCTTTATTTCTATGAAAATAACACCACTTCAGAAGAAAATAATGTTTTCGGTATTTGCATTCGTAATAGGTGGTCGAGCTGCAAGATATACTTATTTAAAACAGTTAGGAGACATTTTTAATAATGGAAGTTATTTTAATATTGTTTCTTTATTTTATGAAATAATATTTGTTTTAGGAGTTATTTTATTTGTTTCTTCAGCTTTTGGATTTATGAGTATTATCCGAGAATTATGGGTTGATAGAGATGAAATTATTGTTCGTGAGAGGTACATTAAAGTCTTAGTTAATTCTATTTGGACTTTATTTGTTTCTATTGTTTTAGCTTTGATAGTCAAAGTTTTAATTTGGCCTTAATTTTTAAAATAAAATAAAAAATAAATTTAAATTTGTTTGCAATTACTTTTTCTTTTTAACTGCTTTTTTTGCAACTGGTTTGCTTTTTTTTGCGAACATAGCATATAACGGGCATTTTCCCATTGCTGCTGTTGCTAAAGCAATCACTGCAAGTACTAACCACCAAACATTGTATGAATAAGCAAGGTATAGAGCTACTAAGCCGACTATAACTCTTATTGTTCTGTCTGGTTTACTGATATTTTTTTCCATTTTTACCTCCTTTTGAATTTATTAAACTGTTTTACAAATAGTACTAATATCTTTTTTTTCATTGTAGAAATTCACTTTCTATTTTGTGTTTGTCCAGGTTGAGGGTTTTCTTGCCTCATTCTTGCTTTCATTGCTTTATATTCTGCAAGCTTTCTGTCGTATTCTGGATCAACAAAATCATTTACTCTTGCCATGATAATTAATAAAATCCTTTCTTTAAAAACATATCTGAATTAGTAAGATATTTAAATAACCAACTTCTTAGTTTTTTTATGGGTGATGTAAAAGGAGATTTAATTTCTGTCAAGATGAAACTTGAGCACGGAAAGATGATCAAATTGTTGGATGATTTTGTTAAAGGTAAGAAAGGTGCTTTTGAATTATTAAGAGATTCTCAGAGCAAACATGCTTCTGCTGAAGAACAAGCTATAATGATTTTTTATGAGGGTAAAAAAGATTTTAAGTTACTTAAAGATATTTTAGAACAGCATGAAACTTTAAGAGGATATTTATCTACGATGAATACAGATCCTTCTGCTGCTAAAAAGTACGAAAAGCTAATGAGAGAGCATATTGCTTTGGAAGATAAAAAGTTCTATCCTATGTTGGATAAAGATTTAACCCCTGCAGAGCAAAAGAAAATATTTGAAAATTTCTTATATTTATTTGGACAAAAAATTAAAGCAGTTTAAAATTACAAATATTTAAATAGTTCTTGGCTCTTCTAATTTTATGGAAACTAAAAAGGTGTTATTTGCATTTATTGCAAGTTTTGCGCTTGTATTGATGTTTTCTTTTGTTTTGGCTGCAAAGTCCGAAGAGAATTCTACCGATATGAATGCTACTGTAAAAGAAGCAAAGAACATTACTTATGGACAGTGTGTTTCACAGAATGCAGTTGTTAAGAATGACTGTTATCGTTCAGTGAAGGATACGTATTTTTCTTGTAAGAATAGTACTTCCGACAGGAAAACCTGTAGTAAGGACTATAAAACTGACTTAGCTCAGTGCAAGAAAGAATTTAAGTTGGCAAAGAATGAGTGCAAAAAGATAAAGCATAATTTCTTTGAAACTGCAAGATATGCTTTAGCTTAATTTTGCATAACTTCTTCTTTTTTTCTTTTTTTCTTTTTTGAGCAAGGTTTAAATATATATTAATCCTTAGTTTATCAAAGAGATGTGATGATGGGTAAGAGTCATAACTGGATTTATATTGTACTGATATTTGTTTCTGTTATACTCTTTGTTGGATATTTTTATTTTCAAATTTATTTTAGTGTTCCAAATTCGTTGAAATTAGATATTAAAGACGGCTCTATTGCAACTTCTTCTTATAAAATAATTGCCTATATAGGGTTTGCAAGAGAACAACAACCTTTTTGGACTGCTATGGGTAAATTTTCTGAGATGGCTGCTTCTGAAAGAAAAATAACTTATTTGGACTTAACTCCTGAAACTGCTTCTGTTGAAGAGCAAATAGCTTCTTTAAATCTTGCAATAGATCAAAAGGTTGGTGGGATTATTATTGGAGCAAATTCTCCTCAATCTTTAATGACAGTTTTAGACAGGGCTTATGAAGCACACATTCCTGTTGTTGCAATTGATACTGCAGTTAAAAGTCCTGCGATTGTTAGTTTAATTGCTACCGACAATTTAGAAAGTGCTCGTCTTGCGGGAGATTATATTGTAAAGGCTACTAATGCTTCTGGAACTGTTCTAATTTTATGCGGTGAAAAAACTCATCCAAATAGTATTGCAAGAGAGACCGGGGTAAAAGAGAAAGCAGAGAGTGCAGGTATGCAAGTAATAGTTTATTATACCGATTGGCAAGCAGAGAAAGCTTATCTTTTTGCAAGTGAAGAATTATCCAAACCAAATAACATTACTGCAATATTTAGTTGTACAGATCCTGGTATTTTAAGTGCTATGAGGGCTGCCGAGTTAAATAATAGAAAGGATATTATTTTAGTTGGTTTTGATGGTTTACAAGAAGTATTCTTAGAGATTGCAAATGGTGGAAGAATTTCTGCAACAGTTGCTCAACCTATTAAGCAGATGGCTCGTGAAGGTATAGAAACAGTTCTTGATTATCTAGATAATAAAATGGTTAAATCTGAAAAATTAATTCCAGGTATTATTGTTACTAAAGAAAATGCGGGGTATTTCTTAGATTAAAATGCCTCGTAAAAGCTTTTATTCTTTACGTAATAAACTTCTTTTTTTTATTTTTCTATTGGTTTTACTTTTACAAGCAATTTCATTTATAAATCAGTATAATCAGACTAGTTCCTATTTATTAGGTAATATGGTGGATAGGGCTTACACTGTTTCTGCAGATTTTACTTTTGCACTGAACAAAAGAGTGTCTTCTTTTGATAATTTTGAACAGAAGAATGGTTATGTAGATGTTTTTGTTTTATCTGAGGGTAAAATTATTTTGAAAGCTACTTTGGATAAGTTTACAAATTTAGATGAAGTTGATTTTATAGATTCTTCAGGTAATATTCTTTTAACTGAAACGAATAGTGTTTTTCCTAGAGAGCTTTTAGGTCTTTCTTCTGATGATCTTTTTTCTTTTGTTTTAAGAGAGGATGTTTATTTTTTTGAAAAAGATCGTTATTTCGTCGTATCTGTTCCAGTTTTAATTGAAAATAAAAAAGTAGGTTTTTTGGTTTTTTATTATACAAATGAAGAATTAATTATTAGAGAAAAGAATCTTCTTAAAACAGATCTTTTATTTTTAGTATTATTCTTGTTCTTTGGTTTTGTAGCAGCGGTTTTTATTTCAAATAATGTCACTTCTCCAATTACTTCTCTTAGGGAATCAGTTGAACAAATAGAAAAAGGAAATTTTAAAGTTAGAACAAATATAAAATCAGATGATGAATTTGGTGTTTTAGGGATTGCTTTCAATAAGATGGCCGAACAATTACAGGAAGCTCATGAAGATTTAGAAAAAAAAGTTAGAGAAAGAACAAGAGAGTTATACTATACTCAACTTGATTTGGAGAGAAGAACTCGTCAAGCAAATCAAGCAAAGATTGCAACGCTTAATATTCTCGAAGACATAGAAGAGTCAAAAGGGAAACTTGATGAAGCATATCACCAATTAAAAGCTTTAGAGAAACTTAAAAATAATTTCTTATCATTTACTACTCATGAACTTAAGACTCCTTTAACTCCAATTTTAATCCAGGCACAAATGTTACAGGAAGGTGATTTTGGGAAGCTTACTGCTGAACAAAAAAAGAGTATTGATTTAATTGTTAGAAATATGAGAACACTTAACCAATTAATAGGAGATGTTCTTGATATTTCAGTTATTCAATCTAAGAATTTGAAGATTTTCCCAATTAGAGCAAATGTTGCTGATATAATTAGACAAGTTGTTTCTAACAATGAGTCACTTGCTAAACAAAAAAATATTAGTATATCTGTTAAACTCCCTCAATTGCATTCTCTTTTAATAGATGTTAAAAGAATTGGACAGGTTGTTAATAATTTGTTAAATAATGCTATAAAGTTTACTCCTGAGGGCGGTTCAATAACTATTGAAGCTCAAGAAAATTCAGATAAGGTTTTAGTTAAGGTTATTGATACTGGTATTGGAATTTCAAAAGATAAAATTAATACTTTGTTTCAGCCGTTCTCACAGGTTGTTGCATCATATACTTTAAAACAAAAGGGAACTGGTTTGGGTTTGGCAATTTGTAAAGGAATTATTGAAGCTCATGACGGGAAGATTGGTGTGCAAAGTGAACCTGGCAAAGGTTCTGTATTTTATTTTAGTTTACCTAGAAAATCACATTTTGGAGGTAATAAGCGTTAAATCGCATAATTTAAATATTTGAGATGATTGATAATAATATGAAAAAAAAGGGTGGGGAAGAGCTTACCGAGAAATTGAAAGAGAGCGAAGATAAGTATAAAATTGTTGCAGACAATACTTATGATTGGGAATATTGGATGGGCCCTGACAAAGAATTTCTTTATTCATCTCCTTCTTGTAAACGTATAACGGGTTATTCTCGAGAAGAATTTTTGAAAGATGATCCTCTTCTTTATAGAATAATTTTCCCAGAGGATAGAAAAATCTTTTTAGATCATGAGAAGAAAGTATACTCTAATAAAAAACCTGCAGAAGTTAATTTTAGGATTATTAGGAAAGATGGAAAAATAGGACATATTAATCATTGGTGTCAACCAGTTTTTGATAGTAAAGGTAAATATCTAGGAATTAGAGCAAGTAATAGGGATGTTACTCAATTAAGAATGTCTGAAGAAAAATTGAAAGAAAGTGAAAATAAGTATAAAGTTATATTTGATAGTACTAATGATTCTATTTTTATTCATAGTTTAGATGGAAAAATTTTAGAAGTTAATGATACTGCTTGTAAAAAACTAGGTTATACAAAAAAAGAATTATTGCAGTTATCTCCTACAAAAGTAGATTCTCCTAAATTTGCAAAAAATGTTCCGCTTAGAATTAAAGAAGTATTCAAAGAAGGAAGTTCCATATTCGAAACAGCACATATTACAAAGTCTGGAAAAGAAATTCCTGTGGAAGTTAATGCAAGACTTATTAATTTTGACAGTAGTAAGGCAATAATAAGTATTTGTAGGGATATTAGCAAAAAAAAGAAAGCAGATGAAGAATTAAAAGAAAGTGAAGAAAAGTATAAACTTATTTCTGAGAACTCTAAGGCAACTATGATGCTTACCTTGCCGGATAAAACTATTTCTTATTTAAGTCCGAGCTCTATAGATGTTTTTGGATGGCCGGCTGAAGATCTTGTTGGTAAAAGTAAAGATATTTTCCATCCAGAAGATAGGAAGACTATTTTTGAACATCTTTCAATGGTATTGAAGGGTAAATCTTTTAAGAATTTTAGATACAGAGTTATTGGAAAAGATAAAAAAGTTTATTGGATTTCTCATTCTGCTAATCCTGTTTTTGAAAATGGAAAGTTAAAGCAGGTTGTTAGTGTTATTATAAATGTTGATGAAATTATAAAAGCAGAGTTGGAAGTAGAAGAATATTCTGAAAGACTTAAAATTGCGACTAGGGCTGCACATATTGGTATTTGGGATTGGGATATTGTTAAAGATAATTTAATCTGGGACGATAATATCTCTGTGATGTATGGTATTTCTCCTGGAGGCTTTAAAGGCGGCGCAGGTGAGTGGAGCAAGTGGATTATTGAAGAAGATAGACTTCGTGTATGGAAAGAGCTTCAGGCATCAATAAATGGGAAAGGAGAGTATTGTCCTGAATTTAGGATCAGAATGTCAAAAACCGGGGAAATAAGACATATCCAAGCTAATTCACAGACTTTCTTTGATAAAAATGGAAAGGCGATACGTATGGTTGGTACTAATATAGACATTACTGATCGTAAAAAAGCAGAAGAACAAATAAAAGAAAGTGGGGACAAGTTTAGATCTATTTTTGAATTTAGCCCTATAAGTATGTATCTTTATGAATTAGATTCAAAGAATAATTTAATCTTTATGGGGGCAAATCCTAGTGCAGATAAAACAATAGGTATAGATCATAGTAAATTTTTAGGTAAAACTCTTGAGCAAGCATTCCCTGGTTTGAAAAATACAAAAATTCCCAAGGCCTATCTTAATGTAGCTTTAACTGGTAAATCTTGGCATGACTCCTCTATTGAATACAGTTCTGGAGAAATCTCCGGAGCTTATGATGTTTTTGTTTTTAGAAATTCCCCGAATAGAATAGTAGTTGCATTTACAGATATAACTGAACGTAAAAAACTTGAAGAAGAGCTAACTAGAAGTAATAATTTTGCAAATGCCTTGCTTTCTTCTATACCTTTACCAACTTTTTATAAGGATTCAAAAGGAAGATATATGGGCTGTAATCAAGAATTTACAAAGGTCATGGGTGTTACAGCCGAACAAATAAAGGGAAAAACAGTTATGGAGTTATGGCCAAGTGAACATGCAAAGATGTATCATGAGAAAGATTTAGAATTGATGAAAAATCCTGTTAAACAAATATACGAATATAAAATTAAAGACAAAAACGGTGTTGAAAGGCCGGTTATTTATTCTAAGAATGTATTTTATAATAAAGATGGAAGTATTGCTGGAATTATTGGTTGTTTCTTAGATATTTCTGAAAGAAAAAAGATTCAAGAAGAATTAGAGAAAGTAAAATTAGAAAAAGTTCAAGCAGAGGAAGCTGAGAAATTTAATAAGTTTGCAATTAATAGAGAATTGAAGATGGTCGAATTAAAGAAAAAAATTGCTAAATTGGAGGCTGAACTAAAGGAAAAATAAATCTTTCAAAAGGTTTATATAATCTTTATATGTTATTAATTAAGAGATGGTACCCGGCGAGGGCACAAGAACCCTTTTCAAAAGGGAAATAAAAAGAGGAAAATGGTGAAGAAAGTACTGATTGTTGATGATGAAGCAGATATTGCTTCTTCTGTAAAAATGCTAATAGATGGAATGGGGTTTAGTTCTAAAGTAGTTAATAACGGCGTAGCAGCATTAGATATACTTAAAAAAGAAAAGTTTGATTTGGTTTTATTAGATATTTTAATGCCTCAGATGTCTGGTAGGGAAGTTCTTGAAAAAATAAGAGCAGATTCAAAGATGAAGAAACAAAAGGTTGCATTTTTATCTGTTGTTCAATTAAGTGAAGAAGGTAAAGATTCTGTAAAAAAATTAAAACCTGTTGAATATTTTCAAAAACCAATTACCGACTTGAACGAATTTAAAACAAAAATTAAGAGGATACTTTCCTAATGATAGACGTTAATTCTTATATAAAGAAAAATAAAAATACCGTATTTTTATGTAGAGATACCAATCCGGTAGAATTTACTTTTGATTTTCTTAAGTCAATTCCGAAAAAAACAAGAGTTTTATATGTTACAGTAAACAAATCTTATTCTGTTCTAGCCGATAGATTGAAAGGCGAAGGTGTTGATTTCTCAAAATGGTATTTTATTGATTGTATTTCTTCTAGTTTATTGATGGCTGAGAAATCTTCTAAGCAGTGTTTATATTTATCTTCTCCAAAATCTCTTGTTGATTTGGCTATAGCTATTGATGATCATCTTCCAAAGTTTGATTTGGTTGTTTTCGATAATATCACTGGTTTATTGTCTTTTAATGATGTTGTTTCTACATTACAATTATTGAATAGTTTAATGTCTAAGATAAGAAGTACAAAAACTAGAGCAGTTTATTTATTGTTTCACGATACTGATAAGCAAATTATGGAGGATTTGGCTTTGTTTGCTGACAAAGTTGAAATTATTTAGTACTATGAAAAAAATTTTGATTGTTGATGATGAGGAAGATATTACTGCATCTGTTAAGATGCTCGTAGAGGGTATGGGATATTCTTCTAAAATTGCATCTGGTGGGCTTGATGCTCTTAAGGCTTTAAATAAAGAAAAGTTTGATTTGGTTTTATTAGATATTATGATGCCTCAGATGTCTGGTAGAGAAGTTCTTGAAAAAATAAGAGCAGATTCTAAATTAAAAAATACTCCTGTTGCTTTTTTGACGGCTATACAACTAGGGTCTGAAGGAACAACTGCTATTAAAAAGTTAAAAGTTTTGGATTACTTCCAAAAACCTATCGTAGATATTGACGATTTTAAACGGAGGTTGAAGAAACTTCTAGCATAAATGGCATCTGTTGATTTGAAGAAAGTTTTGAAAGAGAATCAAAGTGTTGTGTTGGTTTGTAAGAGCGATGGTCCTGAAGAAACAGTTCTTAATATTTGTTCTGATTTAAAAAAAAGTTTTAAAAAAATTTGTATTGTTACTGTAAATAAACCTTGTTCTTTTTGGATTAGAAAATTTGTTGAAAAAAATATTGACTCTTCAAAATTTTATTTTGTTGATTGCATTTCTGCTTCTTCAATGGAACAGGTTCCTTCAAAACAGTGTAATTATATTAGCTCTCCCAAAGCTTTAACTGAATTGGCAATTGCATTAAATGGTCTCCCAAAGGATGTAGAATTAGTTATTTTAGACAGCTTTTCAGGTTTGACATATTATAACGATCCTTTCATAACTTTTAGGTTTATGAATAGTATTACTGCAAGATTTCGTAAGAATTCTTTAAAATCTATTTGTTTGGTTGTTGGAGAAGCTAAAAAAGAATTGATTTCAGATATGTCTTTATTTTCGGATAAGACTATTACTATTTAGTAAAGATTTAAAAAGATTAATTGTCTATATAATTTGAGATGGTGAAAAAAGTAGCAAAACCCGGATTTTGTAGTAAGTGTTTTTTAAGATTGTTTATCATTTCAATTATACTTTTTATTACTCAAGCAGTTTTTATTTTTGGAAAATTTTTTCATGATTCTATCTACTTACATAATATTTTTTCTAATTTATTTTTAATTTTATTTGCTTTAATTTGTTTCGTAGCTAGTTGGTTAATTTATAAGAAGATTCCAGAGACTTTTCCTAGAGAGAAAAAAGCTACTCTCTTTTTTATGTTGTTCGTTCTTTTCTTCTTATTTGGAGATATTCTTTGGTTTGTTTATGAGACTTTATTCGGTCAAAAAATACCACTAGGATCTCTTCCAGACTTATCTTGGGCAATAGGTTATTTTTTCCTAATTATCTCAGTAGTATATTTTGCAAAGATAGGATTTAGATCAAACGAGAACGGGGTTTTTGTAGCTCTTGCAATTGGTATTCTTCTAAGTTGTTTTTTGATTTACTATGATGTTAGTGAGGACTTAGCAGAGGGTAGTTTTGATTTTACTCATTTCTTGCAAGATATGTATATTGTTTATGACTTAATTGTTTTATTGTTGATTATTTATGTGGTGTGGCCTTTGCTTTACAGCGGTGTTAAATATGGTATGCAATGGATTATTTTAAGTTTGGGAATAGTTATTCGATTAGTATATGATTTTATTTTTGCAGAGATTAGTGCAAATGGTTCTTATTTCACAGGACATCCTATTGATTTGTTATATGTTTTATTATATATTCTAATTATTTTAAGTTTTTATGTTAAAGCTAAATTAATGGAGACAACTAAACAATGATTAAATTAATTTTATCTAAATCTGAGAATCTTGATAAGAACTTCTTCGGAGTTATAAGTAGTTTGAAAGGTAATATTATTTCAGTTCTTTCTTCTAAACCGTATTCTATTGTTAAAGAGAAAACTAATAAGATTTGTAAAAGCAAACAATGTCTTTTCTTAGATACTATTTCTGATTCTACTTCTAATGATGTTGTATATTTGCCTGCAGAAAACTTGACTTCTATAAGCATTGCAATTAATCAAGCTCAGCAATCTTTCAAAGGGAAAGCTACTATTGTTTTTGATACTATCACTAATTTAGCTATTAAGAATGACTCTAGTATTTTGATTAAGTTTTTTTCTTTTATATTATCTAGATCTCACGAATGGAGTGCAGATTTGATTTTTATTCTTCCGAATGAAGGAGTGAATGAGAATTTAATGTCTTTAATTAAACAATCTTCGGATAAAATTGAGAAAAAATGAATTGGTTTGTTTTAGCACTTGATGGTCTTGCATTCGTTCTTCAGTTAGCTGCTGCTTGGTTAAGTTATAAGATTTATAAGTTTAATCGTCTTTCAAAAGGATGGCTTGCAATAGTTGCAGCATTTTTGTTACAGGCATTAAGACGATTGGTTCAATTATATTATGATTATTCTGGAGATGTATTAAATATTGTTTTCGATAGAGCTGTTATGCTCTTTATAAGTCTTCTAATTTTTATTGGTTTATGGTCTATGTTAAATAATTTTGAAAATTTTGAGCTTGTTAGTTTTAATCTAAAATCTAAAATAAAAAAGAGGTTAAGTAAAAAATGATTTTCAGTATAGAATCTATTCTTTGGGCAAGTACTTTTATTTTCTCTATATATATTTCTTATTTAGTTTATAGAATTTATTCTTTTGATAGGTTGGATAAGTCGTGGTTGTTCATTGTATTGGGTTTTATTTTTATTGTTATTTTAAGAGTTTCTTCTTTGTTGCAAAGTAATGGTTTCTTTCCTTCTTTTTTCACATTGTGGTATATTTATGATCCTTTATTGAGAATTGCAAATAGTGTTTGTTTCATTATAGGTTTCAGTTCTATGTTGAGAAATTTTGAAAATTTTGAAGTTGTAGAAAAAAAAGTTAAAGGTAAAATTAATGGGAAGGTAACTAAAAAATGATTTTCACTATTTCTTCTTTTTTTGCAGTATTTCAAATTATTGTTCAAGCAGTTGCAGTCTATTATTCTTATAAGATTTTTTCTTTCAATAGACTAAATAAGGGGTGGCTTGCTTTGACTTTTGCTTTAATCCTTATGACTTTCAGAAGAGTAACAGCTTTACTTATAGAGTTCTCTCTTATTGGTAATCTTGGCGGATGGCTATCTTATACTGACAGAATTATTTTACCTACAGTCATAAGTGTTTTTTTATTTATTGGTTTGTATTTTATGTTTAAGAATTTTGAAAACTTTGAAGTTGTAGAAAATAAAATTAAAAATATTGTAAAGAAGAGGAAATAATGGTTGTTAAGAAAAAAAAAGTTACAAAGAAAGCTGCTAGTAAGAAGGTTAAGTTGACTAGTAGCCAGGTAAAAATGGATTTGTCTAAGCCTATTCAATGGGCTAAGAATATGTCTGTAGAAGAAAAGAATATTGATTCGCAACATCAAAATCTTGTAAAGAATGTTAATTTATTGCTTAGTGTTTCTCATGAAGGTGAAGATCTAAATAAAATTAGAGAAGTTTTACATTTTTTAGAGTCTTATGTTACGGAACATTTTGGATATGAAGAAGCATATATGCGAAAAATAAAATATCCTGGTTTTAAAAAACATCAAAAAGTTCATCAGAGTCTGGTTGTTTATTTTATTGATTTCAAAAATAGACTTGTTAAAAAAGTGTATGGAGAAAAAAACCAAGTTACTTTAACTGGTGATGTTTCTGGAATGCTTACGGAGCTTAGAAATTATTTGGCTGATTGGTTGATAAAACATATGTTGGGTGAAGATCAGGGTTTCCATCAATACGCCCAGAGTAAAAAATTAATAGGTAAAGATTATAGTAAAGAAATTTGGGCAGAATTAAAACTTTCAAAGAAAAAGATTTCTGTTAGTGATGATCTGCCTTTAGTCAGTTTACCTAAAAAAGAGAATAAAAAGGAAAGTGCTATTTCAAATATTGCCGATAAAGTTAGAGAAAAATTAATTGGTGAGCAAAGAAGTCCTTTGACAAAGGTTCCTTATTTAGACATTAAGAAAAATCCTACTAAGTATACTTTTACGGGTGTTGAGGGTTTTGATGAGTTATTGTTACAAGGTTTGCCAGTTGGGAACTCTGTTATTGTTGCGGGCGGCGCAGGTAGTGGTAAGACAATTTTTTGTTTACAAACGTTAGTCAATAAAGCTAATGAAGGTAATCGGTGTTTGTATATGACTTTAGAAGAAAATGAAGAAAAGCTTGTTCAGCATATGGAAGGTTTCGGTTGGAATCCTCGTGAATTGATTAAGAAAGGAAAATTAAAGATTATGAGAATGAATCCATTTGATATTACTAGAAATGTTGATGCTCTTTTGGCTAAGCAAAAAGGCGAGTTGTTGATTGATGTTGATCCTGTTTTATTGCCTAAAGACTATGCTAAGCCCGATTTTTTAGTTATTGATTCTTTAACTGCTATTGCTTCTGCTTTTACAGGAAAGGATGATAGTTATAGGATTTATATTGAACAGTTATTTAGATTCTTAGAGAAGACAGGTGCAACTTCATTTTTGATTACTGAGACTGAACAGGTTCCAACTATATTTTCACAGACAGGAGTAGAAGAATTCCTTGCAGATGGTGTTGTTGTTCTTTATTCTTTGAAGCATGGAAATATTAGAGAGAATGCAATTGAGATTTTAAAGTTAAGAGGCGCAGCACATCAGAAAAAGATTGTTGCAATGCAAATTACTTCTAAAGGCGTAATTGTTTATCCAGAACAAGAAGTTTTTTCAGAGGTTTAATTTTTAAATAAGATTTATAAATCGTTCATTCTTGATTATTTTATGAAAAGAGAGTGGTGTTTATTAGTTTTCGTATTAGTTTTATTTTTTACAACTGGTTTGACTAGTGCTTTCAGCGGCGGTGATGGTAGTTTTTTGAATCCTTATAATATTACTAATTGTACCGAGTTAAATGAGACGAGAAATGATTTAACTGCAAATTATTCTTTGGGTAATAATATTAATATGTCTGCTGCTGGATGTGAAGCGTTTCAAACAGGAGCTGGATTTGTGCCTATTGCAGATTATTCTGGTAATGGTTTTGAAGGTACTTTTCAAGGAAATAATAAAACAATTTCTAATTTATACATCAATAATGATTCTGCTGATTATGTTGGGTTGTTTGGTTTTGCTGTGGGAAATATTTCAGATTTAGGATTATTAAATATTAATATTACTGGTGGTAGTTATGTCGGGGGGTTGGTGGGCGAATTTGATCTCGAAACTATTTCCAATTGTTTTTCTACTGGAAGTGTTACTGGAAATTATGATGTGGGTGGCCTTGTTGGAGATCTTTATGGTAGTGTTTTTAATTCTTATTCAACGACAACTATTAATGCAAATGGAGATAGTCCTTCTGCTTTGGGTGGTTTGGTTGGAGCACTTGAACCTTTAACTGTTTGGGGTTTGGGAACTATTTCTAATTCATATGCAACCGGAGATGTTTCAGGTATTGGAGCAGTTAATATTGGTGGATTAGTAGGGTTTGCTGACGAGAATTCCTCTATTTCTAATTCATATGCAACCGGAGATATCTCTAGTGTAGGTCAGGATTACGTCGGAGGTCTTACTGGGAGCGCATATGGGAATATTTCTTATTCATATTCCACAGGAAATGTTTCTGGAAGAGACCTTGTTGGTGGTTTTACCGGTTATACACATGATAGCGGTATAATTTATAATTCTTACTCAACAGGAAATGTTTCTGGTGACGATTATATCGGTGGTTTTATTGGCGAGATATTTGGTAATATCTCTAATTCTTACTCAACAGGAAATGTAAATGGTACAAATTATATCGGCGGGTTTATTGGGGGTGTTTTCGGTTTAGTTTCGGATTCATATGCAACAGGAAATGTTTCTGGAGTGAATTTTACTGGAGGTTTTGTAGGTTTCGCCAATGGAGATATTTCTAATTCATATTCAACAGGAACTGCTTCGGGTACAGATTATATTGGTGGCTTTATTGGTTGGTCTAATCGTACAGTCTCTGGTTCGTATTGGGATATTAATACATCTATAGAATTGGTTATGTGCGGATTTGTTGGTAGTGCTTCTTCTGGCTGTAATGATGCGAATGGAAAAAATACTACTGAAATGCAAACTCAATCAACATTTACTGGTTGGGATTTTACAGATATTTGGGTTATGGGTACAGGTTCTTACGAATATCCTATTTTACAATGGCAGCCGACATCGGAAGAAGATACAACATATCCTCAATTTTCAAGTTATAATGATACTAGTGCTTCTCTTTCTAATTCTGGAACAGGTTTATTCAATGTAACTGTTTTGAATACTAATGGTACGGTATTGCTTGAAATAAACGGAGCTAATATTACTGCAACTAATTTATCTGCAAATGTTTACAATGCCTCATATAATTTTACAACAAACGGAACATATTCTTACAAATGGCATTCCTGGGGTAATGGATCAACTCATAATCATAATGTATCTTCTATTAGAAATTATACTGTGAATTATTCTGATATTTATTATCCGCAATTTTCAAATCCTCAAGATAACAATGCGACTCTTTCTGGAAGTGGAACTGCTTGGTTTAATATTACTCTTGCTAACACAAATGGAACTGTTTTGCTTTCAATTAATAACAATAATTATACTGCAACTAATTTATCTGCAAATGTTTACAACGTTTCTGTAACTTTAACTACTGGAACTTATAATTATACTTGGATTTCTTGGGGTAATGGATCAACTCATAATTATAATACTAGCAATACAAGAGCTTACGTTGTTAATGCTACTCCTGAGACTGTAGAAGAAACAGATACTTCTTCAACTTATTATCCAAAAACTTATTATTCTAATGAATATCTTCCTACAACAGGAAATAATTTTAATTTAAGGTATACTGATAAAATTAGATTTGTTGTTAGATCTGTTAATCATACATTAACAATGCAGAGATTTAATTCAACAACAGCAAGAGTATTAATTCAATCTAATCCTATAACTGCTTATTTACTGAAAGGAACTTTATATGAATTTGATTTGAATAATGATTCTGTTAATGACGTTAAGGCAAGATATGACGGAATGAATGGAACTAAGGCGATGGTTTTCATACAAGAAATAGTTCCTAAAGTTGCAGAAGTTCCAGTAACTAATAAAACAGAAGTTTCAAATGAAGTTAAGACTGAAGAAAAAATAGAGGATATAAGTTATTCATATTGGAAGGAAATTTTATCTGTTATTATAGTTTTATTAATTTCATTCGCTATTTGGAGATTTTTTGGTAAGAGAATTGAAGAGTATTTTTGGATAAAAGGGATTGAGAGAAGTAGAAAGAAGAACAAATCTCATCAGTATTATCCTTAATTCCTTTTGAAAAGTTATAAAAAGCAAAACATCTTGGTTATTTTATGCAGAGTGTGATCGAAACTATCAATTCTTTGAGTCTTCATGGAATTAGCCAGTCTGATGCGGATAAAATACTAGTAACTAAAGGTTACAATGAATTACCTAGGGAGAAGAGAAGAAACTTTCTTTCAATTGTTTTAAATGTTTTCAAGGAGCCTATGTTTTTACTGCTTCTTGTTTGTTGGCTTTTATATTTATTCTTGGGAGATTTAGCAGAATCTATTCTTCTCTTGGGTTTTGTTTTCTTTATGATTATTATTACTGTTTATCAAGAAAACAAGGTGGAGAAGGCTTTGGAAGCTTTAAGGAACCTGTCTAGTCCGAGAGCTTTAGTTTATCGTGATGGAGAAATAAAAAGAATTGCGGGGAGAGAAGTAGTAACGGGAGATATTTTAGTTCTTTCAGAAGGAGATAGAGTTCCTGCAGATTGTATTATTGTTGATTCTAGTAATCTTTCTATAGATGAAAGTATTTTGACTGGTGAAAGTTTTGCAGTAAGAAAGACACCTACTAAAAATCTTAAGATTGTGATGCAAACTCCTGGAGGAGATAATACTTGTTTTGCTTATTCTGGAACTTTGGTTGTAAATGGAAGGGCAGTCGCTATTGCAAAAGGAACTGGAGTAAATACTGAAATGGGAAAAATAGGAAAAAGTTTAGAAAAAATTACTCCTGAGAAAACTAATTTAGAAAAAGAGACTAATAAAATTGTTCGTTATGTTGCATTTAGTGCTGTTGCTCTCTCTATTCTTGTTACAATTATTTATGTTTTGTTTAAAGATAGCTTAATTAATGCTATTTTAGCCGGAGTTACTTTAGCAATGGCTATAATTCCGGAGGAATTGCCTGTTGTTTTAGTTATTTTCTTAGGTTTGGGTGCTTGGAGAATGTCGAAGAAAAATGTTTTAGCTAGAAAACAGAAAGCAATTCAAGTTTTGGGTTCAGCGACGGTTTTATGTAGTGATAAGACTGGAACAATTACTCAAAATAGAATGAGTGTTGTTAAATTATTTTCAAATAACAAATTCTATTCAATGAATCATGAGTCCGTTCCGGAGAGTTTCCACGAATTGATTGATTATGGTATTTTGGCAAGTCAGAAAGATCCTACTGATCCTATGGAGAAAGCATTAAGGAGTTTGTTTAAGGATAAAGTAGATGCAAGCCATAGGCATGATTCTTGGGAATTAGTCAAAGAATACCCTCTTTCTCATGATTTCCTTGCTGTTTCTCATGTTTGGAAGAGTAATGAATCCCTGCGAGGGTCAGCTCAGCGGAGCAGAAAATTTGTTGCAGCAAAAGGTGCACCTGAAGCAATTTTTGAGTTATGTAAATTATCTGAAAAGGAAAAAAGAGATTTAATTAAGAAATTGAATGATTTTACAAAAACTGGTTTAAGAGTTCTAGCTGTTGCAAAGTCTGAATTTGTTGGAGCTCTTCCGGAAAAACCTTTTGGTTTTAAGTTTGAATTTGTTGGGTTTGTTGGATTTGAAGATCCTGTTAGAGTAGGTGTTGCTCAATCGGTTCAAGATTGTTATACTGCAGGAGTTAGAGTAATAATGATAACTGGAGATTATTCCGGGACTGCACAGAATATTGCTATGGAAATCGGTTTGAAGAATCCTCGAGATTATATTACTGGTGCGCAGATTAATAGCATGACTGAAAAAGAGTTAAGTGAAAAAATTAGGAAGGTAAACTTGTTTGTTAGAGTTGTTCCAGAGCAGAAATTGAAATTAATTCATGCATTAAAAGCAAACGGAGAAATTGTTGCTATGACTGGAGATGGTGTAAATGATGCTCCTGCGTTGAAAGCTGCAGATATTGGTGTTGCAATGGGTGAAAGAGGAACAGATGTTGCAAGAGAAGCTTCTGATTTGGTTTTATTAGACGATAATTTTACTTCTATTGTAAATGGTATTAGATTGGGAAGAAAGATATATGATAATTTGAGAAAAGCATTTCATTATTTATTTGCTGTTCATATTCCTATTGTTGCGTTAACATTCTTTTCTGTTCTATTTGGTTATCCTTTAATTTTATTTCCTGCACATATCTTATTTTTGGAATTAATTATTGATCCGGCTTGTTCGGTTGTTTTTGAATCGGAGAAGGAAGAAAAAAATATTATGAATAGAAAACCTCGTCGTCCTCGTGAAACAATTTTAAATTGGAAATCTTTTTCGTATAGTGTTTTAAGAGGATTTATGATTTTCTTAGGTTGTATCGGTGTTTTCTTAGCTTCTATAAGTCTTACTGGTAATTTTAATGAGGCTAGAGCATTATGTTTTGCAACTTTAATTATTTCTAATATTTTCTTAATTATAGTAAGTAAGTCTACTACGCAATCATTTTTCAAATCCTTATTTGACAATACTTCATTTTGGATTTTAACTGTTGCGGCAGTTTTATTCTTATTGGCGACGATATACTTGCCTTTCCTAAGGCATTTATTCGGATTTGAGATTTTACATTTGAATGATTGGTTGATTTCTTTTGTTGTTGCTTTCATATGTGTTTTCTGGTCTGAATTGTTTAGGAAAAAATAGGGTTTTATCGTCATTAAAAGCATTTATAAACTTAAATTTATTGAATATACTATGCGTAAAAAAGGGTGGTTTATAGCTATGCACGACAAAAGTGCTCGTGTGAGAATTCTATCGCTGTTTCTTATAATCCTTTTTGGAATATTTATGATTGGAGGGGCTTTTGCTATTTTTGCTTTTCCTTCAGCGAGCGGAAGTAATACTGTTTTAGCAATCCAGAGTTGTAATAATGAAAGTAGATCTGGAACAGCAGATAATTATTCTTTGTCTTGTAATCCTTCTCTTATAAATTTAAATGAAAATACTAATTTTGTTACAAATACTGCTGGAAATAATCAATATATGGGAGTGAATATGTCTGCATTTAATAGTTCAATAACAAATTGTGGTTCCATTACAAATGTAAGATTATGTTGGGAGTGGTGGACTAATGCTGGAGGAGCTCTTTCTGCTGCATCTTCAACGGTTGCAGTTGATGCGGATGGCGGGGCTTCTTACACAATTGTTCAGTCAGGTAGTAATCCTGGTTCCTCTGCAAATCCTGGAGAAATTTGTTTGGATGTTACTGGAAGTGAAACTTGGGCATGTAGTGATTTTTTTGGTTCTTCTGGAACTATGGCGAAGGCTAAACTTCAGGTTCAGCAATCAGGCGGAACTGCTAAAACCTTAACCGTCGATACTTTATACTTCAATGTTACTTATGTTTCAGATGCTATTCCTCCTGCTGTTTCTATAGTTTATCCAACAAATACAACTTATAGCTCCAATGTTACAACTTTGAATTTTACTTCTACAGATACAAGCGGTTTGTCTCAATGCTGGTATAATTTTAATGGAACAAACATTACTACTTCTTGTACTTCTGGAGTACAAGTAAATATAACTGGATTGAATTCAAATTTAGGAAGCAATACTTGGTATGTTTGGTCAAACGATACTAGTGGTCTTGTTGGAAATGCAAATATCACTTTTTCTTACGATGCTGCTCCTACGATTTCAAATATAACTGTTAGTCCTAATCCTTCAGGACTTGGTGCGAGCGTGAATATTACTGCAAATGGAGTAAGTGATTCAAGTAATAGTACACTACAGTTTTATTGCTCTGATGTTTCGGCAAGTAGTGTAATAGACAATATTATGTGTTCTGCAGGTAATATTTCTAATTTGGCTAATCCTTATTTTCCATATTGTACTTACACGCCCAATAGGCTTGCAGGGAATTATACAGTTTATTGTAGAATGTATGATGGAGTTTCATATTCTTCTACTGTAAATTATACTTATACTATCTCTGCAAATACTCTTTCATTGACCGTTCTTAGTATTGCTGGAGATTCTGCTGCATCTTATTTTGATACAGTTAATGATAATAAGGCAGATGTTTTGGTTAATGGTTCCGTAGATATGTTGTGTAAATGGTTTACAACTGATTTAGGATATACTAGTTCTGGAACTTCTTGTTCTGTAAATAGTAGTGGTGTTGCAAATTGTTCAATTACTACAACATCACAGGGAGCATACAACCGATATATCTCTTGTCAGGACAAATATGGTAATTCTCAAACATCAAGTGATAATCTAGATCTTTCTTTTACTTTAGATTATACTGCTCCTACAACGAATGATAGTTCTATTTCATCTGTTCAACCTTCTGGATACTCCGTGACTATAACTGAAGCAGACAATGTTGATAGTTCACTTACTATAGTAACTCAATATTGTAAAGATACTGCTAATACTTGCATTCCTAATTTAGGAATTGATAATTCTGGTCAGGTTACTTTTACAACAAGGGGCGTAAATTATCTAAGATATAATTCTACTGACGCTGCAGGAAATAACCAGTCAATACAAAGTAAAACAATAAACATTAATCAACTTCCAACTTTTACAAGTGCAAGTGATAATGCAGTTTCTATTCTTGGTGGAACAACTGTAACAATAACAACTGTTTCTTCTGATTCTGATTCTGGTCAAAATCTGAAGTTGTATGTTTGTAATTCATCTGGAATAACTTCTTCTGGATGTACTGGAACCCAATATTGTTCTGCTTCTGCAACTGCAAATTTAAGTTGCGGGTTTGCTTCTGAAACAGATACTGCAACACATACTTGGTATGCTTACATTATGGATGTTTTGAATGAATCTGCAACTACAAATCCTTTGACTGGATTTTATTCAACCGATTCTTCCGGACCAACAATAACAATAAATGATCCTCAAAATACAACTTACACTCAAAGTTCTGTGTCTGCACAGATTACAACTTCTGAAATAACGATGTGGGCGGGTTATTCTTTAGATGATGCTGCAAATGTTACAATGACTAATCTTTCTATGACTCAATTTACTGCAACAATTTCTAGTTTGTCTTTGGGTCAACACAATATTACTTATTATGCAAATGATAGTTTTGGAAATATGGGTGTTTCTGCTGTAAGATATTTTACAATTGCTGCTTCTGTAGATCTTATTGCACCTACAATAACAATAGTAACTCCTACAAATTTAAGTTATACAACTTTAACTCCTTTATTGAATATAACTTCTGATGAATCATTAGGATGGGCAGGCTATACTTTAAATGGCGGGAACTTAACTAATTTAACAAATACTTCTTTGACTTCTTGGAATGCAACTTTAAGTTTATCCCAAGAAACAACAAATACTGTTATTATTTATGCAAATGATACTAATAATAATCAAGCTAGTAAGACTATCACTCTTTATGCAGATTCTAGAGCTCCAAGATATTCCTCTGTATCTGCGCCTTCAACAAATCAATCTTTACCTGTTAATTGTTCAATAGCTTGGGTTGATGCATTTGCTTTGACTAATGTTTTAATTGGAGAGAATTCATCTGGTAGCTTTGAAAATCATACAATTGCTTTAACATCAAATGGAACTGCAAGTTATGTAATTGTTGGAAGCAAATTAGCAAATGCAGGAACTTATTCTTGTCAATTTTATGCAACAGATGCTGCTGGAAATACAAATACAACTTCAACAACATTTACAATTTCTGATGTAATTGCTCCTACTGTTACTGTAACAAGCCCAGGTAATTTTACGTATAATCAAAATAGTATCGGTATTTCTTTGGTGACAAATGAGAATGCTAGTGCTGCTTGGTATTCTTTGAATGGTGCTGCAAATGTTTCAATGAGTAATACAAGTAAAACAAATTGGAATGCTACTTTGACAAGTTTGTCTAATGCTGGATATAATATTAGATTTTATGCAAATGATTCTTCTGGGAATATTGGAAGTTCTTCTTTAATTTATTTCACTGTTAATTCAATTTCTGATACTATCTCTCCAGTTATTACTATGATTAATCCAACTAATTTAAGCTATAAGGGTCTTTCTTTAGTTCTGAATATCTCATCTAATGAAGCTTTATTATGGGCAGGATATACTTTAAACGGTGGAAACTTAACTAACTTAACTAATACTTCAACTACTTCTTGGAATGCAACTCTTTCTGGTTTGACTCAGGAGTCTACAAATACGATTATTATTTATGCAAATGATACGAGTAATAATCAAGCCAATTCTGCAATAACGTTTTATTCTGATACAATAGCTCCTAGATATTCTAATCCTTCAGCACCTTCTGCAAATCAGTCTCAATCTGTTAATTGTTCAATAGCTTGGGTTGATGCATTTGCTTTGACTAATGTTATAATTGGAGAGAATTCTTCAGGTAGCTTTGAAAATCATACAATTGCTTTAACATCAAATGGAACTGCAAGTTATGTAATTGTTGGAAGCAAATTAGCAAATGCAGGAACTTATTCTTGTCAATTTTATGCAACAGATGCTGCTGGAAATACAAATACAACTTCAACAACATTTACAATTTCTGATGTAATTGCTCCTACTGTTACTGTAACAAGCCCAACGAATGGAGGAGTATATGGTGATACCTCTGTACTTTTATCTTTAGTAACTAATGAAAATGCTTCTGCTGCGTGGTTTAATAATGGAACAGCAAATGTTTCAATGGGCAATACAAGTAACATTAATTGGAATTATTCATTTACAGGAGTAAACTTGCAAACCTACGTCTTTATTTTTTATGCTAATGATTCTTCAGGTAATGTAGGAGTTTCCGGAACAAAGACATTCAATATCACTATTGGTACTGATTCTGTTCCTCCAGTTGTAACCATAAATACTATTGCTAATGCTTCTTATAAATCTTTGAGCGGAGTTGCATTAAATGTAACTACTAATGAAAATGTTAGTTGGGTAAAATATTCTTTGAATGGGACTGCAAATGTTTCAATGACAAATACCACAATATTAAATTGGAATGCTACTTTAGTTAATTTAGTGCAGGAGTCTACAAATAGTTTAATAGTTTATGCAAATGATACTGCTGGAAATATTGGTGCAACAAGTATTATCTTCTATGCCGATACTTTAGCTCCTAGAATTAGTTCTGCTTCTGCAACTTCAGTAAATGAAACGCAAAATGTAAATTGTTCTGCTTACATAACCGATAGTTTTAATTTAAGTTCTGTAAAAATAGCTGAAAATACTACGGGCAGTTTTGTTAATCATACTATTGATACGTTTAGCACTGGCTTTGCAAATTATACCATATATAATGTTATTAAGGGAAGCTATACCTGTCAATTTTATGCAACTGATGCTGCTGGGAATACAAATACTACTTCAGCAATCTTTACTGTTTCTGATGTTACTGCTCCAACAATTACAGTAACTAGTCCTAGTAATTCTACTTATGGTGGTTCATCGGTAAGTGCAAGTATTAGTACTTCTGAGAGTGCAAGTTCGGCTTGGTATTCTTTAGATAGTGGATTCAATTCTAGCTTATCTGGTTCTGGAACAAGTTGGAGTACAACTCTTAATGCTCTAAGTGTCGGAAGTCATAATGTAATATTTTATGCAAATGATTCTTCTGGAAATTTAGGAAGTTCTTCTTTAATTTATTTTACTATAGCTGTAACTGACAGTGTTCCTCCAGTTTTAACTTCTACATTAACTAATGCAAGTTATAAAACTTCTTCGCCTGTTTTATTTAATATTTCAAGTAATGAAAATTTAGTTTGGGCAGGATATTCTATTAATGGAAGTGTTATTGCAAATCTTTCTAGCATCTCTTCTATTTTATGGAATGGTACTTTGACTGGATTTGTTTCTGGTTCTACAAATACGTTGGTAGTGTATGGGAATGATAGTTCTGGAAACCAAGGTAATTCTACAATAATATTTTATTTTGATAATCAATCTCCTCAGTTCAGTTCTGTTTCTGCAACATCTGTAAATGAAAATCAAAATGCAAATTGTTCTGCTTACGTAACTGATAGTTTCTCCTTAAATTCTGTAAAGATTGCTGAGAATGCAACCGGTAGCTTTGTTAATCATACTATTGATTTATTTGCGACTGGTTATGCTAATTATACTATCTTAAATGTTGCTAAAGGAAATTATACTTGTATATTTTATGCAATTGATGCTGCTGGAAATATTAATTCTACATCAACAAACTTTGGTGTTGCAGATGTAACTGCTCCAATGATAACAATTATTAATCCACAAAATCAAACATATAATACTGATAACATCTCATTATCTGTTGTAACTTCAGAGGCTGCATTCTTGGTTAGATATTCTATAGATGATAATTCAAATGTTTCAATGACTAATAGTTCAACAACAATTTGGTCTGGTAATTTAACGAGTTTATCAGATGGTTTGCATACAGTTGTTTATTATGCAAATGATAGTTCTGGGAATTTAGGAATTGCAAATATTTCTTTTAGTGTAGACATTACTTTAAATGATAATGCTAAACCTATAATTACTATCTGGAGTCCATTAAATGGAACTTATTATACTTCTGCAAGTACCTTATTGAATATTACTTCAGACAAGAATCTTAGTTGGGCAGGATATAGAAATGCTACTGGATCTCTAGTTGATTTAGGTAATGTTAGTTTGGTAGACTGGAATAAAACAATAACTTTGACTGAAGGAGAGCATATAATTGAATTTTATGCTAATGATACTTCAACTAACAAAAATCAGGGTAGCAGAAATGTCACTATCTACACTGATTTGAATAATCCTGCAGTAAGTTCATTTATTTGTAATTCTTCTGTTAATGCTTCAAAGAATCTAACTTGTGTTGCTTCGGTTTCGGATGCTATGGGTTTAAATTATGCCATCTTAAGTTATAATTTCTCTGGAAGTTTTGTAAATAGTTCAGAAATAGATTTGACTGGAACAAGTGCAAGTGTAAATTATCTTTTTACAGAGGGAAACTACACTCCTGGTAGTTATTCTGTTCAGTTGTTTTTAGTTGATTTATCTGGAAGAACAAATGATAGTTCTAGCAGTGCTGTTCAAGTTTTAGATGATACAAATCCTTTGCTAAGCGGTATTAGCTATACTCCTACAGATTTCAATAGTTTGGATCCGGGAGTAAATGTTACTGTAAATGCGTCTGTTTCTGATGATTATATAATCGGTTCAGTTGAAGTTTATTACAGTGATGATAATGGGTCTTCTTGGAATTCTGAGTTAATGACAAATACAAGTTTAATAGAGTATAATTCTACTTTGATTGGTTTGGCTGCTGGAAATTGGACTTTCTATATTAATGCAACTGATGCACAAGGTAATACTAATATTAGTGCAAATTATTCGTTTGAAGTTGCTTTAGATGTTTCACAGGATATTGTTACTAACATTAGTTCTATAGTGTCGTTTACTTATGCACAAAGGACTTCCTCAAATGAACTTGGATATATAATATTAAATACTACTTCTGATAGTTCATTAGATTATAATGTTACTATTTCTGCAGATAGTGAATTAAGCAGATTTAATCTAAATAACACCTTGAATCAAACTGAAAATTATACGGCTCTTAGCGGTACAGTATTATATGTTCCATTGTATGTGAATTTGACCGGTTTAACTTCTGGATTGTATCCTTTCAATATTACAGTAACTTCTGCTGCTGGAACAGAAGTGATAGAGAGAAATTTAAATGTTCAATCTGCAAGCGGTCCATATTTATCTGTTTCTATTGATACTTATTCTTCTAGAGTAACTCGTGGAGAAGATGACGTTACTTTCTCTGCAACTGTTATAAATTTAGGAACTGCGGATGCACAAAATGTTTATTTGAATTGGAGTTTGCCTGAAGGATTCAATTTGGTTTCTGGAAATTTGGTTTCTGGCCCTGCAACATTAGGTGTTGGAAGTTCTGGATCTAATTTAATCACTATAAATGTTTCTTCAAATATCAGCGATTCTAATTTAACAGTTATTGCTTTAGCTTCGTCTACGAATGCTGATTCTGCAAATGCCTCTAAAGTTGTTGCTATTACAAATCCTTTAACAGTTACTCAAGTAGTTGAAGTTCCAGGACCTTCTGTTGGTGGTGGCAGTGGCGGTGCTTCCGCTAATGGTGGAGGAAAGTCAATAGTATATTCTAATAATGTTGAAGTTGTTAGAGGAAATAACACAGGATTTATAATTACTTTTGGAAATAAATACTCTAATCAAACTTTAGAAAATATTAGTGTTGAATTGACTGGTTTCCCTGCTAAATACTTGAAGATAAGTCCTTCTTTTATAGAAAGATTAGCTTATGGTCAGAATGGTTCTTTTGAAGTCTTTTTATCTGCGCCAAGTTATAAGAGTTATGAAGAATACACTATAAAAGCAGTAATAAAAGGAACTTTAGTTAGTGCAACTGGTCGTGAATCTTATGTTGAGACACAAAATATTAAATTAGTTATACAAGAGATATCTAAAGAAGAAAGTTTTGTTGAATTAAGTTTGGCAGAAGAGGCTATTAATTCTATGAAAGAAAGAGGGTTCAATATTATTGAGCTAGAGCAATTATATTCACAGGCAAGACAAAAATTAGAATCTGATGAACATAATAAAGAGTCATATGATATCTCCTCTAAAGTTATTAAACTAAAAGAAACAGCATTTGAAGCGAGAAGATTAATCGATTTAATTAGACAAATATTACAAAATCCTAAAGACATTAATTTATTAGCTGGGAATGTTGTTAAGTCAGATACTACACAGAATACTATATTTTATTCTAGCGCTATTGAAGATGTTCTGAATATGGCTGATGCTGCTTTTGATAGGGGAGATTATGTTACTGCCTTAGAAAGAGCTAAGAAAGCAGATTTATTATTAAGGCTTGAACAGAAAGGAAATTTATTTATTTTTGTTTATTTATATTGGCCACAAATATTATTCGTATTGATTATTTTAGTTATCTCTTTGAGAATTGCGTATTCACAATATTCCAAGAGAAGAATTTCTTCTCAGATTAGAGATTATGATGTCGAAGAAGATAATTTAAATAAATTTGTTGCTGATAATCAAAAGAATTATTATTCTGGTAAAATTAGTTCTGTTGAATATCATAATAGATTGAGCCAATATAATAATCGTTTGGCTATTATTAGAAAGTCTAGAATTAATTTGAGAAATGTAAGAGTAAAAACTTTATCTGCTGAGCAATTTGATAGTGATTTAAATAATGAAAAGAAAGAAGTAGAAAAAGAGATAATAAAAATTCAAGAAGACTTCTATAAGGAAAAGAAGATACCTGAGAGCAATTATAGAACAGGCTTTGAATTATTGAATAATCGTCTTGCAGAAATAGAGGATGAAAAGCTTATTGTAGATATTAATAAGGAAAAACGTAATGTTAAACCTAAGGAATCTTGGTTTTCTTTTTTAGATAAACATAATGAGAGAAAAGAGCAAGAGTTAAAAAGAAAAGTTGATGAGTTACTTAAATCAAAAGGAGTGAAAAAATGAAGATAGGTATTTTAATTTGTTTTATTTTTATAGTTGGTTTCGCATTTGCTCAGAATGAAAGCATTAATGATGCTCAACTTTCTCTAAATAATTCTTTGAACATTATTAATGAACTCCAAGAGAAAGGATTTAACGTAGACTATATTAATGATATATATTCTGAGGCTCAAATAGTTATGCAACAGGCAGTTTATGTTGAGATTTTAAGTGATCCCTCTATTTCTGAAGCTGGTAAGTTAAAGGCTAAATCTGCTTTAAAATTGGTTAGTTGGAAAAATATCAGTTATACAAGTGTTTTGTACTATACTTCTTTAATTTCACAATATAGACTTGATACCTATGAAATTTTCGATTCAATAACTGCTTTAAATATGAAGTCTGTAGAATATAAAGAAAGAGGAGTGGATGTTTCAATTTCAGATGTGTTGATTAGTTCTGCAAATGACAGTTTTTACAAGGGACAATATGTTGATGCCTTTAGCTATGTTGACAAAGCAAGATTACAACTCGAGACTGATTTTGAACAAATATCTACTGTTAATTTATTGACGGAAAATGCAAAGAATTTTGTTTATAGGTATTTGTATTGGATTATTTTCTTGTTTTTAGTTATTTGTTTAATTATTTATTTTTCTGCAGGTTATATTTATGTCCGAATTCTTAAAGGAAGAATTGCAAAGATGGAAGTTGAAGAAAAAGTCTTGAATAGACTTATTGAAAGAACACAGAATGAGAGATATAAGGAAAATAAGCTATCTGAATTGGTTTATAACATCAGAGTTAGAAAATATCAAGCAAGATTGAGTGAAATTAAGCAAGATATACCTGTTTTGAAAAGAAAACTTCAAAAGTTATAATCTTATAGCTTTTTTCTATTTTAGTCAGGTTTATATTCTCCATATTCTATCTTAATTTATGAGCTTGGGTTTTTATGTGAAGAAGAGAGCAAGGTTTTTAGCTACTAAAGACGCTGTTCTGGCAAAGAGAAAATCGAAAGGTAAAAAACAGTTGCAAGAAGGGAATACTGTTATAGTTAAAAAAGGTTGGAGATCTTTAGTAAAAAGACCGGATAAATTATTAAAATAATCCAAATTTGAATATTTAATTTGTATAGACATATATCTTTTATCGCCACAAGGTTTAAATAGTGTATTTTATACACTATCTCATGGAAAAAGGATATCAACCAACAACAAGATCTTTCATAGATACTGATATGTATAAACTTACGATGGGGCAATATGTCTTCCATCAACACCCAGATGTGAAAGTTACAGTTAAATCGAAAAATAGAACAAAAGATGTGTGTTTAGCGGACATAGTTGATGGAAGAGAATTAAGGCATGAATTAGATAGAATTCAAAATGTAAGGCCTACAACTGCTGAATTGGACTATTTAGCTAATCTACGGTTAGATGATGCAAGACCTATTTTCAAAGATGACTATTTAGATTTTTTAGCTAATAAGTTAGAAATGTCTACTTGTGGTTTAAATGATAACTTTGAAATGGAAGTAAAAGGTTTATGGAAGAATGAAATCTATTGGGAAACTCCGGCTTTAGCTACTGAGAATGAGCTATTATATCGAGCACTTAAAAGAAATATGACTCCTGATCAATTAGTTTACTTAACTGAACAAAGAGACCGACTTTTGGAAGAAAAAATAAAATTATTTGAACAAAATCCTACTGCTTTCTTTATGGAATTTGGAACAAGAAGAAGAGAAAGTTTTGATAATCAAGAGTATGTAATGGGTAAGTTAAAGGCGAGAGTTCCAGGTAATATGGTTGGGACTTCTAATGTTTATTTAGCTATGAAGTATGGATTAAAACCTATGGGGACTATGGCTCATGAGACTTTTATGGTTAGGGCAGCAATGATGGCAAATACTCTTGAGAGCCTTAGAGCTTCGCATAATATTGTATTAAATGAATGGACTGACGAATATGGTACTGCTTTAAGTATCGCTTTAACAGACACCTTTGGAACTGATTTCTTTTTTAGAGATATGAGTCAAGAACAAGCAGAACAATGGAAAGGTATGAGACAAGACTCTGCAGATCCATTCTTATTTAAGAAGAGGCAGGTAGATTTCTATGAGCAAAGAGGCATAGACCCTACACAGAAGTTATTTGTTCCTAGCGACGGTCTAAATGTTCCTAAAATTGTGGCCTTAAATAATTATCTTCCGAATAGAATAAAACAAGTTGCTGGTTTGGGAACAGATTTAACGAATGACTTTGGAAAAATATCTTTCCAACCTTTGTTTAAACCTATTTCTTTGGTTATGAAGGTCGTAGAAGCAAATGGAAGACCTACTGTGAAGCTTAGTGATAATCTTGCAAAAGGAACTGGGCCAATGGAAGAGAGGTCTATGTATTGCCAAGTTTTCGGCTATGATCCTACTAAATATATTGCTGAGGAGTGTAAATACTAATGGAAAAAATAATATTTTGGAATGTAGATACGCAATATGACTTTATGAGAGATGACGATTCTTATAGGGGAAAGTTAGCTGTTCCAGGTGCAAGAGATATAGAAGAGAATTTGCTTAGACTTACACAGCATGCGAGAGAGAATAACTATGGTGTAATTAATACTGCTGATTGGCATATTTGGGGAGATGCAGAAATAAGTAGAGAACCTAATTTTGTAAGTACTTATCCTATGCATTGTGAGCGAGAAACATTGGGTGCAAAGTTTGTTCCAGCAACAGATCCTTTTAATCCATATGTAATTGATTGTAGAGATGGAAAATATGAAGAAGACAAAGTTAGGACAGAAAGGAATATTGTTCTTTACAAAAATCAATTTGATGCCTTTGCTGGGAACAAATTAACAAAAGAAGTTGTTAATTTAAAAAATCCAAATAGTGTAATAGTATATGGTGTCGCATTAAATGTTTGTGATGACTTTGCAATAATGGGAAATATTGAAGCTGGTAGAAAAGTTTATGCTGTACTAGATGCTATGAAGGATTTACCACATTTAGCACAAACTCCATTAGCTACAAATTTAGTTTTAGAAAAATGGAAAGCTAATAAAGTTAGATTTGTAACAACTAAAGATGTTCTTGAGGGGAGATTAAAATGAAACTTGCTTTAGCTCAGATGGAAGTGGTTGCTGGAAATCCTGAAAGAAATGTTAAAAGAATGCTTGAGTTAATTGAGGAAGCAAAGAGAGGAAAAGTCGATTTGATTGTCTTTTCTGAAATGTGTGTTGGTGGTTATCTTATTGGAGATAAGTGGCTAGATGAAGAATATTGCTTCGATTTAATGGAATTCAATAAAAAAATATTAGAAGCTTCTAATGGAATTGCTGTTGCATTTGGTAATATTTATGTTGACAAAAAAGAAGGACATCCAAATAAGGATGGAAGGGTTAGAAAATATAATGCTGTTTATGTTTATCAAAATGGAAAAGTTGCTAAGAGAATAAAAGATGTTCCTATTTTACCTAACGGAGTTCAACCAAAGACTCTTCTTCCTAATTATAGAATCTTCGATGATGAAAGATATTTCTTTTCTCTTAACGAGGTGGCAAGAGATTATGCTCTTTCAATAAAAGAATTAGCACAGCCTTTCTTAATTGAAGTTGAAGGAAAAAATATTCCAATCGGCTTTGAGTTATGCGAAGATTTATGGTGTGAGGACTATAGAGACAATGGAGATATTTTGAATGTAACTAAGTTCCTAATAAATAATGGGGCTCAGAAAATAGTTAATCTTTCTGCTTCGCCTTGGACACATAATAAAAATATTGCTCGAGATAGGAGAATTGATTTTCTGAAGTCAGAATCTAAAGAGAGTTTTGTTCCGTTTTATTATGTAAATTGCATAGGTGCACAAAATAATGGCAAGAATATTATTACTTTCGATGGTGGGACTACAGTTTATAATTCCAATGGAAAACCGGTTTTATTTGCTGAATCTTTATATCGTGAAGAATTAATTATAGTAAATGAAGATATTTTGTTTGGCGAGGAGTTGGTTAGAGGAACAAAGAATACTATTGAAGAAAAATATCTCGCTATAATTAAAGGTCTTAAACACATGAAAGATATAACTAGCCTAGATCGTGATCCTAAATTTGTGATTGGTTTATCTGGTGGAATTGATAGTAGTCTCGTAGCTTGTTTACTTGAAAGAACTTTTGGTAAGGAAAATGTTATTGGAGTAAACTTACCTACAAAGTATAACAGTAATAAGACTAAAGATGCTGCAAAAGCTTTAGCAGATAAATTACAAATAAAATATAATGTTATTCCTATTGAAGATCTAGTAATTCTAAATAGAGGTCTCTTGGAATTCGATGGCGAAAAAGTTAGCGAATTAAATGAAGAAAATATTCAAGCAAAGATAAGAGGCACTACTGTTATTTCAAATTTAGCTGGAAAATATAATGCTTTTTTTACAAATAATGGTAATAAGGTAGAAACCGCTTTAGGTTATGCTACTTTATATGGGGATGTCGGGGGTGCAATTGCACCTATAGCTGATCTTACAAAAACAGAAGTTGTTCAAATGTGTAAATATCTAAATAATGAAGTATACAAGGATGAAGTTATACCTGCAATTCTTTTTCCAGATGAATTATGGAGATTTAGCAATGAAAAGATAATACCTAGTGCAGAACTAAAAAATAATCAAATTGATCCTATGAAATTCGGTTATCATTGTGCATTGCTTGATACTGTTTTGAATTATAAAAAAGTTGGAATAGAAAAAATAATGGAATGGTATTTAGAAGGTAGTTTAGCAAAGAATATAGGCGTAAGTAATGAGTTGTTAGAGCGTTGGGAAATTAATAATCCTAAAGTTTTTGTGGAAGATATTGTTTGGTTTTTTAATAAATTAAATAATAATGTTTTCAAAAGAGTTCAAGCCCCCCCAATTATTCTTACTAGTAAATCTGCTTTCGGGTATGATATTAGAGAAAGTATTCTTCCTAATTTGAAATCAGAGAAATTTGAAAAATTAAAACAGGAGATTTTGAAAAATGGTTTCTAAAGAAATTCCAGGTATGAAAGAAGGAGACGAATTAGTTTATAGCGGGCATGTGAAGTTAATTAAACGGCCTTTTGGAAAAATAAAATACGATGTAGTTCTCTCAAAAGATGCGGCTATTATGTTGTATATTGATGAGGTAGACATGGTTTACATGACTCAGCAATTTAGGCCTGCAATTGATCAAATGGAGTTATGTTTACCTGCTGAAACGCTTGATAAGCCTGGTAAAAGTCCTTTAGAAGTTATGCTTGAAGGTTTAGAAGAGGAATGTGGAAGAAAGATAAAAGAAGAACAAGTAGAATATTTAGGAAAGGTTGCTTCTTCTGCAGGACATGATTCTGAATTTGTCTATATGTTTATAGCTAGGGGTGAAAGTGAAGAAGTTGGTCAAAGATTGGAAGATACTGAAAAAATAAATATTGTGAAAAAACCATTTCAAGAAGTTTATCAGATGGCGCTTGAAGGTAGAATAATTGGAGCAAAAACTATGGCTTTATTATTTTATGAAAAATTAAAGAGAGAAAATTTAAGATGATAGGTAAATATATTGCGACTTGTGTTGGCAGCGGTTATGGAGATACTTTAGGAATGTCTATAGAGGGTTGGAAACAATCTCAAATAGTAAAACATGTAGGGAGAATAACAGAACCTGTTGCGCCTGTAATTTTGCGAGATGCAAATGGAGTTGAATTAACAGGAGATGAATT
>CAZFJM010000001.1:32752-34193 GCA_964519415.1 Candidatus Woesearchaeota archaeon | reverse complement strand
TTGCGCCTGTAATTTTGCGAGATGCAAATGGAGTTGAATTAACAGGAGATGAATTTGGAAAGTTAAAGTATTATACGCGAGATTTGAAAGCAGGAGATATTACTGATGATAATATTCTTGCAATTGCGATTGCAGAATCAATTATTGCAAATGAAAAGCTTAATTTAGATGATATGATGAAACGCCAGGTGGATGAGTATAAAAAAAGAATTCTTCCTAATGGACATGTATTTGGTGGATTTGGTAAGTCTACAATTGATGCATTTGAGAATTATATAAAAGGAATTACTGCTAGTGAGTGCGGTGTTTTTCCTGGATTAGGTACTGGTCCGTGTATGAAGATTTATCCTGTTGGTTTGTATATGCATGCAACAGGAAATGTAGAGGAAGGAAAGGAAATGACGCGAGTAATTGGTTTGTCTACTCATCAAGATGAACGTGCGATTGCATGTGGCATAGTACAGGCAAATGCAGTGTACAAGCTATTAGAGGGCACTAGTAGGGAGGAATTTATTGAAGAGATGGTATCTTGTTGCAATAAACATGAAAAGCCTAATATGCCTGGATTTCCTAAATATGAGAAAGGTACTTTACTTGAAAGGTTAAAATGGATCAGTCAAAATAAGGATGTAGAACCTAGCGAAGCAAAAAGAATTTTGGGATGTTCTTCATTAGCAATAGAGGCATATCCATTTACTCTTTTTATGTTTCAAAAATATTGGGATAATCCCGTAGAAGGTTTAATCGAAACAGTTAATTTCGGAGGAGATTGTGATACTACTGGTGCAATGTATGGTGCTTTGGCTGGAGCTAATAATGGGATGGTTTTTCCTAAAAATTGGAAATTAAATGATAAAGATAAATTGCAAGATCTTGCAGAGAGCATTTATCTTCTATAAAAAAATGAAATATATACAATGTCCAGAAGTTTATGATAGTATGGGGAAGAGTTTGTTCTTAGCTGGCGGAATAAGCGGATGTAGCGATTGGCAGACAGAAATGATTGCATTACTTAAAGATACTAATTTAGTATTAATTAACCCTAGAAGAGAATCATTTAATGCTTCAGATAAGCATGTAGAAGAGGAACAGATAGCTTGGGAATTTGAGCACTTGAATAAATCTGATGCGGTTTTATTTTGGTTTCCTTCAGAGACTGTTTGTCCGATAACACTTTATGAACTTGGGAAAATATCAAAAACAGATAAGGCTATTTTTATTGGAGTTGATCCTAATTATTCTAGAAGAAGAGATGTAGAGATTCAGACTAAATTAGTTAGGCCGGATGTAAATATAGTTTATTCTATAAGAGATTTGGCGCAACAAATAAAAGAATTAAATACGGAAGAAATATCTATAAAATGATAAAAAGGATTGTATAAACTATGAAGATTCAAACATTTACAATTGTTGCAGGAACGTCTGCATGTAATGCTCGTTG
>CAZFJM010000001.1:0-32652 GCA_964519415.1 Candidatus Woesearchaeota archaeon | reverse complement strand
TGAAGATTCAAACATTTACAATTGTTGCAGGAACGTCTGCATGTAATGCTCGTTGTCCTTTCTGTATTTCTAAGATGACTCCTTCACAAGGTGTTGGCTTTAAATTACCAGAGGTTAATTGGTTAAATTTTAAGAAGGCTTGTAGACTCTCTCAAATTAGTAATGTTAGTACTGTATTGATTACTGGTAAAGGAGAACCTACTCTTTATCCAGATCAGATAACTGATTTTCTAAAGAATATAAAGGAATTTGAGTTTCCAATTATTGAACTTCAAACAAATGCTGTGCTCTTGGCTAAAGATTGGAAAAAATACTCTAGTTATTTGAAAGAGTGGAGGTTGTTGGGTCTTAATACTATTGCAATTTCTGTGGTTCATTATAAAAGGGAAAGAAATCAACCGATTTATGATCCAGAAGGAGACTACATGGATTTGTCTGATTTAATTTCTAAATTACATTCTTTAGGCTATTCTATACGTCTTGCTTGTATTATGTTAAAAGATTATATTGATTCTCCAGAAGAAGTAAAACAATTTGTTTCTTACGCAAAAGAGTGTAAGGTTGAACAATTAACAATTAGAAGCGTAGGTATGCCTAATAAGTCCGAATCAGGAGATGTTTATGATTGGACTCAAAAGCACCTAGTAAGTAAAGGACAGATTTTAGATATAAGTGAATTCTTAAATAAACACGGAAACAAACTTATGACTTTAGATCATGGTGGAATTGTTTATGACTATGAAGGTCAGAATATTTGTATGAGCGATTGTTTAACTATAAAACCGAATACTGAAGAATTAAGACAGTTAATCTTTTTTCCTGATGGGCATTTAAGATATGATTGGCAATATCCGGGTGCAATTTTATTGTAACTAAATTTATATAGTATCATGTATTTATTACACTAATGGCTTTAAAAGATTACGACCAACCTTCGGTTACAACAGATATAGTTATTTTTAGTATAATTGATAATGATTTAAAAGTTCTGTTAGTAAAAAGAGGTGTTGAGCCTTTTTTAGGTAGTTGGGCTTTGCCTGGTGGTTTTATTAAAATGAATGAAAGTTTGGAGGATGGAGCATTAAGAGAGTTAAAGGAAGAGACAGGAGTTTCAAAAGTTTATCTTGAACAACTTTATACGTTTGGCGATGTTAAAAGAGACCCGAGAGGAAGAGTTATTACTGTTTCTTATATGGCTCTTGTTAAAGATGAAAAGAAGAATTTAAAGGCGGAAACTGATGTAGTAGATACGAGTTGGTTTTCAGTAAAAAAATTACCTAATTTGGCTTTTGATCATAAGAAGATATTGGAATATGCTTTGAAAAGATTAAGATGGAAATTTGAGTATAGTTGTATTGCTTTTTCTCTTTTACCTAAGAAATTTACTCTTTCTTCAGTCCAGAATATTTATGAAATAGTTTTCGATACAAAGTTAGATAAGAGGAACTTTAGAAAGAAATTATTTTCTTTGAATATTTTAAAGGAAGAAGGCGAAGAAGAAAAATTAACTCATCGACCGGCAACTTTGTATTCTTTGACTTGTAATTTTGAAGATGTAAAACAGATATTATAATTATTTTTTCATTATTTTAACTAGAACTAAACTAGATACAACTAAGCTAATTAAATTTGCAATTGCTAAGTTTGTCAATCCTGATGCAAATCCGTCATAAACTAATACTAAAACACCTAATGCATAAATCATTACAAAATATTTGTTAATCTTCTTGTCTTTTTTCATCTTTACAAGTTGGACTAACCAACCGATTATTACTATTGACAGACCAATTATAGAAAGAGATATCATTTTTTAGTATATAGCTCCCACATTCCCCATAATGCTGAAACTGAAGCGATAAAGAATGATATATATAATATGTTCGCGGAGATACTCCAAGCCATTAATCTTGCCAAATCATAGAAGACATATATGCCGAATGTGATGGCAAAACACAATCCATACTGTTTCTTCTTTTTGAATAAAATCATTAAAGCTAGAATTGCGATTAGAACTTCAATAACGATCGAGATATATTGTAACGCAACCACCATCTTTATTTATATATGTTTGAGAGGTATTTAAATGTTTTTAGTGAGTAACTTCAATTTCTAATTTTCCAGTTATACCGTAAAATCTTCCTTCATAGTGGCCTTTTGTTGTTAGTGCTTCATAAAACTGGGGATTAATAGAAAAAATTGTTTTAGTTGCATGGCCGAAATAACAGTTATCTGGCTCCTGTGTAACTTCAACAAGATTTTTCTGGGTCGCATCAGTAACTAAACTAAAGGAAATCTTTCTTTTATTTTCATCTTCTCTGTAATGAAGGGTTCCTACTAAAGGATGATTTGCTAAGTTTTCCATTTCTTTATGACTTATTATTGCTATTACTTCTAATTGGTCTGATTTTACTTTCATAGAATTTTTATTTTAGGAGGGTTTAATAGATTATTGTTTTTAAGAAGGAAAATTATATTTTTCTAAGATTAATTTCAGCAGTATCTCCAATACTACACATGTTCATGTCAATTTGGGCACTAAATAGTCCTAATTCGTTATCAAAACTCAATTTGAAAGGTAATGCGCCCCATTGTCCCGTATATTTACCTTCAATAGAATCATTAGCTTCTTTTTGCATAACGTATGCAAGATTAGCAAGATTGTTTCTTGGAGGGAATTTTAAGAAGACTAATTTAGTCAGTCCGCTTTCGTTTACAACTTGGCCTCTCAAGGTTTGTTCTGGAGCCATAGATGCATGGTCATAAATTTCTCCTTCAAAAGAGCCATTATCTGAGAGTATTATTTCTCCAGTTAAGGCGCCTCTGCCATTCGGAGCAGAAACATAATTGTAATGTCCTTCTAAAGCTAATCTTGTTTTCATAAAATTGTTGATTAGAACGAGTTTTTAAAGATTGTTATGATTAAATAGAACTTTTTATATAATAGCCTATAGCTGAGATTATTGTACATAAAAATGTTCCCCAAGCAATATCAACAAAAACAAATTTAAGTGGATAGTTAGTAATAAAACTAAGATTTGTTAAATCATAGATTGCATATGAAATAAAACCAAATGCTGCACCTAGAATTAATGTTTTTGTTAAAGTATCCGAAGGATATACTGCAAATATAAAACAACCTAATGCTATAATAAACCAAGCAATAACTCCGGCAACTAAGTTGAATTGAATTCCGCCATTATTTACTTTGATTAAAGAACCAAATTGTTTTATGATAAAATTTTTTGTAATTATTCCTAGCCATATATAGTCTAGGATCATTACTGATATAAAAATGGAGAATAATGGGAAGATTATTTTCATTAATGCCATAAGATAAATAGAAGTATATTCTTTTTAAATTCTTCTTATCTGTATTAAATAGGACTACGCCCAAACCGAAAAATGACCAAAAGAGTTCACTTGTTTAGGGAATTGAAAATTGTTCCAATAATAACTATAATTATTTTTCCTGCTCCCATTATCAAAGTAGATTAATAGATTATAAAAATGTTTGAAAATTATCTTGAATTGTAAAATATAATTTATCTATTTATTAATACAAACATTTAAGTAACCTTTACTCTCTTAATTTATATGGAATACCAAAGTAGATTTTCTTCCGAAGAAAGTCAAAAGGCATATCAGTTAAATGCATATGGAACCTCTAGATTGAGCAGAGAAGAAAGAGTTAGAATTTCTTTGCCCTCAAGAATTGAGTTGAAAGGTCATTGCATGGATTCTGAATAGTCTGGAGAAATTTTAGAATGATCCCGAAAGAAATAGCAAGAGTACATTTAGATGTTACGGGCAGGTGTAACTTGGCTTGTAAACATTGCCATATGTGGGATTATAGAAGGGAGCAAATGTCTTTGGATAAAATTCTTAAAATATTAGAGCAGATTTCTATTAGTGGTGTTAAACGTATTGCATTATCTGGAGGAGAACCGCTGATTAGAACAGATCTTTTGAAAATACTGGAAAATTGTCCCCGAGATATTACTATTTTAACAAATGCAGAGTTGGTAACTGATTCATTACTTGATAAATTAAGCGAATTAGAAAAAAAGATGAATAAGATAATTTCTTTTAAAATAAGTTTAGATGGGATAGAAACTCATGAAAAGATAAGGGGAAAGAGTTATAAAAACGTTCTAGAGAACATTGAAAAAATTAGGAAGAGAGGATTTGTTACGTTAGTTAATACCATGGCCTCGCCCATGATGATGAAAGGAGAATTAATTGAACTAATGAAAAAACTCGAAGCCCTAAAAGTAGACCAGTGGAATTTAGATATTCCGTATAATGAAGGCAATTACCGAATTAACAAGCTTGAGCCTGAGTTGGAGAAAGTTTTACCAGAGATTAAAGAGATTATATTGGAATACTTATCTTCTAATTATTCTATGAGGTTAGATGTGGTAGGTGTATTCTGTTCTGAAAATATTAAATCCGGTAAAGGTTTTGCTAATTTTTCACTAGATTCACATCCTTGTGCATATCAATTTCGCTCAGTTACTATAAATCCCGTAGGAGATATACAACTTTGCCCTTCATTACATAGGTCTTTTGGAAATATATTTAGCGAAACAAACCTCTCTAATTATAGAAACTCTGCTGACTGGCTAGAATTTACCAACAAAAAAAGAACTTCCCCAGATGGTTGCAAAACTTGCAAGTATATTAGGGTATGTGGGGGAGGCTGTAGAGCAAATTCATATTCTTATAGAAGAAAAGAGTGGGGAAGAGATGATTTGTCTTGTAGATTAATGAGATTTTTAGAAGAAGATATTATCGGACTATATCCTGAAAAAATTCAAAAACAATTTAGAGAGCTTCTCCAGTAAAATTATTAAAAAATTTATTAAGTTTACAATAATTAAAAGAATAGAGTTCTTATTGAAATAAATCAATAAAAAAAGTACGCCCTAAAATTTACCACAAAGGTCAAACGCCCCAACCGTCACGACTGGACGATATCCATATTCTATGGGTGGACAAAATTTTCATAGAAGGGTGATTGATTAAGGTTTTGTATCTTAAATTTTAAAAAATTTTCTAGAAGGCACAAGGTACATTTTAATTTATATTTTGAGAATCGCCAATAATCTTTTAAACTATGCCCTCTAATGTTTAATATGGCTAAAAAATCTTATGAAGAAGGAAGTATTATAGATCTGGCCGTAAAGGGCCTAAGCCCTATAAAAAAGTTATTAGAGGATGGTAAGCCAATAAGCCATTTGCTAGCATTGAATATGATTCTTGTTTTTCTTTGTTTAGGAATAATAATTGCCTTTTATTTTAATGTAGCATTTACTGATTTTGCATCAATAATAATGCTTCTTATTTCTTTTTTGTTTTCTGCAGTAATTACCGGAGCATATGTCTTCTTCCTTAACATTATTCAGGGGCACTATAAAATAAAGGCCGCAAGAGTATCTATTTTTTTACTATTCATAGTCTTGCCCCTAGTTGTGGGTGGATTGGCCTACAAAATAAGGCCTCTGGTAAATATCTCTTTGGTTTTAATCTTGGTACAGGCAGTTTTTTTGATTGTTTTGTCTCTTATGTTTAAAGAAGAAGAAGTCAAAGAACTTGGAATTTGGGGTTTACTCGGAAAGATTAACACCATTGTTGGAATTATAAGCTCTGTGATTAGTATTGGTGGAATACTTTTTAAAGTAGTAGTATGGGCATAACTTTAATTCCTATTTTGTTATAAAACCATTTCTTAAGTCTGTAACTCCAACTGTTTATATGCTTATAATATCTTTCAATTATTGCTTTTGTTTCACCAGTTAATTCTATATTTTTACCTGGTTTATAGAAGTCGATATATTTTACTTCTTTACCATCTGGTTTGGGTTTGCCCTCTGCTTCTATTAAAAAAATCTTTTCTCTATTTCTAAAATAGCCTTTTCCATAGGATTTATGTTTGCTACCTCTATGCCTAAATAAGTATTCTATTTTTGTTGCCTCTAGGCCTGTTTCTTCTTTCAACTCTCTAACAGCAGAACTCGTTCTTGATTCGTGTCTTTCAACTCCTCCTCCCGGAAGCATAAATTTTTTATGTTTACCCGATACAACCAAAATTCCTTTTTCACCATAATCAACTATGGCTCTACCAGTTCTTCTTTGCTTGACGCAATCTCTAACAAATATACTGCAACCAACTGTTGGAACAGCACATTGTCCATGAGCATCCCAACCCTTTGGAGGAAAACCAAAACTTAATTTGTATTGCTTATTTCTTCCTGTTAGAATTATACATTTTCCCCAAACATCTGCAGTTCCTCTGCTTCTTCTGTATCTTCTCTCATAAGAATTAACCCATCTAGGGGCTTTTTTATGCCCGATAAAATGCCAAGTAGAGTCGCCCATAATTTATTTATCAGCCGAAACTATAAAAATGTTTGTTATATAGATACAATTAAAAGTAGGATTTTTATAAATATATTATGGCATGGCTAGAACTATTGGGATTGGGATTAAATTTTGTAGGGTCTGTTTTACTTGTTTTTGATACATTAATTACTTATACCAAGGGCAAATCTTATATTCAAATTGAATATCCTCAAACACCTGAGAAAAGAAAAGTTTATCGCTATAATTCAGAGTATAAACCTGTAAAAATAACAAAAGAAGAAGTTTTAATGATAATTTCATTATCTTTGATTAGTTTAGGATTTTTACTTCAAATTCTTGGCCTCCTAGTTTAAAATAGGTAATAACGTAACAATTATAAAGTATATTTTTATTCTAGTAATATGAAGCAAAATTTATTTTTAATTTTTCTTTTATTCTTACTTTTAATTAATGGAGTTTATGCTGCTGATTTTAATATACTTTCTGTTTCTAAACAAACATCCGGAAATGTTTACAGAGGAGATTCTGTATTGTTTCAAGGCACTATTCAGGCAAGCTCGGATAATATTTGTAAGATAGCTTGCTCTTATTCTGTTGGTTCAAATGCAGGATATGTGTCAGACAGTGGAAATTCTCCTGCAGATGAAATTGAAAAGGGAATTTCTCAAACTTTTCCTTTCTCCATACTTGCAGAAGGAAACGGGCAAGTAAACACTGATTTATATGTTACATGTACTAGGGTTGCAAGTTGGGTTCCTCCCTGTACTTCACAAACCCTTCCAACCCAGAGTAAACCAGTTTCTTTCTCTTTCTTATATCCTGGAGATGGAAAATGCACGACTACTAAAGAAAAATGCGCAGATTTTGGTAGCTTTTTGGGAACTTCAGATTGCTCTTGTTCTCAAACTAAGCAGTGTAGGCCTGATGGAAACAGAAATCCTGACTCTTATGGTTGTGAAAATTATTGTGGAAATGGAATATGCGAAAAATCTGAAGGAGAATCTTGTGTTGGAAGTACTTCGGGAGGATGTAATGATTGTAAAAAATGTAATTTAGCTACATGTTCTTCTGGCTCTGAATGCGAAGGAGGATACTGTGTCTGGGATGTGTGTTGGAATAAAGCTTATAGGACTGGAGATGGTAAATGTGATTCTACTAAAGGCGAAAGTTGTGGCAACTCTCCCTCTGATTGTGCATGCCAATCTGGTCAAAGATGCAGTACTACTACAAATCAATGTGAAACATATTGCGGGAATAATATTTGTGAAACAAGTGAGCAGGGAGTTTGCAAATCTGATTGCAAATGGTGTGGTGATGGTTCTTGTGATTCTAGTCAAAAAGAAAACTGTAAGACTTGTCAATCAGATTGCGGTGTTTGTGAGAGTAGCGAAGTAAATAAAGAAATTCAAGAAACTACTCAGCAGGTAGTGGAGACTAGTTTGAAACAAGCTTCTGAAAGACAAAAAATATTAACTTTTGGAGGAATAGGCGCAATTCTAATTGTTGTAATAGGATATATTCTCTTCAAAGTATTTAGAAATAGAAAATCAAAAAAGGTGCTTGTAAAACATAAAAAAGCAGAAATCGAAGATGATAAAAATAGTTGTTCAAAATGTGGGAACAAACTTAACAAAGAAAGTATCTTTTGTAAAAAATGTGGGCATAAAAATAAAAAATGAAATATTGTAAAAAATGCGATAAAACTTTTGAAGATGAGGATTCTTTTTGTGATACGTGTGGTTCTAATTTAACTAAAAAAGATATTAAAGATACGAAGAGAAATGAATCTTATAAGGGTAAAAAAGAAAGACATCCTGCTTTTTGGATTTTCATAGGGATTTTTATATCACTAATAATTTTTTCAGCATTTTTTTATTTGTATAAAGATAGCTTTTTAAAGTCTGTAGAAAGAACTCCTAATATTTCCTTGGAAAATTATTCTAATTTAGGCAATACTGATTGTAAGTTTATAAGTGAACAATTCTCAATAATTTCTGGAGATTATACCTGCAAGAGAGGTAGCGAAATTTCTATTCAAATAAGAAGAGGTTCTTCTGAAATATTACCCGAATTGTACAGTTTAATAATAACTTTTGGTGAATTTGATACATTTATTATTCAAGATCCTGATTTGATTAATCCTAATATCGAGAAAGTATATACTTTTTATGGTTCTGCGTATCAACAGGGCAATCTTCTTTTTAGTGCTTCAGTAGGTGAAAATATTAGCTGTCCTGTTTTTCAAACTGTAAATTTGCCTAATTGTTCTCCTTAAAATGAAATTTTCTGAATTAGAGATTGTTGGGGGAATTATTCTTGTAATTATCCTAACGGGTTTTATTTTAAATTATACTTGGGCAAGTCCGCAGAATAATTCTTTTTGTGGAGATGGAGTATGTTCTGATAATGAAAAAACTTCATGTCAATTAGATTGTGATTGGTGTGGTGATTCATATTGTCAAAGCAATGAAGACTGCTCGTCTTGTCAAAATGATTGCGGTAGCTGCAAGGCAGATTCTTTTTGTGGAGATGGAGTATGTAATAGTGGAGAATGCACTTCTGGCTGTAATAAAGACTGTTCTTTTTCTCAATGTCAAAATGATAAGTGTGAATTAGAGTCTGGAGAAAATTGTTATAGCTCTCCCATTGATTGCAAATGTTTAAGTGGTGAAAAATGTGATGGTACTCTAAAAAAATGTGTTAAGATTTCATGCGGGGATGGAATTTGTAGTCCGGGAGAAACATATATCACTTGCCCAAATGATTGCAAACAGACATCTTTTCAAGGAGAAACAGTTGATTCAAACACTAATTATCCTATTATTTTTGTTCATGGGCATAGTTTTCAAACTGAAGATGTTTCTACTTTTTCAATAAACGCCTTTGATGAATTCCAAACTAAATTAGATTCAGATAATTTATACTTAGACAAGGGAGTGATATATCCTAATGATAATATTAATTCATATTTTTATGGTGAGTGGGGAAGACTAGCCAAACCAGTTTCTATAAGAACAACTTATTATGTGGGGACACTTGACTCGTCTGGAGCCATTATTCAATCCATAGAATCATCTCGTTCTATTGAAGAATATGGGGAAAGGTTGGGTAAGGTAGTAGATACTGTTTTGCACCATACCGGTAAAAACAAAGTAATTATTATTGCTCATTCTATGGGGGGATTAGTAGCAAGATCTTATATAAAAAATAGCCAAGGAAATAATAAAGTATATCAGTTAATTGAGATAGGAAGTCCGAACCATGGAATCTATGGAGGGCTAATAAGTGTTAGCACCTTATGTGAAAGCGTTGCTGGAGTTATTACTTTGCATGCAGGACAAGAGTGTGATGACATGCAACATGATAGTTCCTTTATTGCAAGTTTAAATTCCGGTGACGAAACACCAGGTAATACTAAATATATGACTATTGCTGGAAGTTGTGACAATAATGGGGAGGATTACCACGATGAAGTCATAAGAGTTGGAAGTGTTAATTTAGAGGGGGCAATAAATAAAGTGATAAATAGAAACGGATGCATCTCTGGGGCAGATACATATCACGGATATTTAGTTTCCCCATCAAAAGTTCCAGAAGTTTATACTTATGTTAAAGACTTTTTAAAAAATTAATGCCTTCTCTACTTCTTAAAGTACTAATTTCTTTAGCTAATGCTATTTGTCTTTCATATTGTCGTCGATAATTGTGTAAATCTACTTTTTCCATATATGTCCGAAATTGCAGTTGATTATAAACTGCGCTTACGGGCGTATAACTTTTTAGAAGCGCCCCAACCGGGTAAGGGACCATCTTGGCACTTTCGTGGGAATCCGTTATATAAGTAATGTCCATTTTAGTTTAGTTATCATCAATTTGTCGTTGCTGTTTTGATTTATAAATGTTGTGGACAAATATTGTCATAGTAGGATGACTGAATAATTACTGGTTTATGAATCGTATTGATCCGCCAATAGGTTGTTGAGATATGAAAAAGACTCTAAGATTTACCCCCTTATTAGTGCCACTTTATAATGAATACTAATAGTAAGTTTTATATAGTTTCAGAATATATTAAGACTATGGAGAAGTCATATGATTACTCTGAAGAGTTTCAAATAGTTACACAAATGAAGAGTGGTGTTGCCATAAATCCAAGTTTCGGTTGTCCATGGGATTGTTCGTATTGTGTCCAACATAAAGACAAGTTTTATGATACTGAACAATATAAAAGAGTTCATAAAGCTAAGATTGGAACAGAAACCGTTACTCCTGAAGATATAGTTTCTGAGATTATGGTTAACCCAAGAATAACTTCAAGAACACCTCTAATTTTTTATAATTTTTCAGATCCATTTTTACCTCAAAATACAAAAGATTTGGGAGATATTTTAACCCTTTTAGATAAAAGAAAATTTACCAATATAGTAAGTTTAGTTACGAGAACCTTTGCGGACATGGATCTCCTAGACAAAATTGCAGCTTTGAAACATCTAAAACCCGTTGTTTTGGTTTCTTATGCGGGGTATAATAATGTAAATATTGAAAGAGGCCCATTATCTAAAAGGAGGGAATTGGCTCAGGAACTAAGAGAGAGGGGTATAAAAACTATTCAATATTTGAGACCAATAGTTAGAGAATGGCTAGAACCAGATCAGTTTCAAAGGGCCCGAGATGCTATGGCTCCTCTTGTAGATGGGGTTGTTATGTCCGGAATTAGACTAACTCCTGAAATAATTGAAAAAATAACATCCAGAGGACTACCTATTCCACAGGTTAAAAATCACAAGAATAAGTTTTTCCCAGCAGATTTGCAAGAGAAAATTATTGAGGTTTATGCAGGAACTGTACCGGTGTATAGATACACTAGCTGTGCTATTTCTTCTCTTTTTGGAGTTCCAGATTATAACGCTCATTTAGGATTTTTTAAAGAAACACAGAAAAAAGAATTCGAAAAATGTCCGCTTCCTTGTACAGAATGCCAATCAAAGGTGTGTACAAAACAAAGTACTCCTGAAAAGGAAAGAGTGCGAGAACTGCTGGATAGAATAGGCCATAGTTCTTCAACATTCGAAATAACTCCGTTAGGATCGATATTAGTAGACAGAGAAATGGATAAATATGATTTAAGTTTTATACGACAAAATACTTCATGCCATGTAGATTTTGTCGGGAATAATCATCATATAGATCAAGTTGCCAATATGGAGGTAGAGTCTCAAAAATGATTTTCGCAAGTATTGATCTAGATAAAGCACATCTGAAAGAGTTTATGGATTCTTTACAAAAAATTAAAGAATCTAAATTTGATGGAGTAGAAATTTGTCTCTGGGAAGATATGAATTTATATGTTGATCTGATAAAAAAGGCATTAATAGAATTAGGGCTACAATCAAATGTGCATAATGATCTCATGAGAGAAGAAAGGGGGATAGAAGATTGTAAATTAAGATTATTATATAGTTTGAAATTTAAGAAAAAGATATCTGCATTAAATTTTATAAGTCACCCGATAAAACCTTATACTAATTATCTTAAAGAAACAAAAGAACTTTTCAATCTAACAAATGAAGATATTTTGGTTGAGAACGTTAAAGGAATTACATTGCCTCAAATAGATTTTCTTGGAAGGCCGATTGTATTAGATATAGGCAATCTTATTAAGAATGGTGAATATCCTAAATTAGAAGAATACAAAGATATAAAATGGTTGCATATTCATGATTATAGAGATGGACTAGATCATCTTCCACTCGGAAAAGGAATAGTAGATTTGATGTTTTTTATTAATAAGTTTCAGAAGACGAATTGCACTATTGAATTAGGTTCAGTATTTAGAGAATGGAAAAACCTTGGCCAAGATTATAGAAACTCTATCGATTTTATAAATAATGTATATATTTCTCAATCTAGTTATGGTAAAAACGTGAGGCTTGCCCATTTATTGCGAAATATTGGAAAAGAAAATTTTAATTTAGTAGTAGACTTTGGATGCGGTGAGGGATATTTGTTACATAATATTTATGCTAAGAATAAGTTAGGATATGATTTGCATCCTAACAAAGTTTTTAATGATATTAATTACTTTAATCAAGACATTGAATCTACGAATTTAAAAGATGTAGATTTAATTGTGTGTAGCGAAGTAATCGAACACATAGAAAAAGATATTCTTGCTATTAAAAAAATTTATGATTCCTTAAGAAAAGGCGGTAAAATTTTCTTAACTACAATTAATAAAAATATTCGTAAAGATAAATCTAAACAAGATAAAGAAAGGTTGCACCTTAGAAGATATGGAACCGAACTTAAAGAAATTATGGAGGCGCAAGGATTTAGAACAATATCTTTCTACCAAATTAGAAGTAAGCATTATTATTTGCATAAAGGAAATTTTAAAAATTATAATATTGAAGAAGACATATCGCAGGGAAACGAAGAATCTTCGGGATGGGTTTATTATGGAGAGAAGGAGGATAGAGTATGAAAGATTTAGTATTTATAGGCGGAGCAAAGGGAGTTGGAAAAACTACTATTGTTAGTAAATTAAGTAAATTAATGGGTATTCCAATGGTAAATACTGGGGAAATAGTTTTAAGAGCTAGAAATATCGGATTAGATCCAGAGTTGGAAATAGAAAAATATTTATGTGGGCAATTTAGAGGGATAGTAGATACTCACTATACTGGTGGTTATTTTGGAGAAAAATTTTCTAGAGGATTGTCTAAAATGTCTCTTTTATCTATCGGGAGAGTAAAATCGGTTGATTTGGTCCTATTAGAAGTAAATGATGATGTTTTATTCCAAAGAAGACTTGATTGTAGATCTCCTAAGTATCAAGATAAACAAGTAATGCACTTGGAATTAGAATGCAATCGGGCTTATTTTCACGAGTATTGCAAAGATTTATTAACATGTGGGAGAATAATTAATAACGTAGATTTAAATGATACTGTTTTAAATTTAATAGATTTTGTAAAATGAGTGAACCTATAATTGAAAAGATTAGAAAACAGTTTGTAATAGTAAAAAGTCTAATCCTAAACGAACAAGGAAAAATATTATTTGTTAAGAGGAAAAAAGAAGACTTAAAACAAGCTCATAACAAATGGGAATTTCCTGGTGGAAAAGTAGACTTTGGTGAAACTCCAGAGCAAACAGCAGTAAGGGAAGCTAAGGAAGAGTCAGGGTATGATATAAGCGTGGATTTTTTACTTCCTAAAATATTATCTTCTAAGTGGATAATGCCCGAAAGAGAATCCCAACAAATTTTAATCTGCTATGCTTGCAAATTGAGTGGAGGAGAAATGAATTTGAATGACCATGGCGTTAGTGAAATAAAATGGTTTGATATAAATAATGTACCTGAAAACGAGAATTGTCTTCCAGGAACAATCGATTTTATTAATATATACAAAGATGCAGTAAAAAAGAATGGTGAAGGATTCACTCAAAATGTTATTAAATAATTTATTAAAAAAGACTCCCCAAGAAGTCTTTATTTTTCTTGAGAGAAGAGTAAATAATGAAAGATGCTTTGCAGATGTATCTGAATCTTATAGAAGTAACGGATTAACTGAAAGTTTCGAATTGCCCTTTGCAGTATTGCCAAAATCAGAATTAGAATGTTTTGGATTAAATGCCGATTCTAAATTATTAAAACTTCTGGAGGGGAAAGGTAATGTAAAATTCTTTACTCATCCCGAGATGCTAGCAGACTATAGAGCCAAAGACTTAAAAAAAATAATAGAGTATGCGGGAACCATTTCTGTTGCGCCGACTTCTTCTACAAGAACTGTTTTATCTTTAGACACAAAATATCCCTTTATGATTAAGACAGATTTAGAGAGAAAGTTGGGAGATGGGGTTAAAAAGTTAAAGAGAGTTCAGATAGAGCACTCGCAAAAAATAGGAAAAGATTTGAAGGAAAATTCTAGACTCGATTTTGGATACTTGGCTGAACCATTGGGATTCTTATTTTCTTCTGGAGATCAAGAAGTAGGGCTGATTATAAGAGAGTTTTTTGCAAGTCCAAAGTTAAATCCAGAAAATTATTTAATTCCTTTCTTTTCTCTATACTCTAGAGATATGACTTCCCCCCAAGATCCTCTACTTCTTTTTAATATTGCAAAAAAATGGAGTAATGGCAATTCTAGAATTCTGGATGCATGTCTAGAGGGAATAATAACTCCCTATATAGAATCTTGGGCTTCTATGCTTTTAGACAGGGGATTAAGTATGGAAATGCATGCACAAAATACTTTATTGGAAATAGACCCTGAAGGCAAGCCAATTAGGGTTGTTTATAGAGATCTTCAAGATACATTTGTTGATATAGGCATCCGGGAAAGGAATAAATTAAGTAACGATTTTGATACAAATATCGCTGGTCAAAGCCGGAGATCTTATCGTGTAGATGGGGCAGAGATTAAGAACGAAATATTACGTAAACAAATATCTCATAGTTTAACCTATGATTATAGAATTGGTAGAGCTTTAGATTACTTCTGCCAAGCGTTGAAAAGCACACATAAAAATGCAGATAGTAAATTAACTTCTTTTGTAAAAGAATTATGGGCAAAAAAATTTAAAGGAACAGAAGTTTTCCCCAAAAAGGCTTATGTTTTGGAAGATGAGCAAAAAGAGATAAATAAAGAATTAAATTTTCAGGAAATAAATCCTGTTTATCGCTAAATGGCATTTAGTATTGCTACCACGTTTGATTATGCTCTTTTAGATAATCTTGTAAAACTAAATCAAGGAATAGTGCAAGAGGGGTTTAAAATAGAAGAAACTTTCGGTGCAATGATTACTGAATTTGGATCTGGGAGAAATGCTTATAGACTTCCAAATATAAATCAAGAAACATTAGAAAGATATATTCAATATTCACATAAAAATAATTTAGGATTTAATTACTTGGTAAATGGAACTTGTTTTTCAGGAGAAGAATCTTCTAAGCGATTTATTAATAAATTCTGTAAACATTTAGATGAACTCTTGGTTGCAGGAGTAGACATATTTACTTTTGCAAATCCAATTTTAGTTAGGATTGCTAAGGAAAATATACCCGAAGCAAGAGTAAATACATCTATAAATTCAAGAATAAATACTCTTGAAGAAGTTCAGAGATATTTGGCTTTAGGTATAGATAGGCTAACAATTCATTATGACCAAAATAGAGACTTTGAATTTCTCAAAAGAGTTCGTGCAATTACAGATGCAGAGATAGAACTATTAGCTAATAATCCTTGTTTGCATAATTGTATATATGCAGATGCTCATGTAAATATGGATTCACACGGGTCTACAGATGTAAATAAACCAGTTAATACTCTCTTCCCTGTATTTAACTGTAAAAATTCTCGATTAACAAATCCCGAAGAAATAATCAAAAGTAGATGGATCAGACCTGCCGATGTAAGAAATTATTTTGATTTAGGAATAGATATTGTTAAAATTGCAGGTAGAAATATGGATAATAAATGGTTATTAAACGCTGCAGAAGAATACGCTCAAGAAAGAGATAGCCCTGGATTTTATTCCAGATTAATCGAAAGGGGTCTTTGGAAATATGTATCAAAAAAGAACCCAATGTTAGATAAATTAGATCTAGAGGTAGAATTGCCTAAAGATTTTTTAAATTGGTTTGCTAGCGGTAAATGTAAACAGGATTGTGCGAAGTGTGGCTATTGTGCAAATATGGCAGAAAGGGGCATAAGATTTAATTCTGAATCTCTAAGAGAAGATTATATTAGACTGTCTAAACAAATATTAATAGATGAAGCTAAAAGAGAATAAAAATTGATATTTTTAATTATTGAGGATATCTACTCTTTCTATATTCTGAATTATCTTTGGGGGAATTTTTCCTAAAACTCCAATTTCCTGAGTAATAGGGAAAAAAGAATCAAATAGAACAACTGAAAAACTATTTAACCATTCTTTTTCGGTATAATCTTTTGTTTGAAATTTTAAGTTTTCTAAAAAGATTGTTATTTTGGGTAAAATTTCTTCTAATTTTTCTTCCCTATATTGGGAGATTGGATGAAGATCCATAACTAAAAATTTATACTTTCCGTCTTTTTCCTGAATTTGTATTTTTTTATAAGGGGGGTTTTTTAAAAAAACTAATTTTGCCTTAATATTTAAATCATAAAAATCCATAACTTTAATATTGTTTTTCGTAGTATATTCCTCATAGCAAAGCGATGGAAAATATAGACAGATAATATTCAGATATTCCTTTAGCTTATTTTTTAATTTTGATATGTCTTCTTCTTCTATCTTATAGAAATTATCCTCTTCTAATTTTTGAAATTCATTTGTTTTTATTATTATTTGTATTAATTGGTTAAATAACTCTTCCAATTCTTCTTTTTTTTGTTTTTCTATATTGGAATTTTTTAAAAAAATCAAATAGGTTTCTACCTTGGAGGAGTATTTTATTTTTTCAGCAATTTTTTGGTTTGAATAATCTAACTTTTTTAAAGATTTATAGTGATTGTAAAAATCCAAGATAAACTCATTCGCCATTAAGTTAAAAATTCTTTCCTTTTTTAATATATCAGTCATAAATATTGACAGTATTGATAATATAAAAACCTTGTCCCTATATTGTGTCACCATTGGGTGGACCTTCGCGACAGAACTATATCTGATTATACAAAATCCAAATATAGAAAATAAACAAAAACCTACCCATAACGTAAGAAAATTAGTTCTTTTTAAAAATTATTAATTAAGTATGGAAAAGAAAGACCCTTATAATCACAAAGAAAGATATTGCAACTGGATAAAAGAAAACATAAATGGAATAAGGAGTATCTCTCTTACAAATTCTTTAATAATTCTTGGTTATCTGTCCGATATGCAACAAGGGTTGAATATTTCAACAAAATCCAAAAAAGGGCCAAGAAGCTATATAAGATTAAATAATATCCGGCAAAGAATGATCTTTTTAGCAAAAACTATTGAAAATCTTTACAATCTAAAAGATATCTCTCAAATAGATGAAATTATTTTACATAAATATTTTAATGGAATGAGAAATGGTGAAATTAAAAGAATTGATGGAGAAACCTATAGAGATCCTGCAAACTTTGTTAAAATATTCAAAGCATTCTGGCATTGGTGGATAAAGATCAATAGAAAACAAGGGAATATTATTGAAGACATTACTTTAGATTTGGATACTAGCAAAGATAAGCCTCAGTGGGTTTATTTAACTGAAGAACAAATAAATAGATTGTGCAAAAAAGCATCTTTTGAATATAAGGTATTGATAAATTTTCTTTATGACACTGGAATTAGAGCTCCAACTGAACTATTAAACATTAAGATTTCTGATTTTTATAATGATTTTAAAGAATTGAATATTAGAGAAGAAATCAGTAAGACTTTTGGAAGAAGAATTAAATTAATGTTTTCTTCGGAGCTAATTAAAGAATATGTCTATAAAAAAGGTCTCGAAAAAGATAACTATCTTTTTTCATTAAATCACGTTACAATTAATAGAAATCTACAACTCCTAGCATCAAAAGTTTTAGGAACTGAAAGAAGTCTAGCAGGACAAAAATACTCAGAATTAACAATGTACGACTTCAGACATTGCTCCTGTTGCTATTGGTTACCAAAATATAAGTCTGAATCAGGTCTTAAGTATCGTTTTGGTTGGAAAAAATCTGAAAGAATACACTATTATTCCGAAATGCTAGGGATGCAAGATACTATTTTGGAAGAAGATTTATTCCAAGACACAGGTAGTCTTCTAACCAGAAACAAAATAAATAAAATATATGTTGACAACAAATTTCAAGAGTCAAGATTAGATTTTATAGAAAAAAAGATTCAGGTATTGTTGAATAAGTCTCAGTAAATATTGTGCAACGCCCTAGCAGAACATTATACTCTACGCCCCAACAAATTAATTTATTTTATCGACAATAAAAATTGAAAATGTGCAACGCCCCGCTCGGGTATTCTTACGCCCCAACCGGGAATCGCACCCGGCTCCCAGCCGCGACAGGGCTGTGTACTAACTGATATACTATTGAGGCTTAATAATTTCTGTCTGAATTGGTTTAAAAAGATTTGGGTTTAGAATTATTTATATGTAATTGTTTCTTTCTTAACAATTTTTTTTGCTGGTTTTTTAGCAGCATTTTTCTTTGTTTTTTTAGGTGCAACTTTTGCAGAAGGTTTAGAAGTAATTTTTTGTTCAAGCTTCATTACTTTTTCTAAAAGCACAGCTTGGTTTAAACTTAAGTGTTGTATCTTTTCGTGCAAGTCAGAAACCATATCGTTTATAGACAATAAATCTTTCTTAACATAGCTAAAACTAATCCCTACATTTTTTTCAAATTGCTGTAAAGTCTTTGTAACCATATAATATACATACGAGAATAGTTTATAAATCTTTCTTTTGACGTAACTTCGAAGTTAATACACAAATCAAGAATAAGGGTTAACTTTAAAATGGCTTTTTGATTTTATATTGTATGAGAAATAAATACGAATTATTAGCGCCAGTAGGCAATTTTGCTATGCTTCATGCTGCGGTAGATGCAGGAGCTGATGCAGTATACTTTGGGCTACAGAGCTTTAACATGAGGGCTACAGCTAAGAATTTTACAATAAAAGATTTACCTGAAATGCGAAAAGTTTGTAATTCTAGTCCTAGAAAACCCAAGTTATATTTGACTATGAATACTATAATTTATCAAAATGAATTGAAACAAGTTGAGAATTTTATTAAGCAAGTCAAAGGAAAGGTAGATGCTATTATTTGTTGGGATTTATCAGTTATTCAGTTATGTAAGAAATATAAGATTCCTTTTCATATATCTACACAGGCATCTATTTCAAATTTAGAGTCTGCGAAGTTTTATCAAAATCTAGGAGCAGAGAGAATTGTTTTGGCAAGAGAATTGTCTTTGAAGCAGGTAAAAGAGCTTTCTAAGAAGGTTAAAGTGGGTATTGAATGCTTCTGCCATGGTGCAATGTGTGTTTCTGAGTCTGGAAGATGCTTTATTTCACAGTTTTTATATGGTAAATCTGCAAATCGTGGCGAATGTGTTCATCCTTGTAGGAGAGAGTATAAAGTTTGTGAAGTTGGAAATGAAAGCACTGAGTTGGTTTTAGATAATAACAGAGTAATGTCTGCTAAGGATCTATGTACTTTACCTTTTATTGAACAGATGAAAAAAGCAGGAATAATGTCATTTAAGATAGAAGGTAGAAACAGAAATCCAGAATATGTTTCTTCAGTTACGAAAGTATACAGAAAAGCTTTAGATAAAAAATTATCTGAAAAGGAAATCAAAGAGGCTTTAGAAGAACTACAGAAAGTTTACAATCGTGGTTTCTCTTCCGGATTTTATTTGAGATTGCCAACTTCTGAAGATTTTTCAAAATCAGATTCTGGAGAACAAACCGAGAAGAAGGTTTTCGTAGGTAAAGTTGAAAAGTATTGGGATAAAGTTGGAGTTGCTTTTGTTAAAATGAATTTTGGTCCTTTGAAAGTTGGAGATGAAGTTTATATTCTTGGAGATAAAACTGGCGTTGTAAGATATCAAATTGAAAGTATGCAGATAGAAAAACAAGATAAACAAGTTGTAAACAAAGGTGATTCAGTTGGTATAAAATTGCCTATGTGCAGACGTGGCGATGACGTTTATGTGATTAAGAAGAAGGTTTAAATAGTTCTTAGTTTTCTATATTTTATGGTGAATAAATTAGCTTTATCTATTTTGATTAGTATAATTCTTACGGCAATTTTAATTTCTACTGTAAATGTAGGTACAAGTTTATTCTTGAATGAACCCGAATATGATAAGTTCTGTAATCATACAAAAACTATTCCTTTAGAAACATATTCTAATATTACTAAACAAACATGCGAAGATAATAATGGTACTTGGAATCCTCAGAATGTGCCGTGTGATAAGGGTGTGTCTTGTGCACAGGGTTATTGTGATTTTTATCAGAAATGTAGTCAAGCATACAGTGAAGCTTTGAAGCCATATAATCAATATAAGTTTTACATTTTTGCAGGTTTAGGATTTTTACTCTTACTGATCGGTTTATTTGCTATTGAAAACTTAATTCAAATAACTGGTTTGGCTACTGGCGGAATTTTAGTTGTTGAAGGTATTATAATGAATTTGGAGAATAAGATGGTTGTATTTTTATCATTAATTGCAATTTTAGTTATATTTGGAATTTTGGCTTGGAGAGTTATTAATAAACACGAAGTAAAAACTGTTAAATCTAAAAAGAAATAATTTTATTTTTTAGAATTTTTCTTTTCTTCTCTTTCTTCTCTTCTCAATTTATCGCTTTCTTTTTTGAAAAAATCGTTATATCCATTATATTGACATTTCTGTTCTTCCTTCATTTGAACCCATTTTGCTCTAATTACCATAACTTACCTAGGTAACTGGCCTATATAGTTCTATTCTTTTTCCAATAAATTTAAGTATGCTTGTTTTCTTGAATTTTTATCACAAATCACACTCATCGCGCTAAGGCTGCGATGATTGGTGTTAGGGCTGCGGCGCCCTAACACCGCCTTTAAAGCAGCCTACATAACATTTAAGAATAATTAGAGCTTTTGTTTTATATGTATAAAAATAATAGTTTAAAATGGGCGATATTTTTCTTTATTGCCTTTTTTTTCGTTGCTGTTAATCTTAATGATGTAAGTGTTCTCCAGAATGATTCAAATGTTGGGGAATATGTTATAGATCATCAAATTTCTTGGTTGAATAGTGTTTGCTCTGTGTTGAGCTTTATGTTTGAACCTATTTATGTTGCTTTGTTTATTTTTCTTTTAGGTTTGTTTCTATGGATTAAAAAGTATAGGGACGAGGCTATTTTCTTTATTTTTGCTTCTAGTGTTTCTGGTGCTTTGATTTATTTGTTAAAACATATCTTTGTTAGAGCTAGGCCTATAGTTCAATTTTTAGCTGAAACGGGTTATTCTTTTCCTTCTGGGCATGCTTTAATTTCTGTAGTTTTATTTGGAAGCTTGATTTATTTTTCTTCTAAAATTAAGTCAGTTAGTGTAAAAATTTGTTTAATTTCTTTCTCTATTCTAGGAATATTAATTTTAGGATTAAGTAGGGTTTATTTGAATGTGCATTGGTTTTCAGATATTTTGGGCGGGTATTTTTTAGGCTCAACTATTTTATTCTTTGGAATATTTTTATATCAATCTAATATCTTTCAAAAACTAGTAAACCTGTTTTATCCCAAATAAATAAAGTATCTCCAGCATCATTCCAAGTGCAAGAATAATTCTTTTCATAGAGTCCACTTTTAATTAATACATGTTCAATGTGCGTTGCATCGTCTTTAATTGAAACATTTAAAGTATTGCAAGTATTTTGTAATGTTAGTTTTTCTTTGTTTGTACATCTATTTCCGTCTTCTTCAAATTTTAATTCTAATAATGTTAAACAACCAAAATTTTCAGATTTTTTCCATATACCTAATTCTTTTTCTCTTGCAGAAGATTCTGCTTTTTTAAGTTGATTAGAATATTTATCTTCTTCGTATGAATAAAAATGTGCGTAACCGTTTTTCAAAATCTCTTCGTTAAATAATTTATTATTTAGGAAAATATATCCTAACTCTCTGCCGTATTTATCTGTATCAAATATTTCTAGTAAAATTGTTTTATTTTCTAGTTGTTTTGTAAAATTAATTGCTTCATTTGCATAGAATTCTTTTTTCTCAGGAGTATTAATTCCTAAAAGTCTAACTCTTTCTCCTCCTTCAATTTCTAATGTATCTCCATCAATAGCTCTTATTACTAAAACTTCAATTTTTTTAATAGAATTTCCTGTTGTTGAGAAATTATCAACAGTATAATAATAAATAGTTCCAGTGATTAGGAATATAATCAAAAGCCAAAAACTCGATCTTTTCATTGAATTGCACAAATTAGTAATCTTTAAAAAGGTTCTTTTTTTCATATGATTACTTCACAGATAGCAAGTTTGTGATGCCCTAATATGTCAAAGGTAAGAATAAAACTGCAAAGCGTCGATATTGAAAAACTAAACGGAGTAATTGAAAATATAAAATCAATCGCTTCTCAAGCTGGCGTAATTGTAGCTGGACCAATTCCACTTCCAACAAAGAGAATGAAAGTAACAACTAGAAAAGCTCCAAATGGTAGCGGTACTGCAACTTTTGATAATTTTGAAATGAGAATCCATAAAAGAGTTTTAGATTTACCTTCTAATGATAAAGTTCTTCATAGTATTATGAGAATACAGATTCCAAGAACAGTTTTGATTAAGATCGAAATGTTAGATTAATTCTAGAGATGATCGTATAGAATAACGTCAGAATTCTAAAATAAAATGAAAATTGATTTGTCCCAAGTTAGAATTGAATTTCCTGAAAAACCAACTAAAATTTGGGATCATCACTCTAAAGCTTGCTTTCAGGATTATCGTGTTTTTGGATATTTTGGTGAAGAACAAATAGGGCATATTACTGTTTCTCTTTGTCAATTAATGGAAGATAGTGAGAAATGTGATTTTTGGTTTGAAAAAAAGAAGAAGGTTTGGATTCCTAGGCCTGTTGCAGTTTTTCAGAGAACAGAATCAGGTTATAAGGGCCAGGGCGTGAGTGGGAAATTATTAGTTTTAGTTAATGAAACTGTTAAGAGCAAGTATAATATGCCTCTGGCATCTGATCTTACTTTTTGTCGAAGATCTCCTCAAGAATATGATGAAAGAGTTTTTGCTGAAAGACCTGCAATGAGAGTTTGGGAAAAATTAGAAGAACAAGAGCTTGCTTACAGAAGAGATTATCATCATAAGCCACGATGGATAATGAAATAACACTCGCGAGTGTCAGTCCAAGAAAATATAATTCTAGTTAAGGCCAGAAAATAAAAAAATTAAAAAATGTTTTGCGATGAGATTATCTTACAAGTTTCCAAAGACTTCTGCCTTCTGATTCCCGTTTTTCCCATAAGTCGTCAAGTCTTCTTGCGATTATATGTGACAAGGGCATCTCGTCTACATCGCTTGTATAGCCGTTTCCATGGTATAGTTTGTCCATATTTTTCTACCTCCTTTCAGAATGTAAAACGTCTTAGTCTTTATATAGAAATGAGAGCTGTGAAATATATTTTTCCCGGCAAGTTTACTTATATAGCGTTTAACTGGAGAATAGTCAGGACGACTTTAAAGTGAAATGTTTAATTTTAAAGTGGTTAGGGTTACTTCAATTCTAATTGGAGTCATCGAGTGATTTATAAAGAAGTTATTTATAGATAGATTATGGCTAAAACAACGAACGTAATATCTATGGATCTTAATGATTCCAGAATGAAGTATATTTCTGAGATATTTGGAAGTGAAAGTTGCAAGAAGATTTTAAATTTACTTGCAGAGAAAGAGTTAACTGAAACCGATATTGCTAGAGAATTAAAGATGCCTTTGAATAGTGTTGATTATAATGTGAAAAAGCTTGTGAAGGCTGGTTTAATTGAGTCTGGAAGCCATTGGTGGTCTGTTAAGGGTAAGAAAATGCCTTCATATAGAGTTTCAGATAAGCAAATAGTTATTTCGCCTAAAAGAATGTCTTCAAGTATATTATTAATTCCTGCTTTGTTAGTTGGTGGTTTAATTTCTTTAACTATTAAGAAAGTAATTGAGCTTAATTCTTATGCTCCTGAGCAAAATGTGCTAATGGCTAAATCTGCTACTGATAGTGTCTCTTATGCTGCTGCTAGTGCTGGGGAAATGGCTAGAAGTGAATTAGTTAGTGATACTCCTGCGGTAATATCTCAGCAGGTTGTAGAAAAAACAAGTTTTATTGGATCTCTTCCAGGTTGGGAATGGTTTTTGATAGGGATTTGGTCTGGAATTTTAATATTCTTTTTATTAAATTACTTTATTGAAAGGAGGTCTAAATAAAAATATGGATAAATCTGTGAAGATAACATTAATTGTAGCTGTAACTGTTTTGCTTGCAATTGGAATTATTGGCTTTGGTTTTTACAAAGTTGTTAATCCTGTTAGCGGACAAGTTATTAGCGTAGATGGTACTTCAACTATAAAAGTTACTCCTGATATGGTTACTATTCATTTCAATGTTGAAACAAATGGTAGCGATGCAAAAATTGCAAAGGATGAAAATGCTGTTATTATGGATGAGCTTATAACTTCAATGATCAAACTAGGTTTTGATAGAGAAGATATAAAGACTGAAGCTCTTCAAATCTATCCTTGGACTGAATGGGTCAATGGCAAAACTGTTGATAAAGGATACAAGGCATCTCATCAAGTAACTGTTGTATTGAATACTTCTGATGCTTCTTTAGTTGGCGATGTAATTGATGCTGGCGTAGATGCTGGTGCGTTATTGAGTTATATCAATTTCGAATTGAGCGATGCAAAGCAAAACGAATACAAAGCTTTAGCTTTGAAACAAGCTGGAGAAGACGCTAAGGTAAAAGCATCAGCAATTGCTGAAGGTCTTGGATTGAAAGTTGGTAAAAAACCGGTTTCAGTTACAACATCTAACTATCAGTATACTCCTTGGAATGCATATAGTTATGCTGGTGGAGTTGCTAGAGATATGATGGTTTCCGAAGCTAAATTAGCTGTAAGTAACATTGTTCCTGGCGATCAAACTGTTTCAGGATATATACAAGTTTCCTACGAAATTTATTAAAATTAGCTCTTTATTTTTTTAGAGCTTTTTTCTTTTTTTAATTAACTTTAAAATCTCTTTCTACTAGGTATTTTTATGAAAGTTGAAAAACCAGCACACTCGGGTGTCAGCTCTAAAGAAGAGCAGAGAAAAGTTTGGGATGAAATTGCTGAGAAGTGGAATGAATTTAGAGAAGTTCCTAGTCCTGCAGTAGTTGGATTTCTAAAGGATAAAAATGGAAAGATTTTAGATTTAGGTTGTGGGAGTGGTAGAAATTTTAGTGCACTTGGTAAAAATGTAGAGTTATATGCAGTTGATTTTTCTGAACAGATGTTAGTCCATGCAAAGGTAAAAGCTGAGCAATTAGGGCTAAAGACAGAATTTATTCATTCATATTCTGGTAAATTAGAATTTAAAGATGATTTTTTTGATTCAATAATTTGCGTTGCTGTTTTGCATTGTGTTCCTTCAAAAGAAGATAGAGTAAATACTATAAAAGAAATTTATAGAACTTTAAAGAAAGGTTCAAGTGCTTTGATTTCTGTTTGGGGAAAGAATTCTCCGCGATTGAAAAATAAGGGAAAAGAATGTTTTGTTTCATGGACTGTGAAGTCAGATAAACCCTCGAGAAAAGATGAAGGGGAAATTAAGCAAGAAAGATATACTTATATTTATGATTTGGAAGAGTTAAGAAAAGAAGTTCTTGAAGCTGGTTTTAAGATTGAAAGTATTTGGGAAGAAAGGAATGTTAATGTGATTTGTAAAAAATAATAATCCTTAAATAGTATATTTATTCTGATAAATTATGTCGCCCAGATATAGTACAGAGCAAAAAGAGAGAATTGGAATATATATTGGTCTTTATTTGCATGCGTATACTTGTGAAAAAGCACTCGAAGAAAGCAATAAACTTTACAGTTCTAAATCTGGTAAGCAAGAGAGCGAGGTTGTTAGAACATCAGTAGATTTATTGAGAAAGTCTATAAATATGTTGAAAAGTAATGTTCCTAGTTCAATAATTGCGAAAGTTCCTGTTGGTAAAAAAATAAGTGATCTTGAAGCTTTGGCTACAGATACTTTATTAAAATTAGAGCAAAAATCACAATAAAGTCAAAGCGACTGGGATGTTTGCAATTCTTGTTACTGCTTCTTCATCTACTAATCCTGTTTCTAATGCAATTCTACATGTTTTCTCTCCAACTAAATTGAAGCTCGCATCTTCACGTGCCATTTCTCGCATTAGTTCTTCAACTTCTTTGTCAGATGTTTCTTCGCCTTTAAAAAAAGTTGTTGAAAGATCTATTTGTCTTATATTATCTGCATCTAAGAATTTTTGTCCGAATAGTTCTGTATCACAGATAGCGACTACATATCTTGTTGCTTTGTGAATTTTAACTAACATAGTGTTATGGAGATTAAGTCGTTTTTAAGTATATGTGCTTGGATTATTGTCCTTTTTTTCTGATTTGTATAAAATTAGCTAGGTTTTCTTTTTTGTAATTTATGCATTCTCCTGTGATTGCATTTACTTTTATTCTGAAAATGTCTACTGTTGCAGTTGTGCAAGTTAAGTCCCATGATTCTTCTCTTAGGACGCCCATTATTTTTGTTATGACTGCAGTGTCTTTATTTTCAAGTTGGAATTTTTCTACTACTTTCCAAAGGTCTTCAGTGTCTATTTGTATTTTAGATAATTCAAGAGGTTTTGAAACTACGTTTGCTTCTTGATTTTGTACTTTAATTTCGTCAAAAGGATATTCGGAGTAAGCTATTTTCTTTGTGCTTGGTGTGTAAAAATCGAATTGTACTTTGTCCCCTTCTTTTTCATTGTTTGAAAGAATACAGAATAATGCGTATAGGAAAGAGTCTTTATTGTCTTTCATGAATTTTTCGTAACCTGGTTTGTGCTTTAATCTTTCTAATAGGGGTGTCGAATTTGCCATGTTTTTCTATAGAATTTGAGTTTAAAAGATTAATTATGATGATTTATATTCCATAAGGAGTATTTAATCGCTGAAAGAATCTTTCTCTTTGTTCTGCGCTAGGTTCTTCTGAAAAAGTGTTATGGTATCTTTGATTGGTGCCTTGTGCGGGCTTGAGTGGAAAACGTAATCTTATTGAACGGTATTTTTGAATATTTTCTGTTATTTGAAAAAATTCTTCTAATTGTGTTTCATTCATTTTATTATTCTTATTTTAAGGTTTAAAAGATTAATTATGGTCAGAAAGAGCTGTCATTCCCAGAGTGCTGTTTACTAAACTATCAAGCCAGCTTTTATATTCTCTAAAACTCACAGTTTCGATCGGTTTTAAGATTGCAAGATTTCTTTTGTTTTTATCTGATTCATCTGTTAATATTTCTATAACTGGGAAATTATTCCTTTGAAATATTTGTCCTGTTAAAATGTCTATATAAGGTACAAATCTTAAATGATATTTTTTAATCATTTCTCTGTATTTGTTGTTTGCGTCTTGGAATTTTGTCATGTTTGGCAAGGTTACATAAGAACTAGCGGAGTAAATATTTTCCTTTCTTTCTATAGAATATCCGAATAAACATTCTTTTTCGTAGTCTTTATTCAATATACTAAAATCCGAGTCGTCTATTTCACCAGGTTTTGTTTTTTCCCAAGCTCTTTCAACTGCTATTTTAGAAAGCATTCTAGGTATTGTGTTATCTAAACATTTATTCATTTTCTTTAATTTAAACTATTTCTCCAGTTTTCAAATTAATTTTTATTGTTCCAAGAACTATTCTTTCAACTTGTCCATGTCTTGGAGTAGGTGTGTCTCTTGCGCATGCTCCTGAACTATATTTTTGTTCTGGTTGTCCTAAAAGTAATTTAAATTCTTCTTCTGCTGTGTATTGGGCTAGGTAATCTTTATTCATTTTCTTTCTTTATTCCTAGTATAATTATTAAGTAGTTATAAACATTTATATTCTCCCATTGTTATAATCTTAAATGAATATTTGTATTATGCAGTATATACCGAACAATGCGAAGGTAAAAGTAGATTTTTCAATATTACCTAAATTGTTTCCAGAAAATAAATTGACAGAATTTTCTAAAAAGATTGGAATTAATTTAAAGAGTGCTAGTCGATATAGAAATGGAACGCGTGCAATACCTGTAAACTTGTTTAAGAGGCTGGTTAAGTTAAATAAACAAAAATTTGTAGATTTTCAGGGAGGTTTGAGTTTTAAGTTGCAAAAGGGAGGAAATTATTTTAAAATTGGACCATACATAGAAATTGATCAAGATTGGATTTATGTGTCTCAATTAATTAATGGGGACGGGCATATCCATTCTAAATTTTGGTATATTGAGTTTACGAATCAAGACGAGGGGTTGATAAATTATGTTTATCTTTTTTTTATAAAATTGGGATTAGGTAAAAATTGTTTTAATATTATTAAAACACCTCATGCAATTTATTTAACTATCCGACCCGGCATTTTAGCTCCGATATTTTCTGGATGTTTAGCTGTTTCAGTTGGTAAAAAGGAAGAAATTTTGATTCCGAAATGGGTGCTAAAAAATAGAATTTTTTCAATATCTGCACTAAGAGGTGCATTTGATGCCGAAGGTTGTGTTAGTTTGACATCTACTCGGCGAATTTCAATAACTTCTAATAGTTTAACGTGGATTAATCAATTATCTCAAATTCTTGATAATCTTAAAATAAAATCTATAATTTATAAAGAATATAAAAATCGTAAGAAGCCCATATATCGTTTGTTTATAACTCATTTAAAAAATATAAGGCGATTTAGTGAGTTGGTTAATCCCCTTCATTCTGAAAGAAAATTAAAATTAGTGGAAGCTTGTAAGGATTTTTCTAAAAACTATAAAGGTAAATATCATAAGTTGATTCTTGAAGCTATTTCTAAGAACTATAATAGAAATTCTAAAATTCAAATGTTTACGAAATTAAATACAAAGGTTTTGGATAATAATCTTACTTGGCTTAAGAGGCACAAGTTGATATTTGCTAAAGAGAGAATTATTACGAATAATGGCTGCTATTATATATATGATTTAACTCCAGATGGCAAGTATTTTATAAATACTAAATCAAGTTCTTTCTTTGATTGATTTTAATATCATATCTATAAATACTTGTAATTTAACTTTATATTCTACTTTTCCATCTCTAGTTCTCACTGCCAAGGTGTTAGACTCTTCTTCTTTGTCGCCTATTGTTAATGCGAATGGAATTTTTAGTTCAGCAACCTTTCTTACCTTGTCTTGTACTGTTGTTGAAGTAAAGTCCGCTTCTGCTCTTATTCCTGCTTCTTTTAATTCTTCTAAGACTTTCTGAGCTGCTTTTTCATTTCTATCTGTAAAGCTAATTACTCTAACTTGGATAGGAGATAACCATGTTGGTAGATTTCCGTTTGTTTCTTCTAATAATACTCCTAGGAATCTTTCTAATGAGCCGTATATAACTCTATGTAACATGACAGGTCTTTTCTTTGTTCCATCTTTGTCTGCATATTCTAATTCAAATCTTTCAGGTAATGCGAAGTCTAATTGTATTGTGCTTGTTTGCCATGTTCTTCCAAGCGAGTCTTTTGTTTTGAAGTCTATTTTAGGACCATAAAATGCGCCGTCTCCTGCGTTTATTTGATATTTCATCTTTTTATGTTTCAAAACATTTTCTAGGGCTTTTTCGGCTTTATCCCATACTTCATCTGATCCAATTCTTTTTTCAGGTCTTGTAGATAATTCTACATGGTCAAATTCTAGTTTAAATTGTTTGTAGAATTTATTTATTAATTCCATAATTTTACCAATCTCTTCTTCTAGTTGTTCTTCTGTGCAAAATATATGTGCATCGTCTTGCGTGAATTGTATTACTCTAAATAATCCTGCTAAAACTCCTGAAAGTTCTGTTCTGTGAACTGTTCCTACTTCTCCTACTTTCAAAGGTAAATCTTTATATGATTTTGGAGCTGTTTTATAGACTAGCATTCCGCCCGGGCAGTTCATAGGTTTAATTAAGAATGGTCTTTCTTCGTACTCTGTTGTAAAATTGCTTTCCTTATATTTATCCCAGTGTCCTGAGATCTTCCAAAGTTTAGCGTCCATAATCTGGGGAGTTCTAATTTCTTGATAGCCTGCTTTTATATGTTGTTCTCTCCAATAATTGATTAATTCATTATAAATTATTAAACCGTTATTATGCCAGAAAACCATTCCAGGCGCAACTTCATTGAAGGAGAATAGGTCTAGATTTCTTCCTATAATTCTATGGTCATTTTCTTTTAATTTAGAAGTGTCTAATTTAGATTTTGAAATACTTGCTAGAAGTCTTTTAGGGTCTGTTTCACCATCTTCTTTTTTTGCTACTTTAACTTTAACTTCTTCAACTCCTTCACTTCCAATTTTTCTAGATAATTCTGAAAGTGGGTGTCCTTTACATTTCAATTCGAATTCTTTGTAGTAACCAAACGGTGCTCTAAAAGTTTCAATTCCTTTTGTTTTAAGTTCTTTTTCAGCGTCGATTAAAAGTTGTTTTGCAAAATCTGGGCTAGATAAAGAGGAAGATAAATGTGCATAAGGGTAAAGAACGATTCGGTCTACTTTTCCGATTTTTTCTTTTAAGTCTAAAATGTTTTTGATATAATCTGCTAGAATTGTTTTGTTTTCTTCGTCTGCTTTTTCAACGGCAGTCATAATTACTAAAGGTTCTTTTACTTCGACAGCTTTGTTCTCTTCAGCCGGAAGTTCCATTCCTTTAATTGCTGGTTTTACCGGTTTAAACTTGATATAATCACAGTGTAAGCTTAATATTTTCATAAAAGTCTAAGAAAATCCGTATTTATAAAGATTTAGAAGTTAAAAATAAATAAAATAAAAATTTTGATTAGTCAGCTTCTACTTTAATAGTAGATTCTGCTTTTACTGGTATGATTTTTGTTGCATAAGCATTGCCCCACTGATTGTAGCCTGCAACATTGTAATCTCCGCCCAGGTGATATGCTTTGTCAACATCGAATGTTTTTGCTTCGTTTACTATTCCTTCTTTTCGGTTTCCAAAGTAGAGTAATTGAACGCCACTTTCTTTGTCGTTTTTGTATCCCCGATAGTCAACTCCGTTCATCTGGAACGGTTCTTTACTGCCAAGCATTACGCATGCGGTAGTTAACGCTGCAACTAATCCTAAAACAGGACCTGTTACATTTACTATTGAGGCTATAGTTACTAGTGTTTCTTCTTTCATTTTTGTTTTGTTCTCCTTATGTTGTTTTTAGCTATTTTAATAAAAAATAAAATAAAAATTTGGTTAATTAGTTTGATCTAGCAACTTTTTGAATATTTGTTGCATAGGTTGTTCCTAATTGTGTGTATCCTGATACTTTGTATGCTCCGCCTTCAGAATAGGCTTTATTTGCATCGAATTTTCTATCTTCGTTTACAATTCCAGTTTCTCTGTCTCCAAAGTAAACCATAACTATTCCGTCTTCTTTGCTTGTTCTATAGCCTCTGTAGTCTGCGTTCATTTCGAAAGGTGTTTTCTTTGAACCACATGCTAGAGCAATTCCAGTAGCAGCTAATATTCCTACTAATCCTAATGTTTTGATTGTTTTGTTCATTTTTGTTTTGTCCTCCTTTCATCACTTCTTATTTATTGTGATCGTTATGTATCATCTTTCTTCTGGGTTGTTTATAACCCATGAAAGGGCTTGTAGAGCGTTCAAAAAGATGCCCTATTCGCCCCTTCTGGGAAAAAAGAGGTGATAAATATTACAGAACTAGTAAGTATTTAAATGTTTCGGTTTTGTTGTAACTTAGTAGTGACACTATAAAAGAAAAGTATATAAAGGCTTATTTTGTGTGTTTTGTATGACCAAGGCATCTTATGAGGATTCCGAGCGAATGAGATCTAAACTCATACGAGACTTGTCTATGTCCGATATTTCTGTTAGACAAAAAATTGGAGATGACTGTCTTTTATTAGATACTCCACAAGGTAATGTTTCTCTTTTTTATCATACTTCTACTTCAGATGTTGACTCTGTATTAATGAGAGAAAAAGAGGCTTTGAATAAAGGAGCTGTTGCAAATATCTTCTATAAGGATGGTGAAAACTTTTTTGTTTTATTAGAAGGAGATCCTATGTGGCAAAGAGTTTCTAGAAGTCTAAAGAATTTATCTATGTTTGATGTTAAGCATCTTTTATATTTAAGAGAAAAAGAAAGAAATGTTTTGGAAAATCAAGGACCCGAAAGAAATTTAGTTTATTATCAACCAAGTACTATTTCTTCTGGCGGGAGATTGCAGGAAGGTCTTGTTAAATTTAATATGGGTATTATAAGAAAAGACTATAGTCATATTTCTGAAGATACAAAAGGCTATGAACATATAATGGAAGGTCATGGGCAGGAATTTAGAAGAATAGTAAGAGCATCAAATCAGGCAGAAAGACTCGATAGACGTTTAACTTTTAAGCCGATTGAAACTAATTCTCATCATGTTGTTTTATCTAACGTTAACATTGAACAAACTTCTTTTTTTTAATTTTTCTCCTCGGTAAGTGATAAAAACGTCTAAAATCGTATATACTATAAAATAAAAGTATTTTTAAAGAGGAGATTTCTATGTT